>DBZV01000195.1:12345-30309 GCA_002311865.1 Dehalococcoidia bacterium UBA1151
CGGCGCGATCATCATCGGCAAGACCAATCTCAACGAGTTCGGCTGGTCGAGACCCTCAGAAGCCGACCTGTTCCCGCCACCATGGAATCCCTGGAACCCGGAATACATGTCCGTTGGCTCAAGCTCCGGCTCCGGCGGCGCCGCTTCGGCCGGAATGTGCTCAGCCGCCATTGGCACAGACGGTGGAGGCTCCATCAGACTGCCCGGCGGCGCACACGGGCTCGTCGGCATGAAACCCACCCACGGAATCGTCAGCCGCCACGGTATGGACCACAACTCGCACAGTGAGATATCACCGCTAACCCGTACCGTCGCCGACACAGCGCTAATGCTCGACGCCATGGCCACATACATCCCCGAAGACGACATGAGTTGGCCCGAAGTTCGCCCACGCTACCTCAAGAATATTGATACCGATATCTCAGGCTGGCGAATCGGTGTACCGCGCACGTTCGTCGAATCTGCACCCAACGAACCAGAGGTCGTTCACGCCTACGAGCAGTTCCTGAGGGATCTCGAATCGATCGGCTGCGAGTTGGTCGATATCGATCTCCGTGGAATGGCCGAGGCACGCATGGCCAACTTCATAGTGCTGAACGCAGAAACCTACCAGCGCCACGCATCGACCCTCAAATCCCGGTGGCACGAGTACGGCCCCATCACCCGCGTCTACCTCCTCCAGGGAGCGTTCTTGTCGGCCGAAGATATGCTCAACGCCGCCACAGTTGGGCGATCAGTCCGCACCTACCTCTCGATGCTATTCCGCGATGAAAACTTGAAGGCCATCGCTACGCCCACGTCACCGTTCATAACCGCCGAGCGA
This sequence comes from Dehalococcoidia bacterium UBA1151, assembly GCA_002311865.1. GTDB lineage: Bacteria > Chloroflexota > Dehalococcoidia > Lucifugimonadales > Lucifugimonadaceae > UBA1151. The sequence continues at coordinate 13,169 of DBZV01000195.1, forward strand.
TCGCGCCGCCCCGGCGAGCATGCACGCGGCATCAACGCCTGCTACACCGCACCGACCAACATCACCGGTAACCCGTCAGTCAGCATCCCCGCCGGCATGTCAGACTCAACCGGGCTCCCTATCGGAATGATGCTAACCGGTGATCAACACGAGGACCTGGCCCTGCTCCAGCTAGCCCACACCTACGAAGCAGCAACCGAGTGGCACACTTTGCACCCGGATATCTAGCTATGCGAATTGCTCGCTAATCAGCAAACCCACGCGAGGAAAGGTATCCTGAGGTCGCTCGAAGGGTACCTTTCCGGCATCCCGCGGCCCCACCACAACTAAATCGCACCCGCTCCAAGCGCCCCGCGCTCAGTGCCCGTGCGGCAGGCACTAAGCATGAAAATCCTCCTCGCATCCGACCACCTCGGCCCAGAATTCCCAAATCGCCTGCAATCTGAATTCCCCGACGTGGAGTTTGCATACGCGCTAACTAAAGAGACCCAATTAGAGGGCGTCAAAGATGCCGACGTCTTCTTCGGCTGGCCGGACAAGGAAATTTTCGAGGCGGCGTCAAACCTGCAATGGATCGCCTGCCCTGGCACCGGCGTCGACAAGATTGTCGGGGTGCCAGAAATCCGCGATTCCAACATCCCGCTCACAAACGCACCCGGCGCGCACGTGCCTCCCATGGCGGACCACGTCCTCGGCATGATGGTGGCCCTGGCCCATAACTTCCGGGAGCTATACCGCGACCAGGACCGACGCATATTCAACACCCCTAACTGGGAAGGTCGCATGGAGGAACTCGGCGGGCGTCGCATGGGCATTTTCGGCTACGGCCAACTGGGCCGAGCTATTGCCGATCGCGCGAGCGCGTTCAACATGGACGTCAAGGCAGTCGACCCTAATCCAGGGCCTGACATTGGCGCGGCCTCCGAAATATGGGACCTGGACAGACTTGATGAATTAATAACAACTTCAGACTGGCTCATCATCGCCGCGCCATACATCCCGGCTACCCACCACATGATCAATGCCGTGCGAATCCGCTCCATGAAACGAGGCTCACGAATCATCGTGATCTCTCGCGGCGGAATCGTGGACGAAGATGCTCTGGCCGATGCGATCGCCGACGGCCACCTGGCGGGCGCCGGACTGGACGCGACGGAGATCGAGCCGCTGCCAAAAAGGAGCCCTCTGTGGGATCAGGAGAACATCATCATCACGCAGCACGCGTCGGCACTAACACCGGAGCTGTACGAAGGCCGCAGGCTCGTTTTCATCAACAACCTGCGACGATTCGTGAATGACGAACCACTGGAACACATCTGCGATAAGACGGCCGGTTATTAGGTAGTGAATCTAATGTCTGTGCGCGCGGACCGGGCAAATGCAATGTGCCGCTACGGGTCTCTACACCGCAAACGGGCAGATGCGATGTGCCGCTACGTGACCACACCGTAGCGGCACGTTGCACGTGCCCTCCCGGTCTCCTCCGGTAGTACGCCCTTCGGCTCACTAAACAAGCGCAGCGCCACCCAATTTCACCAACTTGCCGGACTGAATCACATCCACCGACCGCTCCATGTTCGCGATGTCCTGCGATGGGTCACCCTCAAGCGATACCATGTCCGCGATCTTGCCCGGCTCAAGCGTGCCAACATCATCGCCAACCCGAATCGCTCCGGCCGTTCCCCTCGTCGACGCAGCAATCGCTTCCCACTCGGTGTAGCCAAGGTTGAGCACAAACGCGCGAGCATTCGACCCTGAGCGAGCAAACGGCGCGGTAGCCATTCCCATGTCCAGCCCGGTCGTGAAACGGACGCGCATCTCCTTCATCTTCACCGCAGTCTCAATGTTGTCTTCTTCAGTGACCGGTGACGCCGCTACCGCGGGGTGTGGTGGCTTCATCGGCAGTCCGGCTGCCCGCCGTTCAACGCCAATCAGATGATGCCCAAAAGTCGGGTCGACCCACTGGCCGTTGTCCACCAACTTTTTGACAGTCTCAGGATCGAAATCGAGCGGCTGCGTCACATCCGGGTGGTACCAGCGGGCGTGGATCAGGTGATGAATTCCGGCCTCCACGCAGTTGCGAACGCCCTGCGCAGCAAGCGTATGCGCAACAATCTGCATCTCAAGTCGCTCCGCCTCAACGACCGCAGCACGTAGGGTTGAGGCAGGGTACTGCGGAGTCCGCGGATTGGCGCTGGGAGTGAACATTCCGCCGGTAGCCATCATCTTGATCACATCTGCGCCCAGCTTCTTCTGCTGCCGTACCGCCTGCACAACCTCAGCCTCAGTGTCAGCCTCAGTGCCAAAAAACCAGCAGTGACCAGCGGTCGTCGTAATAGGAGTCCCCGCAAGCAGCATCCGAGGTCCCGGAATGTGGCCCGCTCGGACAGCATTTCGCACCTGGAACGCAATCTCGTTCTTACTGCCGATATCGCGCAGCGTGGTAACGCCGCTCAACAACGCGTCCCGAATATTCATCGCCGACCTGATCGCCAGCATCTCAAGACTCTCAGTCGTGACCAACTCATACGCCTCAAGCGTGGCCGAGCAGTGCATATGGGCATGTGCATCAACAAGACCGGGAATCAGCGATACATCACCCAGATCATGAACCTCATACTGATCCACAACGTCCGACGGCAGCCCATCCACGGGAATCACGCTCTCGATTCGATCTCCATCCACGACCACTGCGTGATCCGGCAGCCACCCCGTTACGTCGGCGTTGGCCACTCGTGCTGCCGTGAAGACCGATTTCTTCGACATATGACTCCCCTGAAAGTGACGTTGAGATTCCGGCGGAAGGTTATCCGGGGAGCCACCTGTTCACAATCCCCATACATCCGAATGCTGCGCCGTGAGATGCTGGGCAGTAGATGGCAGGCACGATTCACTTTGGCGACAACTTACCCATACTTCAGGCAATGAAGGATGAGTCGGTTCAACTCATTTACATCGATCCTCCCTTTAATACTGGCAAAACGCAGTCTTTGAACCGAATGAAGATCGTGCAGTCCGATAGTGGCAGTCGCAAAGGGTTCAAAGGCAGACGCTACGACTCGGAATCGCTGGGACAACGGCAGTACCAGGACGTTTTCGACGACTACCTCGGCTTTCTTGAGACGCGCCTTATAGAGGCGCGCAGATTGCTGAAACCCAGCGGGACTATTTACGTCCACCTCGACTATCGCGAAGTCCATTATTGCCGGGTCATGATGGACGGGGTGTTTGGCCGTGAGAATTTCCTTAACGAAATAATCTGGGCGTACGACTACGGCGGCCGACCGAAAGATCGCTGGCCCGCCAAGCACGACAACATTCTCGTATATGCAAAATCGGCCGGAAAGCACGTCTTCAACTCGGATGAGGTTGAGCGAATTCCATACATGGCGCCGGGCCTGGTCACACCAGAAAAAGCAAAACGGGGCAAGCTGCCAACCGACACGTGGTGGCACACAATTGTGCCAACCGCGGGCAAAGAACGAACCGGCTACCCAACCCAGAAGCCCCTCGGTATCATGCGCCGCATTGTGTCCGCCTCAGCGAACCCTGGCGATCTGGTACTCGATTTCTTCGCAGGCAGCGGCACCACCGGTGAAGTCTGTCTGGAGTTAGGTCGGGAGTTCGTCCTGGTGGACTCAAATCCTGAAGCCATAGATGTAATGGCAAAACGATTTAGTGGCAAGTCCAACATCGAGTGGATAGGTGTTCCCGTCTCCGATTCCGGCTCTGCTTGACCCCATTCGCACGCTGAAATCATGAGTATCAGCCAGCTATGGGTTGCCGCCGCCTAATCCCGGTTGCATAATGTGCGGGCTTCGATTGAATTCTTCTGGCGCGCACGCGCGGTAATTTTAGTTTTCAATCAAGTGCCGGGCATGAGAGGATCTAGCCCGGAGGAGGCCGAAGATTCGGCCTCTTGTCTAACTGGAAAGGAGCCTTTTCTTTGCATCCTTTTGATTATGTTGCGGCGACCAGCATAGCCGAGGTTAATTCAATCCTGGCCCAACATGGAAACCGGGCCCGTCCCCTCGTGGGCGGCACTGACCTGCTCGTCCAACTTCGGGGCGGTAGATTTGATCTTGATGCCGTTGTGGACATCAAAGGCGTGCCGGAAGCAAATGTTCTTGAACTCAACGGAGCCCTCAAGATGGGCTCTGCCGTTCCACTCGCAGTGATGTATGAGGACCAGGCCGTGCGAGACGCATATCCGGGTCTGATCGATTGCGCCGAGCTAATCGGCGGAATTCAGATTCAGTCACGCGCAAGCATGGCTGCCAACCTCTGCAACTCAACGCCGTCGGGCGATACCATCTGCCCGATGATTGTTCATAGCGCACAGGTGAACATCACCGGCGCAAATGGCGATCGAACCGTGGCGGTAGAAGACTTCTGCACCGGCCCCGGCCGAAACGTGCTTGAAGATGGCGAATGGGTCCTGGACATCGTGTTCCCGGCGCCAGCGTCCGGATTTGGCGCAGCATACGAGCGATTCATCCCTCGTAATGAGATGGACATCGCAGTTGCCGGAGCCGCCTCATCCGTAACTCTGGACGGCTCCGGCAAGATTACAGACGCTCTTGTTGCCCTGGCCTCCGTTGGCCCAACACCCGTCTTCGTCACTGCCATCACCGATCTTCTGGTCGGCAAAGAGCCAACAGAAGAGAACTTCGTTGCAGCGGGGAAAATTGCTTACGACGCAGTTAGCCCCATCTCCGATATGCGAGGCACGATAGAACAGCGACGACACCTCTCCGGTGTCCTCACCCGACGCACACTTACCAAAGCAACAGAACGCGCGAAGGCGGGCTAGATTGGTCGACAAGGTCCACGTAAAGACAACCATCAACGGCCAGGAGTATGAGTTCCTGGTTGAGCCGTACATGAGTCTTCTTGAGACGCTCAGGGACGTACTGAACCTGACCGGCACAAAGGAAGGCTGCAACGACGGCAACTGCGGTGCATGCACTGTAGAAATGAACGGGCGAATCGTTGACTCATGCTGCGTCCTGGGCGCAGAGGTCAACGGCGGAACGATCAACACCATTGAAGGAATGGCAACCGCAGAAGGGCTTCACCCGCTACAGCAGGCGTTCCTTGAAGAGGCAGCTCTCCAGTGCGGTATTTGCACACCGGGATTCCTGATCTCAGCAAAATCACTCCTGGAGAGGGAGCCGGACGCCGACGAGCACCGAATTCGTTACTGGCTAGCAGGCAACCTCTGCAGATGCACCGGATACGACAAGATCATAAAGGCCGTCCAGAAGACCCAGGCAACCGCGTAAGCGATCGCCACGTCTTCTGACTTGAGGATGGCCCAAAATTAGATAGCGGTCAGGCTCCATCCGCCGAACGTAAAGTTCGACCGTGTGGAGTCCGACTCATTTCAACTGATACCCGCAGTGGCAGGTTTCAAACCTGCCCGTGAACAACCAGAGGAGAGCACCAGTGGTAGCCACCCAGGAATACAAGGTAATTGGCACAAGGCCAATTCGCCACGACGGACTGGATAAAGTTACCGGCCGCGCAATTTACGGGGCAGACGTCAAACTCCCCGACATGCTTTACGGCTTCGTTCTGCGAAGCCCGCACGCGCACGCACGCATCAGGAGCATAGACACCTCCGCCGCCGAAGCGATGCCTGGCGTAGTGGCCGTAATGACAGCAAATGACATGCCGGAAGCTGCTGACGAACTGGTAGACCTGGGTGAGGGCGCTATCAATTTCTCACACGCAAGCGACCACATAATGGCCATGAGCAAAGCCAAGTTCAAAGGTCATCCCGTAGCAGCAGTCGCTGCCACGTCCACCAATGTCGCACGTGAGGCTGTCGCAGCAATCAAAGTCGATTGGGAAGTCTTGAAATCGGCGGTGACAGTGGATGAGGCGCTGGCGCCAGACGCACCCGTAATTCTTGACGGCTGGGTCGGCGACGATCTGGGCGAGAAATCAACGAAGCCTAACGTTGGGAGTCACTTCCGACACGAGTTTGGCGACATCGAAAAGGGCTTCGCAGACTCCACCACAATTATCGAACACAGGTACGATCTCGCGATGGTCCACCAGGGCTACATTGAACCTCACAACGGGACCGCAATCTGGGATCAGGAAGATCGCGTCCGGCTCTGGACCAGTACACAGGGAGCATTCACCGTCCGGACTCAGCTCGCTGGAATCCTTCAGCTAGATGAGTCACGAATCAAAGTCACTCCAACTGAGATCGGCGGCGGTTTTGGCGGGAAGATTCCAATTTATGTTGAGCCGCTAGCCGCAATTCTGTCCAAGAAATCCGGTGGCAAGCCAGTCCGAATTTTGATGGACAGGCCAGAAGTATTTGAGGCTACCGGCCCAACTCCCGGCGGCTGGGTATCAGTCAGACTTGGCGTCAAAGATCGCAAGATCATCGCCGGGGACGCCGACATCCGATTTGATGCCGGTGGGTTCCCAGGATCACCCGTTGGCGCAGCCGCAATGTGTGTCTTCTCCTGTTATGATATCGAGAACACCCGAATCGACGGCTGGGACATCATCGTCAACAAGCCAAAGACGGCCGCTTACAGGGCACCGGGCTCAACTCACGTCGCTTACGCGATCGAATGCATCATTGATGAGATCTGCGAAGAACTCGATCTGGATCCAATCCAGTTCCGTCTGGACAACGCATCCAAAGAAGGGACCCGCCGCGGCGATGGCCCCATCTTCCCGCGCATTGGCAACATTGAGACGTTAGAAGCAGCACGAGACTCTGCCCACTGGAACGCCCCGCTGGATAAGAACCCCGGCAACGGCAATGTCCGTGGTCGCGGTATCGCAAATGGCTACTGGTTCAACGTTGGACTCAAATCATCCGTAAACCTCTCAGTCAACACAGACGGCACCGTGATGCTCATTGAGGGCTCTACAGACATCGGCGGCACCAGAGCTTCAATCGCCATGCAGGCTGCCGAAGTACTTGGTATCAGGGCTGAAGACATCATCCCCACCGTTGTCGATACAGACAGCGTCGGCTACACAGACGTCACCGGCGGAAGCCGCACCACTTACGCCACCGGTTTCGCTGCGTACAAGGCAGCTCAAAACCTGATCGATGAACTCACCGCACGAGCAGCAACCATATGGGACATTCCCGAGGACGAAGTTGTATTTGAGGACGGGAAATTCTCATCCAAGTCTGACCCCGAACTCTCCATGACCTTCAAAGAGATCGCAGGCAAATTGAATGAGACCGGTGGACCGGTTTCGTCGACTGGAGCCGTAGACCTTGAGAATGCCGGTGGCGGTTTTGCCGTGCACATTTGCGATCTTGAAATCGACCCGGAGACCGGTAAGACGGACGTTATCCGGTACACGGCCGTCCAGGACGTTGGCAAGGCAATCCACCCGTCTTACGTAGAGGGCCAGATGCAAGGGGGAGCCGTGCAGGGCATTGGCTGGGCGCTCAACGAAGAGTACTTCATGAGTGACGATGGCCAGATGGTCAACTCCAGCTACCTGGACTATCGGATGCCAACATCCCTCGACCTCCCGGAGATCGAAACGGTAATTGTGGAAGTTCCAAACCCCATTCACCCATTCGGTGTGCGTGGCGTTGGCGAGCCGCCAATCGTACCGCCGGTTGCCGCAATAGCGAATGCCATCAATGATGCCCTTGGAATCAGGCTCCGAGAGGCGCCGATGAATCCCGGACGCATTCTGGAGGCTCTAAAAGAGAAGAACGGCTAGGTCTACAACACTCAACCCCCTGAGGCGCTCAATATGGCCAGGGTTTTTATCCCATTTGCTCTCCGGAAAATGACCGGAGGGGCTACAGATGTCCAGATCGCCGGTGCAACTCTACGAGAGGTCATCGACAACCTGGAGGAGATGTTTCCCGGTATAAAAGAACGGCTGGTCCAGGATGATCGCATCAAGGTTGGGATGGAAGCAGTGGTTGGTGAGCAGCCCACGCGTGAAGGACTGAGAGCAAAAGTGGCTGAAGACGCAGAAGTGCACTTCATTCCACACATCGCCGGTGGCTAGTTTCAACTAAAAGTAATAAAAAACCGCCCGGGCCATATGGCCCGGGCGGTTTCGCGTCTATCTATCAGGGTCTACTCATTCGCCAGACTCAGAAGCCCCAGAAGCCCGTTCCTCTGGAGATCCTCTGTGGAATCTCGCCTCGTAGTCAATATCTCGCTCTTCGGGATGCCCATCAACCAGGCTGAACACCAGCATGATGAACGACCAGCCAATGAACGCAAACACCGGAACTTCTGCAGGGTCGGTCTCTGCAAACCCCAGAATCCCAAACAGAACGTTGACCAGGCCAAAGCCCGCCGTAACTAATCCAAATCCCGTCGAGAGCAGATGAGTCTTCAAGATGATGTACGCAAGACCAAATTGCGCTAGAGCAAAGATCATCCATCCGCCATCAACAAACGCCACAACCACCAGCCCACTAATTGCCAGCACACCAAGGCCGTATGCCCGGTTTTTATCTATCACCCCAACGTGCCCGCTAACCCGCGCCATATTGATCCAGAACAGGCTATGAATCGCGAAGGCAATCACCGTGAAGATAACCCCATAATCAGGGCCAATAATGTTGATTTCTGCATCGGCGGCATTGCTGATGTCGGATCCGATTAAGGTGAAGGACATGCCTATCAGCAGCGGGATGACTGCCAAACCAGGCGCCCAATCCATCAGGAAACGGTTCTCTAGTAATCGCAATTTTGTATCCCTCCTGCCCAGCCTGACATCAACCGCAATCGAACCCCTCATCAACCGCAGGTTCAGGCCGGTTGGACGCATATTAGCGCACACGCGGGTAATCAAGGCTGATATTCAGTTCCCAACTCCCAATACCCCGGCAAGGCGTAATGAGCCTCAAGGCCCACACGCGTGAGCCCAACAGTACGGCGCTACTGAGTGGCATAGCACATAGTTGACCGTGGACAAGTAAGGAGAACGCATTGGAAATTTGTATGTGCGGTCATTCACATCAGGATCATCGCGGCGGCAACACGTGTGTCATAAGGCCATGTGGCTGTCGGGGCTTCAGGCTCAATTACATGGATAATCTCTGGGTTTCAAACACCCGCCACGTCGATCCGGCAACGCTGATTCTCGCCCGCGGATGGAGTCGACTATCCGATCCGCTTCCCTCAACCGCCTAGACGAGTTCCAGACGAGCCGGGGGCAACAATCTACGGGTTGTCTGTCCACGGCGCTCTGGCCCCAAGATAGATCGCGTCAGTTTCGCCAGAGTCATAGTCATCCCAGAGGCGCTCCCATAAATCGGGGTTGAGAATCCGCGCATCCAGCACCTCGTCACGGTGAACGAACCTCATCTCAGTTCTGGTCGGCTCATGTTCGGCATCCACGCCCAGCTCTCCACCGGTTCGAGCCACCATGAAGTAGAGAATCAGACCGTGAGCGTCCTCGGTGAAGAGCTGCAAGACGTAACCCAACCGATCAACTCTGACGATGAGCCCGGTCTCCTCACGCATCTCACGCCTCACGCCTTCAGTGATCGTCTCACCCGGCTCAAGTCCACCGCCCGGATACTGCCAGATGTCCCCAACATCGGGATCTGGCGTACCGCAACAGCAGCAATGAGTCCTTCTCGATCAGCAGGCCAGTGCAGCGAACGCGACTGTTCAACATCTGGAATGCGCTCCATCCCCGCGAATTAACTTCAATTCCATCTCCAACTCTCGTCTCACCGGATAGCTCCTACTTGCCCTGCCCTGATCATACCGGCCGTCTCGACAGGCTGCCTCAATGTCTCTAACATCCCGACCCTAACGCCAACTCATCCGCAAGCGCGAACAGGAGGACACAATTGTCCAAAGTCCGAATCGGTTTCATCGGTGCCGGCCGTATCGCAGACCTCCACGCCCGGGCATACGCGGACAACCCGCAGGCAGATCTGACCGCCATCGCAGATCCCGCACCCGGTCGAGCGACAACACGAGCCACCGAGTGGGGGGCAGACTTGGCGTTCGAGGACTATCACGATCTGCTGGCTGACGACTCAATCGACGGCGTTGAAATCCTGCTGCCACATAATCTGCATAGCTCTGTAGCCATCGAGGCACTTGCCGCAGGAAAGGCCGTCTCGTTACAGAAGCCACCCGGGCTCACCATGAGCGAGGCCGATGCTCTGTTCAGCGCCGCGAAACCCAGCAAGCCACTCTTCCGGGTCTTCGATAATTTCCTTAGCTACGCCCCATTTCGGCGGGCAAAGTCGATCATCGACAATGGCGAAATCGGCGACCCACAGATGTTCAAGATCAGCGCCATATATGGAAGGGGCGTCGGCGTCTGGGACATCCCCGCAGACTCAATGGTCTGGCGGCAGGACCCTGCGCAAAACGGCGGCCCGCCATCCATCATCGACCACGGAGCCCACATGGCCGCCTCCATCGTCTACTTCATGGGGCCCATCGAAACCGCCCACACGTTCAACGAGATCTCTGAGACCGATGTTGACGCCGGTCGCGGCGGGCCCATGACCATCACCTTCAGAACCGCCAACTCGCGTCGGCTCGGTGTGTGGACCATGACCGGCGCACGCGAACTTGAAATTCCCTCCGACTACTACCCAGGCGATGAGTTCATCGAGGTAACAGGCTCCAAAGGCGTCGTGTGGGTCAACCGCTGCTCCGGTAACCTGCTCAACGCGCCACCGGTCTCCGTGCTCTCAGGCGGAAAACTGCGCCACTTCGAAGACATGGAAACCGACTGGGGAGAGTCATTCAAAACGGCCGGCGAAGAGTTCGGCCGCGCCATTGAAAACGGCTCTCAGGTAGATATGAACGCCGCAATGTCCCGCAACGTGTACGCCTTCCAACTCGCAGCAGTGAAAAGCGCAGAAGAAGGCCGGGAAGTGAACGTTTCAGAGATCAGCTAGCACGGCGCTTGCATTCTTTCGCCCCCCGCACCGGGTCCAACATTCCCGTGCTCGCACCCGCGCCCCATCCGTCATTCCCTCAAAAGAGGGAATCCAGAGTTAGGCAAGCCCGCCTCGTTTAAGGTAATTGCCGTAAGCGACTCCTGGATTCCCACTTTCATGGGAATGACGATGTCGGCGTTGCCGCCGGAGAGATTAGGCCTAACCCAGCGCACCTGCCGCCCTCAGCCCATCAATCTCGCCGTCCGCATATCCAAGCTCACCTAGAATCTCATCCGTGTGCTGTCCCAATATCGGTGACGGAATGCCAGCCTCAAGCGGCGACTCACTCATCGCCGAGATCGGCCCCGGCGTGCGGTAGGTGCCAAGCGTCGGATGCTCCTGCTCAATGATCAGACCGTTGGCCAGCGCCTGCGGGTTATTGAACATCTCATCAACGAATCGGATGGGAGCAACCGCGATACCCAGCTTCTCAAACCGGTCAATCCACTCCTCAGTAGTGGCCTCTGACAGCACATTCTCCGCAATCACAATCAGGCCGTTGATGATCTCCGCGTACTCAGGTGTGCTCGTGTCGAAATCCTCCTCAAACCGAGGATCGTGCAATCCAATCTCGTCCGCAAACCGCTTGCGCAGGAGGTTCGACAGGCACCCAACCATCACCGCCGAGTCGCTGGTCAAATAGCTGCGATAGTAGATGGAGTAGGCAGGATTCTCCCGCAGCCGCTGGTACATGGCGTTGATGTCCGCATACGGCACCCCCGACTCCCTCAGCAGCGGCAATTCATCCTTCACCCACGCTTGCGCACCGGAAGGCAAATCGTCCAGTTGAGTCAGCGTCAGCGTCTGGATCATCAGCGCCGAAGCAAGCAACGATATATCGATCTTCTGCCCCTTGCCCGTACGCTCCCGGTAGTACAACGCGGCCGCAACAGATGTCGCGATCGATTGACCCGTCGCGAAGTCGATAGGCGCCGTGGAGACGATCGGCATCAGTCGTCCGTCCGTGTAATTACCCTCCGTGGCTACCATCCCGGAGTAGCCCTGCATCACCAGATCGTATCCGGGCTGCCGACTGTCCGGGCCTTCAGGACCGTACGCGGTCACCTCGCAGTAGATGATTCGAGGATTGAGTTCGTTGAGCGTTTCATAGTCGATCCCCAGCCTCACCGGAACGTCTGGCCGATGGTTCGTCGTGACCACATCGGAGGACTTTGCGAGCCGATGCGCTACCTCCTGCCCACGGGGAGTCTTCAGATCAAGCGTGATCGACCGCTTGCCTCGATTTAGACCCAAAAAGACCCGCTCGTCACCCGGCCCGTAAAGCCTGCCCTGCCGCCACGGATCGCCCCACGGTGGCTCAACCTTGATCACCTCCGCGCCAAGATCAGCCATCAGCAGCCCGCCAAGTGGCCCCGCAACAATCTCTGAGAATTCAAGAACCCGGACACCCTCTAGAGGTCCGGTCATGCGTGAGCCTCTATCGACTGCCGACGACTCCAGTTCGGAACGATGTCAGCACCCTCAACGCCAACATCCAGCCGCTCAATGCCGTTGCGCCCCGCCACGGACACGTACACAGACCCATCCCAGAACGCGAGATTGGTCACCTGGTCCGAGCCCATTCGATAACTCCGTAACAATCTCCCGGACTCCGGGTCAATCACGTCAATCGTGCCCTCAAGCCAGCGCGCCACCCAGAGTCGGCCGTCGGCGTCGAACTGGATGCCGTCAACGCTCGGCGAGTCGAACTCGTGCACCAGTTGGCGGTTGGAGAGCAAACCGTCCGAATCAAGGTCGTAGCTCACGATCGAATTGATATGCGTCAGTGCAACAAATAGCTGCTGTTGATCAGGATGAACGGCAAGGCCGTTTGGGTACGGCAGATCCTGATCGAGCTGCCGAATGCCGACCGGCTGGTTCGTTGAGTTCATCTCAATGCGATAAATGCTGCCAGACTGCCCTGGTTGCCGGTTTGGATCCGTGAAAAAGATATTGCCGTTGTGATCCAGGCAAACATCGTTGGGACCGTTGTACGAATCGCCCTCGAATCCGCTCGTCAGAACATCCATCGCCCGGGACTTCACATCGAACCGAAGGATGCGCGGCACGCCTTTGTCGGCAACCACGATGTGCCCATCGCCATCGAACCTGATGCCGTTGGGCACACCACCAGATTGTGCCCACACTTCGCCCGTGCCGTCCGGCCGGTAGCGGCCTATTGAGCCTTCCACGTGATAGTTCACAAAGTACAGATTGCCGTTGGAATCGAACGCAGGCCCCTCTGCAAACGTCACATTCGCAATCAAAGGGACAGGAATTACAGATTCTGGGTAGGGCAAGGAGTTCAATGAACTATCAGTAAACAGTGGCACTTATCGATCAATCCGAAAATGAATGGCATCAGCGGAAAGTAGCACCAAAAAAGTGGAACGGCAAGATGCCTTCATCAGGCAGCGGGGGCCTACACGTCGACGCGGGCACTCGACAAAGAGGTCAATTCCAGGGGAAGTTCACTACTGAGATTAACACACCAGCGTTGCGATTGCGTGAAACACGTGCGGGAACGAAATTACCCCCGCTTACAGCTCCACACCCTTCGCCGTCGCCACGGTTTCCAGATCCTTGTCGCCGCGACCACTGAGCAAAAAGAGCAACGTGCCGCCCTTGCCCACTTCATTGGCCAGCTGTTCAAGCTTGGCGATTGCATGTGAAGGCTCCAGCGCAGGCGGAATTCCCTCCAGCGTTGAGAGCAGGTCGAAACCCTCCAGCGCTTCCTCATCCGTCGCACTGATATACCGGGCTCGCTCAATGTCCTTCAGATAGCTGTGCTCAGGTCCAACCCCAGGGTAGTCGAGCCCCGCCGAGATCGAGTGCGCCTCTTGCACCTGTCCATGCTCATCCTGCAGAAGATACGAGTACGACCCGTGCAGCACACCCGGCCGCCCCATCGTCATCGTCGCCGCATGCTTCCCATCCAGCCCCTCGCCAGAAGCCTCCACACCGACCAACTTCACCGACTCATCGTCGATGAATCCGCTGAACAGCCCGATCGCGTTGCTACCGCCACCCACGCACGCCACCGCCATGTCCGGCAGCGCGCCGGTGCGCTCAAGAAATTGCTCGCGCGACTCGGTGCCGATAACCGACTGAAAATCACGTACCAGCATTGGGTACGGGTGTGGCCCAACAACGCTGCCAATGATGTAGTGCGTGGTTTCAACATTGGTCACCCAGTCACGGATAGCCTCATTGATGGCATCCTTCAGCGTGCGGCTACCAGAAGAAACCGGCTCCACCGTCGCGCCCATGAGCTTCATGCGGAACACGTTCGGCGACTGCCGCCGGATGTCCTCCTCACCCATGTAGACAATGCACTCCAGCCCCATGTGAGCACAAACAGTCGCCGTCGCCACACCGTGCTGCCCCGCGCCAGTCTCAGCAATGATTCGATCCTTGCCGATACGACGTGTCAGCAGAGCCTGCCCCAGCGCATTGTTAATCTTGTGTGCGCCCGTGTGCGCCAGATCCTCACGCTTAATCCAGATATCCGCGCCACCAAGTGCCTTTGTGAGCCGCTCGGCAAAATAAAGAGGAGTAGGGCGACCCACGTAGTCGCGCAGAAGCAAGTTGTACTCGGCCCAGAACTTCGGATCCGCCTTCGCCTCGGTCCACGCGTCCTCAAGCTCCTGGAGCGCCGACATTAGGGTCTCCGGAACAAACTTGCCCCCATAGTCGCCAAAGCGACCAAACTGATCGGGGAGTGAAGGTCGATTATCCGTTGTGCTCATGGTTTATCTACGAATTTGGTGTTGCCGGAGCAGGTTTCTTGAGGAACCTGTCCTGAGGTTCTCGAAGGGCTCGAAGGGTACCTGCATCGGCAATCCAAATACCCTTGCTGACAGGCGTCCCACGATCTGGAATAAATAGGCTTGTAGGATACACGCCAGATGTAACCGTTTGGGTGTCGGGAATCAGTATCCTGAGGTTCTCGAAGGGTACTGATTCCCGACACCCAAACCACCACCACACAAGGCGATTCGTATGACCACCACACCCGACCGCCCCGACTGGGATGACTACCTCATGGGCATCGCCCTCGCCGTGCGTGCGCGCGCCAGTTGCACAGGAAACCGGGTCGGCGCCATCGTTGCCATCGATAACCGTGTCGTGACAGCCGGCTACAACGGCACCCCGTTCAATACAGCAAACTGCGTCGACGGCGGCTGCGACCGTTGCGCCAATCGCGAAAAATACCCATCAGGCCAGGCCTACGATCTCTGTATCTGCGTCCACGCAGAGCAAAACGCACTGCTCCAGGCCGCCCGCTTCGGCATCGCCGTGGAAGGCGGCATCATCTACACAACTCTGCGCCCCTGCTTCGGCTGCACCAAGGAGATAATCCAGGCCGGCATCAGCGGCATTCGTTACCTCCACGAGTGGCGGCATCCCGACGACGATGTATGGGCGCAGTACGAAAAACTCCAGGCCCGCTTCCCCGTCGGAGCGAAACAGACCCATACCCCCGACATCAACGCAGAATGGGCCACATCATCAAAAAGAGAAGCCACAACCACCGGCCACGATCAGCAGCCAACCCGGTAGCTGCGGGTCTTGGTTCTCCTGAGCCAGTCGAAGGGCCCCGCCCTCTTCATCGGACCACCCACAAATTCTTCCCATCGAGCCCCCCACGCAAGCCATCCTGAGCCAGTCGAAGGGCCCTGCCCCTCTTATGCCGTGACAGTACCCACGAAGTGGCCACTCGCACAATGAAAATCACATCCATCGAAACAATCGCACTCCGCGACGACGGCGGCGGCGAAGCCGTCTCCTGGAACATTGACTCCAGCGCCGCCGGCTATGACCTCACACTCGTCCGCGTCCACACAGATGAAGGCCTCACCGGAGTCGGCCAGTGCGAAGCCCCATCGCTGGTGATCGAGTCCATCATCCGCAACGCCATGGGCCTTGAAGCTGTCATCATCGACGAAGATCCCACTGAGGTCCGGCGGCTCTGGCAGAAGATGTACGCCGCCACCGGACTCTACGGACGCCGTGGCGTCGTCATGGGCGCAATTGGCGCAGTTGAAACCGCACTCTGGGACATCACTGGCAAAGCCGCCGGCAAGCCCGTGCACGAACTCATCTGGCAATCGTTCACCGTTGCTGGAACCGGCGCCGAGCCAAAACCGTTCGTCCGCCCGTACGCTACCGTCTATCCGCCTGGCGACTCAATCGAGCAACTCCGCGAGCGCATTGGAATCGCCGTCGAAAGAGGCTTCTCCGCCGTGAAAATCGAAGAGTGGCAGGGTCAGTTCGGCAACGTGAGCCTGGCCAAAGATATCGAAGTTATCGCCGCCGCCCGGGACGCCCTCGGTCCCGACCGCGAGCTGATGATCGACGTCCAGAACAAGTGGCAAGACGTAGGACAGGCCATCCAATCAATCCAGGCCATCGCCGAGTACCGCCCGTATTTCGTAGAGGCGCCACTCCCCGCAGATAGCATCGACGGCTACGCTCGCTTGGCCGCGGCAGTAGACACCAGAATCGCAGTCGGCGACTGGGGATTCGCAGGCCGCCACGAGTTCCGAGACCTGCTCACGCGCGGCCGTGTCGACGTAGTGCAGCCAAGCTCCGTGCGCGGCGGCGGAATCCACGAAATATTGATGATCGCCGAAGAGGCATACCGCCACGGCGCACTCTGCATCCCGCACGCATGGTGCCACGTGGTGGGCGTGGCCGCAGAAGTCCACATGGCCGCCGTCGCCCCCAACATGCCCTACTTCGAGTACCCCATCGCCTTCCCGGACTCGCCCACAATCTCCGGCCTTCTGGACCCACCTATCGAGATCCGCCCCGATGGCCTGGTAGAAGTGCCAGACCGCCCCGGGCTTGGCGTAGAACTCAACGAAGACGTCCTCAACAAGTACCGCGCGGAACCTTACTAATGCCAGATCCACACCACCTCGTCGGCATCATGGCCGGTATCTACCACGACGGCAAATACCTCATGATGATTCGCGGCGAAAACGAGTCCGAAGGCCCCGGTGATCTCTCTTTCGTAAGTGGAAAAACGGAGCTCGGCCCGCACCGAGATAACCCGCTGGAAGAAACCGTACATCTTGAGACCATGGAGGAAGTTGGAATCACCGTTACCGACCTCGTATACGTACGCAGCCACGCATTCACGCTAAGCCGCGGTCCGAACCTGCTCCTGGCCGAATTCCTCTGCCGATGGGACTCC
>DBZV01000195.1:30354-48832 GCA_002311865.1 Dehalococcoidia bacterium UBA1151
CCCCGAAGAGGTCGAGAACCACCCCAAATCGCCATCATGGACCATAGCAACATTGGCCGCCATGGAAGCCAAACGAATCGAGCTAGGGCGGTAGGCATCTGCCATGCAGGCACAGCGAAGCTGGTACTGGCCGCGAGGCGGCGAAGACGGAACGGCGTCCTCGTGGTGACGTCCTCACAGGGCGGTTCCGCCTTACGCCGCCCCGGGGCAAATGCCCGTGCGGCAGGCACCCCCCGGAGAAGGTTAGGATGAGGGCGCGTAACATCAACGCGCTGCAATAACCCTGCGCATCCGTTCGATCAATTCAACAAGCCAACAGGACAAGCCAATCCCGTGACCACCCCCGACACCATGTCGTCAGTAGCCAGGCGAATCAATGAAGTCGCATTCCTGACCGGCGAATTTACCTTGCGTTCCGGCATCGTCAGTGATCACTACTTCGACAAGTACGCATTCGAGGCTGACCCGAAACTGCTGAGCGATATCTGCGACCTGCTAGCTCCCCGGGTTCCAGATAGTGCAGAAGTTCTCGTCGGAATGGAGCTAGGCGGCGTGCCAATCGCGACCATGCTGTCTCAACGCACCGGCTTGCCACTCGCACTCGCACGCAAAGAGCCGAAAACATACGGAACAGCCCGCCAGATCGAGGGTCCTGAAGTCAGCGGAAAAAACGCATTCATCGTAGAAGACGTCATCACATCCGGTGGCGCCGTCGCCGACTCCATCGCGGTCCTGCGTGACCTGGGCGCAACCGTAACGCAAGTTCTCTGCGTCATAAACCGCGGAGACCCGAACCCTCCGCTCCTGAACGAGCGCAACGTCACCCTTGACGCCCTCTTCACAGAAGAAACCCTCAACCAGCACCGGTAGCGACCCCTGCGTCCCCTCCCTGTAGAAGAGGGTTGGAGTGAGGGCGCCGTTGATTATCGTTCCACGGCACATCCGCCGCACCCTCCCCAGCAACTGTCAACCTGAGGAAGCCGGCTCCGCGACCTTAGCCTGCCCTGAGCGTAGTCGTAGGGTGAGGGCATCTGCCAGTCCAACCCACCGCCGATGGTCCAATTAACGACTTCGACTGACTCCGTTGTCCTGAGGCCCGGCTCTGCGGGCAGTGAGTCCCCACCCGCGCTCCACCGTCTACAATCGCGTCCCAACTCACCGCCGCACTTCAACTCCCCCCAAACGCCCATGAACCTCAAACAAGCGTGCGCCAGGAACCAGGCCGTTTGGGCGGACGCACAACTGCGCGCCCACGGAGTCGACTGCCGGTACTCCGATTTGCTGTGGACGTGCTGGGAATCTGGCGTGGCCACGTCTATCCATAATGAGGTCATTACCATCGCATCAGAAACGGACAGCCAGCGCGGCCAGACTGTGCGAGAAATAGAACAATTCGTGGCGGCGCGCGGGCACGAATCGATCAGCGTTCAGGACTGGTGGGATGAGCTGGATCTCACTCCCCTGGGCTTCAAACTCATCTGGAACACCGATACTGATCCCGCGCCCTACCTCCTGCGCCCACCCGGTAACGAGCCGCAAAAACTAACCCCGTCTGAGCTGACTATCGGGACAGTCACGACCCCCGAGGCGCTCCTTGAGTTCGAGCGGGCCAGCCACGAAGGCTATGAATCCGAAGATGAGTACATACCTAACGGTTGGCATCACCCGGCGAGCCTGGATGATCCGAATCTCACCTACATCGTCGGTCGAGTTGACGGGAAAGTCGTTACCACCGGGATCCCCGTTGTTAGTGATGGCGTCAACGGTATCTACGGCATCGCCACCATTCCGGAATACCGACGGCGCGGCTACGGCCGAGCGATTACATGGGCTGCCATCAATGTCGCCCCCGATCTCCCGGCAGTCCTCGGCCCATCAGACATGGCCGAGCCGCTCTATCGGGACATGGGGTTTGCGGACTTCACCTCATTCCGCATGTGGCAACGTCCCGCGACACCGTAACCGATTGTCAGTCTGGCCACTCAACCAGGCCCCGCGAGGACCATGCCGCGCCAAAATTTGCGCGGGACTTTTTGGCATCATCCGGCGCCTTCATTTCAACGATTCGCGAGTGGGTAATATCGCGGGGATCTCAGCCTATAGCCCGCCAAACAACCCCGGAACTATTTCCTTGTAGTTCTCCGGCATGCGGTCCTGCATAGCGTCTGAAACCTCTCCCGATCGCTCGAATTCACGAATCATCTTGTCGAAATCACCCTCGGCAACAGCGACGTCGATGGCGTTGGAAGTCGCAAATAACTCGTCGAAGTACTGCGTCAGGATAGTATGGCCTTCCCCATACTCCGTCGGCGGCGTCAGCGCCGCAAGTTCGAAGGTCACCTCTTCAAAAAGATTGGTGATAAGCGGCTGGATATAGCCGGTCGCTCTCATCAACTGGTCATCTCCCATTCCAGGCGCGAACTGCGAGAGTGACACGAGTGGACCAAATTGCATTGTCCACTTGTCGACTAGAAGTTCGACAGAAACGCCGTACTCACCTCCCGGCGACTCCGGTGGGTTACAGATCTCCGCCGGATCGATGTCTGATCCCGGAGGGCCTTCTTCAGGGACTACTTGCCTGCAGAACTCGGGACTGAAGTCCACCAGCAAACTCAAACTGCTCTGGCCCGCAATCTGCGCCCGGGCCAGGTGGACGTGAGCCAGGTCGTCCGCTGCCACCGCCTCATCAACCTGGACCCCTAGTTCAGCGAACTGCTTCGCCCGAGCCAGAAACGCCGCGTGATCAATCGCATATTTCTCCGGAGGAACCAGTGCCTGCGCCATCACATTTGCCTCGGCATACCGCTCACCGATCTCTGCCTCACGCAGGAAGTTCAAGATCACAAATGCCTGGATATTGTCAGGTGCGAATGTCGGGAACCGATCGCCAATCAGCTCGTCCATTGTTTGGCCGATTCGATCGTTCGATTCGAGAATCTCTTCGATTCCGGCGAAGTAAGCCGTTTCTACATCAACGACAGTCGCCGACGGCGCGTCGACCGTCGCCCCGGCCTCGTCGCTATCTCCTGAGCTACAGGCGACTGCGGCGAGTGATATCGCAATTCCGAATACGAGAAGCAGGGTTCGGCGGCTCATATTTTCCCCCGCGACTAACCGAAGCCAGTCGTGATCTGGTATGCCCGTATGATGCCGCCGGCCTCATGCGGGCGCGGGGCACGTTGCAACGTGCCGCTACGGCGTTTCGTCTACCGCAGTTTGACGGCATGCGCGACCCTCGCACGCACCGGACCCGCCGCTTCCCGTTTTTGGAGTGCCGCCATGTTCATCGCACTGGAACACGCGTGGCGCCCACCTCCCGTCCGTCATCCCGGAATCTACGGTCCCCGCGCTCAGTGCCCGTGCGGCAGGCACCTCCGCGGAGATATCCGGGATCCAGGCACGCAAACGCACCGCCCGCGCGCATCCCTCGCGCCAGTTCGCCTCGGTTGATCGCGTGTGGCCGCAGGCGAGGCTGAGATCCCGGCTCGCCTTCCGGCGTCCGGGATGACAGTCGGGCTGTGGTGTTCGAGAAACCAGGTCGAGGCACATGCCGTGCGCCACTACGGCTTGCCGGTCTCCCCCTGCGCAGCAGGAAGCCCAGTACGGAGTACCTACTGAGTAGGGTTCCTCACCGGCTCACTCGTGCGCTTCAAGTGCTGGAAAATCTCCATGTACGACCCCACCGCGGACGTCTCGTGGTACGAAACGCCACGGTCGTTGCAGAACTTCTCCACGAGCGGTTGAGCCTTCGCGAGGCGATTGCGCGACATCGATGGGAACAGATGGTGCTCAATCTGATAGTTGAGACCGCCGTACATGAAATCGACCAGCCAACTACCGCGTACGTTGCGAGCCGTTAGGACCTGGGTGCGCAGGAAATCGTGCGGCTCATCTTCGGACATCATCGCCATTCCCTTGTGGTTGGGGGCGAACACCGCCACGTTGTACAGGCTGAAAGTGAGCTGACTTACGGCGAAGAATATTAGCGCCTCCGGCCACCCACCAAGTTGCGAAAGCAACAACCCAACCAGCACCCAGTGCAGTATGATTCCGATGGCCTGAGGGACACGATATGGCATCGCCCCGCGTCCAAACACCTGCTCCACACTTCCCGCGCGCATGCTGAAAAAGATGGCGAGCGACCAGATGGGGTACAGGTAGTGCTGGAACGCAATAAATCGCAACTGCAATCGGGATCGCATGGCGATCTGGCCCGGGAACATGGCCAGCACTGGATAGTTGGCATCTGGATCGTTGGTAATGTGATTTGGGTTAGCGTGGTGCTGATTGTGTTTGCGAGTCCACCACGTGTAACTGATGCCCATTAACAGGTTGCCCAGGATCCAGCCAGCCGCCGCCACACCGCGCCCCTTTCGGAACACCTGACGATGCGCAACATCGTGCCCAAGCATGCCGTTCTGCGTGAGCATGAGTCCAAAAAGCAAGGCACTCACGACCAGTATTGCGGGGTGGGGCGACCAGAGCGCAAGCGCCACGGTCCCAGTAACGGCCAGCGCGTTGAAGATGGCCTTAAAGATGTAGTAGCGGGGCTGGGCTGCCCGCAGACCGGCGTCGCTGAGGATCGTTTTCAGATCACCGTAGTCGGTGCTTGAATCCCGGGGTTTGGTCCCCTGTGTCTGTATTGCGGTAGCTATAGATATCTCCTGTGCGCTATTTTCTCGCATTTGAGTGTAGTGCAACTGGCCCCGCATGTTTGCGGCGCCGTGCTGAGCAATGTAGGTTTGATGCGCCATCACGACGCCAATTCACAGGAGACCGTTTTGCGACCTAACATCGTGTTCGCCTTCGCCGACGACTGGGGCCGCTACGCCAGCGCATACCGCCAGTTTGAGAACGATCGTTCGATCAATCAGTTGATCGACACTCCCAATTTCGACCGGATTGCGGCTGAGGGGGCGATTTTCAAAAACGCCCACGTGCCAGCGCCTACCTGCACGCCTTGCCGCAGCTCACTGCTCACCGGCCGCTACTTCTGGCAGACCGGTATGGGAGCAATCTTGCAAGGCGCCCGATGGGACGAGAATATCCCTACATATCCCTTGCTGCTTGAGGAGTCCGGCTACCACATCGGCTACACCTACAAGGTCTGGTCGCCCGGCCTCGCAACCAACGCACCATACGGCGGCGCCCGCACCGCATACGAATCGGCAGGCACGCTGTTCAACAACTTCTCCCTCAACGTGACAGAGATGATTCCAGAGACCGGTGTCCCCGCCGCAAAAGAGGCCATGCTGGATGAGACGCGCCGCAACTTCAACTCATTCCTCGACGACCGCAAAGCCGACTCACCATTCACCTACTGGTGGGGACCGACCAACACCCACCGAGCGTGGGAGCAGGGCTCCGGCAAGGCGATGTGGGGCCTCGACCCCGACGATCTGAAAGGACGGCTGCCAGCCTTCCTCCCGGACGTGCATGAAGTGCGAGAGGACGTGAACGACTATCTGGGCGAGTGCTTGGCGTTCGATGCCGGACTCGGCGTGCTGCTGGAGCGCCTGGAAGCCATCGGCGAGCTCGATAACACGATGATCGTAGTGAGCGGCGATCACGGCATCCCCGGATTTCCGCGTGCCAAGTGCAACCTCTACGACATCGGCACGCAAGTAGCGCTGGCCGTCCGCTGGCCCGGCCGGGTGCAACCGGGGCGTGTCATCGACGATTTTGTAAATCTGATGGACCTCACCCCCACTTTCCTCGATGCCGCCGACGTTGAGATGCCGGGCGAGATCCCCGGTAAGAGCCTGCTGCCAGTGCTTGAAAGCTCCGAGAACGGCCAGATCGAGGCCGACCGCACATTCGTCGTCACCGGCCGAGAGCGCCACGTGGCCGGTGCACGCGAGGGCCACCTGCCGTACCCACAGCGAGCCATTCGCACCAAGGACTACCTGTACATCTACAACTTCGAACCGGACCGCTGGCCCATCGGCGACCCACACGGACTGGATGATCTCACGGCAGAAGCACCTTCCGCGGAGGAACTCCTTGGGACTTACGAGACCGCGTTCTCAGATCTGGATAAGGGCCCGACAAAGGTCTGGATGATCCACCACCGCGCACAGCCCGAAGTGGAGCCGCTGTTCTGGCTCGGCTTCGGCAAACGGCCCCAGGAAGAGCTCTATGACCTGCGCGCCGACCCCGACTACATGACCAACGTCGCCACCGAACCCGGCTACGCCGACGTGCGTGCCCAGCTCCACGATCAACTCATGGCAGAGCTACGAGCCAACGATGACCCCCGCGTAGTCGAATCACCACCACGCTTCGAATCACCCCCATACGCCGGTCCCGTACCGGACGATTGGACCAAAGAGAACCGGAAAGGGATCTCCTCGCTGATTGGGTGAGGCGGTCACGGCATCCACAGTTCTAACTCCACTCAATGGCGCGCCCACCCCGGCGGCTCCGCGCCCAGTACCCGTATGGCAGATACCCTGAGCGAAGGCGCCCCGCGCCGCAGTCGGAGGATCTGAAGCGTTTGTTTACCAGGGGTGTCGTCTCACGCAGTTAGCTGTGCACATTACTCCCGCTCCCACCGATACCGCCGATCGCTCTCCGCAATCGCCACATCGTTCGCGCTCATATCGCGTCGTCGCATCAGGCCGTTGGCCTCAAACTCCCAGTGTTCGTTGCCGTGGGTGCGGAACCAGTTGCCGTCATGATCGTGCCACTCATACTCAAATCGCACGGATATCTTGTTGTCCGTGAAGGCCCACAACTCCTTCATGAGCCGGTAGTCCAACTCCTTCTCCCACTTGCGAGTGAGGAACTCCCTGATCGCCTCGCGCCCACTGAAAAATTCATCGCGGTTGCGCCAGTCGGAGTCTGGCGTATACGCCATCGAGACCCGCTCAGGGTCGCGGGAGTTCCATGCGTCTTCGGCCGCCTGAACCTTCTGGCGGGCTGTTTCGGCTGTAAACGGTGGTAGCGGCGGTCGTTGTTCCATGATCAATCCTCTAATGAGTGGCGTGCTTTCGAGTTGTTGGATGAGTCACCGGCCAGGACGATGCTTCTTGTTGGGCGCAGATCAAAATGCAATCCATCCCTGGGTCCGCCACATCCCCGCCGCGCGGGTATACTCGCCACGCCAACCGATCATCCCAGAGCGCACGGAGTCCCCACTTGCCAGCAAACACCATCTTCGAGGCCAACCGACAGGGTCGGAAGGCGCACTTTCTTCAGATGCACTTCCCCTCCACAGAGCTGGTCGAACTCGCATCGCTGGCCGGGATGGACGGCGTAGACCTTGATGGCGAACAGGGCCACTTCGACCTCTCGGAGATCGAAGACATCTGCCGTGTAGCCAACGCCGCTGGAATGTCTGTGACCGCGCGCGTACCCGTGGTCGACCCAGTGCCAATCAAGCAGTACCTCGCCCGCGGCGTGCAGGGCATCCAGGGCCCCGGTGTGGAGACCGGCGCGCAGGCGCAGACACTCGCCGACTCCTGCCTCTACGCACCCGAAGGCAAACGCTCATGGGGGCCGGGACGCGGCCACTTCTACGACCATCAGCCCACCATGGAAGAAAAGTTCGGCGGCAATAAGGGCTACATCGCCGACGCGAATGCCAACATCTTCATCATCGCTCAGCTTGAGAGCCAGAAGTCCATCGATAACCTGGACGACATCCTCGCGGTGGGCGGCATTCACTGCGTGACGTTCGGCCAGAACGATATGGCGGCGTCGCTCGGGGTGCCGGGTGAGCCAAACCATAAGAAGGTCAAAGATGCGCACGCAGGTATCGAGCAGCGCGCCCGCGCCGCTGGGAAGCACCTGCTCGCCGACCGCATGACCACCCTCCGGGCCACCGTTACTCTTCTGGACGCCATGCGCAAATACATGTCAGATCACCGCGACGATCCCGTAGGCCAAATTAACTAAACCCGCCCAACTAGCCGACCTCGCAAACTGGAGTCTTACCATGAAAATCACAGGAATTGACACCTTCGTAGTCGACGCAGGATGGCGCCCCTGGCAGTACGTTGCAGTGCGCACTGACGAAGGCATCACCGGATACGGCGAGTGCTCCGATGGCCGCAACCCGTATGGCGTTGTCGCCACTGTAAAAGAGTTCGAGACCATACTTATCGGGCAGGATCCACGGCCATTCGAAGCCCGCTACTGGGACATGTACCGCATGGCGCGCCAGAGCCCCGGTGGCATCGCATCCAAGGCGATCGCCGGCATCGACCTCGCACTCTGGGACATCAAGGCAAAAGCGCTCGGCGTACCGGTCTACGAACTCGCGGGTGGTCCCACTCGTACCAAACAACGCGTTTACTGGTCCCACTGTGGTTCATCCCGCATCAGAAATCACGAACTCATCGGCGTTCCGCCACTCGATACCTGGGAGGATGTTGCCGCCCTCGGTAAAGAGGTCGTTGGCCGAGGCTTCACGGCTCTCAAGACCAACCCGATCTACCCCGGCGAACCCGGCCGGCGTCTCGGCGGATTCGGAGGCGGGCCCGGCACTACCGATGGCAACGTCGACAATGAATTCCTCGATCACATCCGAACGCAGATTGGCACCTTCCGAGATGCTGTAGGTCCCCATATCGACATAGCCCTTGACCTCAACTTCAACTTTCGCGTCGAAGCCGCCACAAGGATCTGTAAAGCGCTCGAAGAGTTCCGCATGATGTGGGTTGAGATCGATATGTACGAGCCAGAAGGCCTCCGCGAAATTCGAGATGCAACAAGCGTCCCGATCTGCTCCGGCGAAAACTTTTTCACCGCACGAGACTATCGCCGCTATTTTGAGGCCCGCTCCATGGACGTTTGCATGGTGGACCTCCCCTGGAACGGATTCACCGCCTCCAAAAAGGTCGCCGATATGGCGGAGACTTTCGAGATCAACTGCGCGCCCCACAATTATTACAGCCACCTCTCAACGCTCCACTCCATGCACTTCTGCGCCTCCATCTCCAACGTGCGCATATCAGAGATCGACATCGACGACGTCCCCTGGAAAGACGATCTCATCACAGAAAAGCTCGAGATCGTAAACGGCGAAGTCCTCATCCCCGACCGTCCGGGCTGGGGTGCAGACCTCAACGAAGAGGTAGCCCGCGAACACGTATGGGAACCCGGCAGAGCACCTGGATTCTGGTCAGGGGCTACGGCCACCACCAACTAGCGAAACTATGTGTGGTCTTGTTGAGGGCTATATTCCAGATTCGCCGCGCCAGGTCCGCCTTCTCAGATTTGGACATGTCAATATGTGGTTCTTATGACTCAGCGCGGCATATTCCTGATTCTCGTAAGGCACTCCCGGCGGGAGCGAGGTCAGGTGCCAGTGAACATGCGCATTGGCCTGCTGACTCACCAGCGAGAGAACATAAAGCCGATCTGTAGGCACTGTTTTGGAGATCGCCCTGCCAACCACGTAGACTAGCCTCTGAAGGTTCAATTATTCGGCTTCTGTGAAATCACCGACCGCGTGTTCCCGATGTTCGATCGGCGTCACCAGCAACCAGCCATACATAATCTGCCCCATCGCTTCTACGGAATCCTCTCCGGCGGTGGCAGTTACTACAACCCCAACATGCTCCTGGACGATGTCACACGCATCGGTGTGGAGACCACCGACTACCACTTCACCGAGGCCATCGCCGCCAAGGTCACCCAGTTCGTCGATGACGCCATACACCGTGACGGGCCGTTCTTCCTCTACATGGCCTTCAGCGCCCCCCACGGGCCGCTCCGCGCCTGGCCCAACGATATCGAGCAGTACCGCGGCAACTACCTCAAAGGCTGGGACGAGACCCGGACCAACCGTCACGAGACGCAACGCGGCCTCGGCATGGTCGATCAGTAGTGGCGTGACCTTCAGATGTCCGTCTGCGCCGCGCAAGTCGAGCAGGTCGACCGCGGCCTCGGACAGTTCATGGAGAACCTGGAGGAGACCGGCGAGTACGATAACGCGGTCGTCGTTTTCCTGGCCGACAATGGCGGCTGCGCGGAGTTCCTTGCAGAGGACACACCGGAGCCAGACCCTGGCCGGTACAACTATCCGACCGTCGATGGCCGATTGGTCCGTACCGGCAACTCACCAGACATCGAACCCAGCCCGCCTCGGCCCCTACCGAGAGCTAGCAAAGTAGTTTTCTGACTGGTGTAATCTCCATCCCGGAATCTCAACGACGACACTCGGGAGCGGTAGAGCATGCGAATCGGACTAATGGTCGAAGGCCAGGCCGGGCTGACGTGGGAGCGTTGGTTTCACATTCTGGAGACGGTGGAGCGACTCGGTATCCCATCGCTGTTCAGGTCTGATCACTACGTAATCGGCACGCCCCAGAGTTCGATCGACGCGTATCTGTCGTTTGCTATCGCCGGTCGTGAGACCGAAGATATCCGTTTTGGTCCGCTCGTCAATCCAATGACATTCAGGTCGCCCGTAGATCTGGGCAGGATGGCCGCGCAGGTGAACCAGCTCAGCAACGGCCGATTCCTGCTCGGACTTGGCGCGGGCTGGCACCAGCCAGAGCACGACGCCTACGGCATCTACTTCCCGCCGTTGAAAGAGCGCATGGATCGATTGGAAGAGGGCATCAACGTGATTAAGACGCTCTGGGGGCCCGGCCCGGCGTCGTACAAAGGCAAGTTCTACTCGGTGACCGATGTGGACTGCCTTCCAAAGCCCGTGAACGGCGCAGACACCCCAATCCTCATCGGCGGCGCAGGCCCGAAGCGCACTCTGCCAATGGTGGCAAAGTACGCAGATGAGTGGAACTGCGTGAACGTGCCGCTGGACGTCTACAAAGAGAAGTCGCAGTTGGTCGGCGAGCAATGCGAAGGCCTTGGCCGCGACCCCGCCCCGCTCCACCGCTCAATGATGCGATTCGGCATCATGGCCGGTGACGAGCGGTCGCTGGACCGAATAACCCGCCAGCATATGAGCACCAGCGGAGCCACCGGGTGACCGAAGGAGTACCGTGAATCTCTGGCGAAGGACCGCAACTTCCTGGTGGGACTGACGAGCGAGATCGTGGACACCCTCGGCAAGTACGCCGACCTGGGCGTCGAAGAGGTTCAGTTCGAGCACTTCAACTTCACCTCAGACGAGGTCCCAGAGTACCTTGCGAACGAAATCGCACCGCGAGTGGCGTAGGAATTGCTTTAGCATGCCTAACCCATCAGAATCCCGGCTCGCTCCGACCATCGTCTCCGCGCCCGGGATGATATCGCGAGGTCTTTCGTCGTCCGAGGACGCCCCAGGATTTGGCAGCAGCTCAGGAGGTAATTGATGTCCGTACTACTAACCGGCGGCGCGGGGTTCATTGGCGCAGAAGTCATCCGACTGCTGCTGGAGCACGGCGAAGAAGACATATTTGTCTTTAGCCGCAGTCCTAACCTGCAGCGCCTTGATGAGCTAGCCGACAAAGTTCAGTTAATCCGTGGCGATGTTGGCATCTACAGCCACGTCCTCAACGCGGTAAAAGCCGCAAATCCAGACACCATCTACCACCTTGGCGCAATGCTCTCCGTGCCTTCTGACGCCGACCCCGCAAGCTCATTCCAAACTAACGTTGCCGGCACATTCCATGTGCTTGAAGCAGCGCGTCTGTTTGAGGTTCCACAGGTTATCTTTGCCAGCTCAATTGGCGTCTACGGCGGCGGTATTGAGGGCGATGAGATCGGTGACTTCGCTCCCCAACGCCCGTTCCTGTTTTACGGCGCGACCAAAAGCTTCGGCGAAAACATGGGCCACTTCTACAAGCGCAAGTATGGACTCGACTTTAGAGGCGTCCGATACCCGTCCATCGTCGGTCCCGGCGTACGAAGCCCTGGCGTGGTCCAGTTCACCTCGTGGATGATCGAAGAAAGCTCTCTAGGCCGACCGTTTACGGTCACCGTAAGCCCGGATATTCAGGTTCCTATCCTCTACGTCAAAGAGGCGGCCCAGGGCACCGTCGATCTCGCCCACGCGCCAATCGAG
Source organism: Dehalococcoidia bacterium UBA1151 (assembly GCA_002311865.1). Lineage (GTDB taxonomy): Bacteria > Chloroflexota > Dehalococcoidia > Lucifugimonadales > Lucifugimonadaceae > UBA1151. The sequence goes on from DBZV01000195.1 coordinate 42,314, forward strand.
AATATCGCCACCAGCATTTACAACATAACCGGGCCCAACCCAACGCCGAGTGCTGGCGATATCGCAGCCGCAGTAAAAGCCCAGATCCCGGATTCCCAGATCACCTTCGAGCCCGACCCTGAGTTGGATATGCTTCGGGCCGCCATCAAACAGCCAAACGACGACCGAGCCCGCGCAGAGTGGGGCTGGAACCCCGAATACGACATCGACCGCATGGTGAGCGAGTTGATAGCTGAGTTGAAGGCGAACCCGCATCGGTACACCTAACGGTGTCGCCGCAGTCACATATTGCGCGGACAGACCGACGTCATCTTGAGCGAAGGCCGCTCCGGGCCGCAGTCGAAGGACCTGACAGCGTCGTTCATTTCACCTCTTCAACCTGATTTCAGCGCATCCGACACTTCAGATCCTTCGACTGCGTCCGCCTCAGGCGGACTTCGCTCAGAATGACATGGTCGTTTATGATGGCGTGTGACGTGATCTGGCATGGCGTCACGTCTATACTTTCGCCCGGCACTATCACGCATATCAGACATCCATGAGGGAACCAGAAGTTGCCCCTAAAAGTCGCATCAATCGGTCGGCCCAACCCGCGCGTTGATATCATCCGTGCTGCCGGCATTGAAGTTATCGAGGCGCAACCTACGACTACCGAGCAGGTGATTGAGATCCTGAAGGATGTCGATGGTGCGCTGATCCATATTTGGCCACTGACTGATCGGCGGGTGTTGGAGGCGTGTCCGAAGCTGAAGGTGATTAGTCGCGCTGGGATTGGCGTTGACTCGATCGACCTTGAGGCGGCTACTGAGCTGGGTATCTGTGCTTGCAACACGCCGAACGAGGGTGCTGCTGAGGTGGCGGATCACACGATGGCGCTACTGCTCTCCATGACTCGGATGATCCCGGAGCAGCGGGCCGCGGTGAAGGCCGGGCAGTGGGCGGATGACCCCGCGCAGATTGCGCAGTTCAGATCGCAGTTGCGCCGTATCGCTGGTCACACGGTGGGAATCGTTGGGTTGGGCAATATCGGCAAGGCATTTGCCACACGGGTGCGCGGCTTCGGGCCGGAGCGGATCATTGCTTACGACCCGTACGTTCCGCAGACGACGGCCGACCTGTTTGGGGTGCAGTTGGTCGATCTGGATGAGCTTCTGATGGAGTCCGACTACATCACCATCCACACGCCAGCCACCGAAGAGACTCACCATATGTTCGATCGCCTCGCATTCGAGAAGATGAAACCAACCGCCATTCTGCTCAACTGCGCCCGCGGGCCGATCATCGACCCCGCATCACTCTATGTTGCCCTTAAAGAAGGCCAGATTGAGTCGGCCGGCATTGACGCCACAGAGACTGAGCCGATTGCGTCTGAGGATCCGCTGCTCACGCTGCCCAACCTGACTATCACGCCCCACACGGCCGGAGCATCGTCAGTGTCGTCGGAAGTGGGCACGTTGAAGCAGGCGGAGAATGTTCTGCAAGTTTTGACCGGCGTCGCACCGCACGGCCTGGCGAATCCTGAGGTCATCAAGACCATCGCCGTAATGCGAGCAACCAACCCCGGCCGATGGGAAGGCGCGCCCGATTTTATTGTGACGTAGGGGCGCATGGCGTGCGCCCCTACGGAGCCGGATCCAATAGGGAAGTGGGCGCACGCCATGCGCCCCTACGGTTGGCTGTTCAAATGTGCCCGTACGGCAGGTACCTAGCTGAAGCGGCGTAGCCTTGGGCTCATCACGATAAAGATCACCGTCGCAACCAGCAGCAGGATAGTCATCCCGTACAGCGTTGCCTCCGCGCCGAAACGGTCTACTGCGTAGCCAGCGGGCAGCATGGCCAACGGTAGTACGCCAAACGACATCATCAACAGGCTCATCATGCGACCACGGTACTCATCGTCCGTCGCCTCCATAATCAGCGCCTGACCAAGTCCCCAGCGAATCGTCTCGCCGAAACCTACGCCGATCATGAAAATGATCGCCACGATGTAGATTGGGAATATTGCCATCGCCAGCATCGACAGGCCCGCAACTCCGCCCGCGCTCAGCAGTACCCACCCTCTTCGCTGCCCTTTGCGGAGGCTTGCCGCCAGAACAGACGCAGCGATTCCGCCCAGTCCTATCATCATCGCCAGGATTCCCACGCCGCTGGGATCAACGTCGTAGAGTTCCTTGGCAAACACCGGAATCATCATTCTGAACGGCATGGAGAGCAGCGCCAGCATGATGCTAAAGACCAACATCAGGCGCACCATGGAGTTGCCTCGCACGTAGGTGAATCCACCCTTAATATTCTGGAAAACCGTCTCTTTTTTGGCGTTCTCTGGCGGATACATTTTTGGGATCATGCCGGTAACCAAGAACCCAGCCGCCATCATTACGCTAACGGCGATGTACGCCGCTTCCGGGCCGCCCAAACCGTAAATCAGCCCGCCAATAAACGGGCCTGCCACGTTCATCAGGCTCATCGCCATTGCGTTTAGCGCTACTGCGTTGCCAACCCGGTCCTTGCCAACAAGCGACGGTATCGCGGCCTGCCTAGCTGGCATCTGCAACGCGAACATTGCTCCCTGTCCCACCGAGACGAAGAACATATGTATCCAGTGAATCGAATCGGTCAACAACAGGATAAGGATGATGCCAGCGGCGACCAGATTCACGAATTGAGCGATCTGGATGATCAGGCGACGGTCCATCCGGTCGCCTAACGCACCGCCAAACAGTGACACCGCGAGCAGGCTTGGCGCGAATCCCATCGATACCACTGCGGTGATTGTGGCATTCCCGGTGAGATCGAAGACAAGAATTCCGCGGGCAATCATCTGCATCTGGAAGCCGCCCATCGTGAACAGCATGCTCAGCCACAGAATTCGGAAGTCACGGTTTTCCAGCGACTCGAAAGTGCGAGCAGTCCAAACACGCAATGCCGACTTGTGTTCGGATCGCGGAAGCGTCGACGCCGCGTCTGCGTCGGAGGATTCAGGCGCAGGTGTATTGGGGTCGGTTGGATTGCGGAGTGCCAGGAACAGTCGCTTTCTGACGCCCAACTGACAGGCGTCGAACGCGAATCAGTATAGACCTCTTCGTAGGCCGAACTTCTAGCGCGGTAGGAACGGCCCAGGGGTTCTCGGCGCTCCCGTGGCGTCCGCCAGCCAGTTCTCCTGAGCCGCATGGTCAATGAAGCCGCGCCCGATGTTTACGTACACTTCAGCGCCTCCGGGAATCGTAGCTGCCAGGAAGTCGGCCGCTGATTTTTCGCCGCTTACACAGGCGATCATCGTGTTCGCAAAAATATCAGTTGCGCCACCGATAGGGTCGTACAGGCTCAGCGTCTCAAGCGCCTCTCCCCACTGGTTGCCGTAGGTGCGATGGAAGTCGTTGTACTCCTGCAGCGGGTACGCAAACGTGCCGCTCGCTCTTCCCGGCCCGTCCAGCAGCAGCAGTGGCGTGACCACCAGAAGCGATTTCACATCAGGCCTCAAACTCGCCAGCAAAGCACCAAGATCGTTGCCCGCGATGGCCAGCCTAGAGCCGTCCACTTCCGGTCGGCCGAGAAACACATCGATAGCCCGCAGACTGTCCGCCACCACCGATCGCCACACATACGAGCTAGCTCCCGGTAGCCCGTCTGTCAGCAGGCCCGGATACGCCGCCTGATAACCGGAATCGGCAAGCCGCTGCCCGCGATGGCATGGTGCGAACACCGCATACTTAACGCTCCGCTCACGCGTCGGTACGCCAACCACGCTAGCGTACCCGGTTGCCTGAAACAGCGGAACATACGGGCCATCGCCACGTGGCAACGTCAGATAGGCAAACAGCGGATACCCGCCAATGCCCTGATACTGCACGCCATACGCGACGCATTCATCGTTAGATCTCTCCGGCAGCTCTTCCACGTTCACACTGGAGTCAGCCAGCCCGTACACCTCGTCCGCTACTCCAGCCCAGTAGGCGTTGCGATCGGCGCTCATGCTGCACCCCCAACCGCTATGGGACTTAGATGCGAGTCCATGAACGCATCCACAATCGCAACGTGACCGTCTCCAGTCCCCGCGTCGTGACCGCAGTCCTCATAGCTATAGAACTTCTTGTCAGTGCTGCCAATCTGGTCGAACACGGCGAACCCGGTCTCCGGCGGGACAACGTCATCCCGCATCCCCACACTCACGATCATCGGGCACCGAATCCTGTCCACAAAGTTATGAATATCGTGCAGATCTAGCGTTTCGCGCACCGCCGACTCGTGCTCCGGGTGAATACGCAAATAATCGTTGATCTCTTCGTAAGGGTACGAGTGGGTTAGCGCTGCCGAGTCCATCATTGAGCACAGATACGGCGCCCCAGCTGAGCCGCACGCCACCTGATCAGGCCGCAAAGATGCAACCAGCAGCGTGAGCGCGCCGCCCTGGCTACCGCCCTGAACGCCAATGCGCGTCTCATCAACCTCGTCCAATCCGGCCAGGAAATCGAACGCTTGCACCGCGTCCATGTAGAAGCCACGGTAGCCGTACTCTTCCCGCTTGGTGATGTTGTGGGCCAGTAAGCCCGGATAGCCCGGATTGAACACGCTATTGCTGCGCAGCTTGCCTCTCGGTGCCGCCGAGAACGCCGCGTACCCGCGCAGGGCCAAATCGTTGGGCAGCTTCGGCTCACTCACGTAACCCGGCACAAACAGATAGCCGGGAAGCTTGCCCGCGAAGTTGCGAGGCCGCGCGTACCAGCCCGCGATCTCAATGTCCCCGTAGCTGTCGTAACGCGCCTCGAATACCTCTATTTCGTCGGTCGAGCGCATCTCATCCGGCGTGAGGCGTGGGTTCAACGGAACAGTGTCCGTTGCTCCTAGCGTGTCCGCCCAGTACTGATCGAAATCATCGGGCTTCACAACGCTGCTGGTGAACAAACTCGGGTCTGATGTAATCATGATTTAGCTCCCGGCGGGAGTTTTACTCCGGTGAGAGTGAGCCGTCAACATTGGTCGCCCCGCGTCGTCCATCCCCACAAAGGGTCCAACACCGTTTAGAATCCGCTGGCACCCCTCAAATTATGACTAGCCTGGGCACAGACATGAAAATAACTGGCATTACAACGTTCCATGCCTTCGCAAGCGGGCGGAACAACATCTTTATCGAGGTGGCAACCGACGACGGCATTACCGGCGTTGGCGAGGCATACTCCATCGGCCCGGACCGTAGCGTCATCGCCATGATCGACGAGATGACGCCGTGGTTCGTCGGCCAGGACCCCGGCCGCATTGAGTGGCTCCTGCGTCGCGCGAAAAATACAATGCGCTTTCCCCTGGGGCAAGTTGCATGGTCGGCCCTCTCAGGTATCGACATCGCACTCTGGGACATCGCCGGCAAAGCCGCAAATGTCCCCGTGTTCAAGCTCCTCGGCGGCCCCACCCGGGATAAAGTTCGCGTCTACCACGGCATCTATGGCGACTCGCTGGAGGAGTTGGGCGAAAATGCTCGACAACTCATGGACGAGGGCTACACCGCGTTCAAGACCAGCCCTGTTCCCCGCAACTGGCGCGAAATTCCGTGGGCCCAGACGCTACGGGCCGCCGACGAGCGCATGGCCGCGATTCGCAAGGCAATCGGTGACTCGCCGGACCTGGCTGTCGATGTCCACACCGCGATTCGCGAGCACGGCAAGTCCGTAGAACTCGCCCGCGTCATCACGCCCTACAAGCTCATGTTCATCGAAGAGCCAGCCGGAGCCGAGTTCATCGCCTCCACCGCCAACCTTCGCAAGGAGTTTAGGGTCGCGCTGGCGACCGGCGAAAACCTCTACGGCCTCGCCCGCTATACTGAACTTCTGGACGCCGACGCAGTCGATATCATTCAGCCCGATATGCTCTGCGTGGGCGGCCTGCTGGAAGCCAAGAAGATCGCCGCAGTTGCCGAAGCGCACTATGTAACCGTCGCACCGCACAACCCGCTCGGCCTACTTTCAACCGCCGCCGGCGTCCACCATTCAGCGTCGATCAACAACTTCGCCATCCTCGAGTGGCACGGTGACCACAAAAAGAAGAAGGCAGAGTTCATCAACGAGCCATGGGTGCCAGTGGACGGCCACTTTGAACTGCCCACGCAGGCGGGAATCGGCATGACGCTCAACCACGAAGTGATCGCTGCCAATCCGCCTCAGCACTGGGACCGAGGTTTCGGAACCTACGAAGACGGCGCTCCCGGATACCTCTAAGAAAAACCCAATCCCACTTCAATCTCACCAAATGATTCGAGAAGCCGAATGAAGATCACAAACATTGAATGCCTGGTAGCCGACTCCGAGTCCAGCGGGAATCTGGTCTACGTACGCACCAACACCGACGCTGGAATCCACGGCATCGGCGAGGTCTACCACGTAGGTCCAGACGCAGCCTCACCGCACTGGGTGGCGTATTTCGAAGAGCAGCTCATCGGCCGCGACCCCACCGAGATCGAGCGCAACTGGGCGCTCTGTTACCAGGGCGCGCGCTTCCCCATCGGCTCCTCCGGTATGGCCGCTCTCTCGG
>DBZV01000195.1:48849-54012 GCA_002311865.1 Dehalococcoidia bacterium UBA1151
GACCAGTCATTGTGGGATGTCACCGGCAAAGCATTCGACAAGCCCGTCTACGAGCTCATGGGCGGCGCTGTGCGCGACAAGATCCGCGCCTACCACGGAGTCCACGGCGATACGATTGAAGACCTGGCTGACGATGCCCGCAAGTATGTCGATCAGGGCTTCACTGGCCTCAAAACCAGCCCTGTCTCGCCCAACTGGCGCAATATGCTCTGGAATGACGTACTCGCCGATTCAAACGCCCGCTTCAAGGCACTCCGCGCTGCCGTCGGGGATGATATCGACGTGGGTTTCGACGCCCATGCCGCCATCTGGGAACCCATCCGCGTGCTTGAGCTAACAGACGCGCTCATGGAGTACCGCCCTTGGTTCATGGAAGAGCCACTACGCATGGAGAACCGCCATGAGATGGGCCGGCTCCGCAGCGAAATGGCATGCCCAATCGCCACGGGCGAGTGCCTCTACACCAAGTTCGAACTGTGGGAACTCGTCCGGGAGGGCGGCGTAGATATCCTCCAGCCCGACGTATGCATCGTCGGCGGTATCACAGAGATGCGAAAAATCGCCTTCATGGCAGAAGGGCACGACCTACTAATCGCACCCCACAACCCCATGGGCCCGCTTGCAACTAGGGCCAACTTGCACATTGACGCCGCAACCAACAACTTCCATGTGCAGGAGTATCGCGACCCGTCGCCCACAGAAGCCATCTCAGTCGCCCCCGTCGCAAAACCAATCGACGGTTACTTCGAGCTCCCGGAAGGCCCCGGACTGGGCATCTCCATCGTAGACTCAGAGATGTCATTCCGCCCGTACAAGGCATCGTGGCACCGCGGCGATCGCATCAACCCGGACGGCTCGATCGCATATATTTAGAAAATCCCCGCAGGAGAATCCCAAGTTAACCTGATCGAACGTGATGAGCTAAAAGCAAAGATCGACGGCGAGATGATTTCAAGCTCGTCATGGTCCTCAGCGAGTGGGATTTCTGGGCGAAGCACATCCCCGGCTCGCTCAATGTAAACGATCCGTCTAAGACAACCGAAATCTTTGATCCTTCGGAGGAGATAATCGTCTAAAAGTATTGCACCTATGGTAAACCACTGCTTTCAATTTGATTTTAGTATCCAACGGGGTTTGTATCTCGTCCCCTATATCTAGCATTAGGTCCTTCAAGGATTACTTTTTGAGCTTCACTTAGATTACTGTAATTATCGGGATCATAGTATTTAGCTGACCAAGAGATGGGACCTGGACTGTACTTGAAAAAGATGGTTCTCCTCTCATCTGACCCTGCCCATGGTAGCGTGCCATGAGTCAGAGCTTCCGTGAATATAACAGCAGTTCCGGCGGGACCGGTGACTCGTTTAACAATTGGCTCCAGTTCCTCCATCTCTTTCCAATCCTCTGGAAACGCGTAGTTGCTTTTGTGAGAACCGGGTACGCAGCCGAATCCTCCGTCCATAGGCTCAACATCTTTCAGGTTGTATGCCACGACGGAAAGTCCGTTATGCATTTTCTCGTTGGAAAAATGGAAATATTCGGAAGAGCGATAAGGTGTGGCGCCTCCATGTAGCCGGGTCCCGATTGGCCCTTTACCGGATCTAATAACATCTAAATATTCATGGTCAAGTCTGAAGCTTTCACCGAGCAATTCCTTAAGGTATGGGGTTATGGACTTGTTATCAATTAGGTTTCGGTACTCATTGTTCCATCCGAGCAAAGAAGCAAATCGATGTGTTCGCATGTCTGGTTCGCACTCAGTTTTTATTCTTCGATCCACTTCGGCGTTCAGTGCCTTAATTTGTTGTTGAGTTAACGCATTTGGTATAACCAAATAGCCGTTTAAATCGAATAGATATTTTTCTTTTTCGTTCATCTCTCCAACCTTATGAAACAAATTTTATGATATGTATTACTAACTTCAGTCAGTATCTATGTGTGCCGTCGTCTACAACTTCCGAGCCGCCGCCTGCCATTTCGCAGCCGTCTGATTCAACAGCGCTAGCGCCGACGTAGCAAATATCGTTGCACCAAGCTTCCGGAAGCTGGTCAGTTGATCTATCGCATCCGGCCCCGGATGTGTCACTGCGGATATCTTCCCAGCAGCAACAGTTTTGCTCACGACTTCCTCCAACGCTGCATCAATCACGCTCTGCTCAGGCATCCCCATTGAGAGCGCCATATCAGCAGGCCCCAACCACGACGCATCTATGCCGTCAACCGCGATTATCTCGTCAAAGTTCTCTACCGCAGCCCTTGACTCAATCAACGCGAACAGAATCGTCCGCCGGTTCGACTCGGTGTAGTAGTCACGAACATCTGAAAACCCGGCCCCATATTCGTTATTGCGACCGGTCCCGTAGTTGGAGCCGCGCTCACCCAGTGGCGGGTACTTCGCCGCATCTACGGCTTTCTTGGCATCCTCCACGGTATCGACATGAGGCACAACAATACCCATCGCACCAGCATCAAGCATGTGCAGGATAAGCTGGGGTTCGTTCGCTGCAACGCGAACCACCGAGGCCATTCCATACGTCTCAGCAGCCCGGACCATATTTTCAATCTCAGGGTCGCTCATCGAGCCGTGCTCACCATCAATGAACACCCAGTCGAACCCCAGCGACCCGATCAACTCCACCAGATGTGGTGAGTTGATGTTCAGTGCGGCGCCGATCGCAGTCTCGCCATTGTCGAGTTGCTGCAGAATTCGGTTTTCGCGCATATGTAATTCCTCCCGGCGCCCACTAATTTCTTCAGTAGCGGCTACGCCGCGTTAACCCCGACCGATGTAAGGCATCTTTGTCGCCATAATCGTCAGAAACTGGACATTCACATCCAGTGGCAAGTTAGAGATGTACAGTACCTGCTCGCCAACGTGCTTCACGTCGAATCGAGGCTCTTTCACCATCTCGCCGTGCGGCTGCATCTGACCATCCGTGGACTTGGCGGTCATTGGCGTCGCCGCGTTCCCAATATCGATCTGCGAACAGGCGATGTTGTACTTGCGACCATCAAGCGACGTCGATCGTGTTAGACCCGTAACACCGTGTTTCGTCGCCGTGTACGGTGCGGAGCCAGGCCTCGGAACGTATGCAGAGATGGAGCCGTTGTTAATAATTCGGCCACCCATCGGATCCTGATCCTTCATGATCAGCATCGCCTCACGTGTGCAGAGGAACGTGCCCGTGAGATTGATGTCCACCACGGATTGCCACTGCTCCACCGTGAGTTGTTCCAGAGAAGGCGCGCTGGCGCCAATTCCGGCGTTGTTGAACAGCACATCCACACGACCAAACGCATCCATCGTCTGCTTGAACACGTTGGCAACAGCGTCCGCTTTACCTGCGTCGGCTGAAACTGCCAGTGTGTTTGTAGATGCATCGCCCGCAAGCTGCGCCGTCTCTTCCAGCGCGTCGAGCCGCCGTCCCACCAACGTGACGTTGTAGCCATCGCCCAGCAACGCCAGCGCCGCACTGCGTCCCACTCCGGAACCTGCTCCGGTAATAACTGCAACCCGTGTGTCTGCCATTTGATACGACTCCGTGATCTATGTGCCTGATTTGCTGAGTGGCGATTCTACCGCTATGAGCCCCTCTGCCGCACAAGATCAACTCTGAGTTTCACAGTAGCGGCTTCATTCACCTCGTTAGATCGTTCAGCCAGGACAACGCCGTACTCATCTCGCGCTGCCGCAACCGACACCCGCCCATCGATCACATCCTCCAGCACCGCCGCATGATCACGCTTGAGCGGGTCGCCCCAGCCGCCACCACCGGCCATCTCGTGGCGAATCACCTCATTGTGGCCAAACGGGACCTGCGCCAGCGTCGGCAGCAACACCTCATTCGGCCCCGGATTCAGAATGTTGAGTGATGGCGACCCCGTCGCGCCACCTTGCAGACCGTACGGCGGGAACTTCCGCTTATCTGATCGCAGTTGAAGCGTGGCCGGGTCGCCGATGTTGGTTACCTGCTTTACATACGACTGCGCGCCCCTGAACTCCCCGGCGCCACCGGAATCGGTTATCAGCGCGTACTCGTCGATGACTATGGGGTTCTCAACCTCAAGTATCTCCACGGGCGAACCGGCCGTATTTCCCGCGGGATGCGACACGCCTTCCGAGCCATCACTTCCGAACCCACCTCCACGCGCGCCGGCGAAGAAATCCACCAGCGCGTACGGTGTGCCGTCCGGTCGATGCCCGCCAATGCTGATCAGCGTATTCCCACCCTCGCCATCAGCCGGCACACGGTCCGGAATCGCCTGCGCCAGCGCACCCAGCACCGCATCCATCGTGCGGAACCCGGTAATGCCCCGTGCCGCCACTGGCGCAGGATGCACCGGGTTGACGATGGTGGCAGACGGCACCTTGATGTGAATTGGGCGGTGGTATCCAGCCGCATTCGGGATGTCTGGATCCATGATAAGCCTGATAGCGCCGTAAATCGCCGCATGCGTGAACGGCAGCGGCGAGTTGATTCCAGCCGGGACCTGCGGCGACGAGCCCTCAAGATCAACTGTTATCTCATCGCCCGCAATCTCCAGGCTGACCACAATCTTGAGCGGGCCTTCTTTGATATTGTCGGCGTCGATGTAATCCTCAAACTCATACTTCCCGTCCGGCAGCGCCGATATCTCCTGCCTCGCCCGCAACTCGCTGTAATCGAGCAGCGCTTCACAGTGCCGATTCAGTTCAGCAGCCCCGTACCGGTCAATCAACGCAAGCAGCGCACGCTCACCAATCTCGCACGCCGCCAACTGCGAACGCATATCGCCCCGCACCTGTATCGGCAACCTCACATTGGTTGCGATGAGATCGAACACCGCCTCGCTGGGCACACCCTCGGCGTAAAGCTTCGATGTCGGAATGCGCAGCCCCTCCTGGTAGATCTCGGTCGACTCAGTGGAATTGCTCCCCGGCACCAGCCCGCCAATGTCAGTCTGGTGCGCCACAGCGCCAACGAACCCCTGGAGTGCATCCTCCGCGAACACCGGTTTGATGATGAAAACGTCTGGCAGATGAATGCCGCCCGACGTGTACGGATCATTCAAAACGAACACGTCGCCGGGGTTGATTCGACCGTCATATTTGGTGAGCACCGACTGCACAGCGACCGGGAACGACCCCAGGTGCAGCATGATCGTCAGCCCCTGTGCGATCAC
>DBZV01000195.1:54082-57734 GCA_002311865.1 Dehalococcoidia bacterium UBA1151
AACGCCGTCGAGTAGTCGAGCGCCTCTTTCACGACCCCTGAGTACGCAGTCCGCATCACGGTGATCGCCATCTCATCGACCAGCGAATCCAGCGCGTTCTTGACGACCTCAAAAGTGATCGGGTCCAGCCGGTTACTCGTCATGAGTCAGCCCCGGCCGGCCCACCGCCAACGTCGATGATGATGTTGTTCATCTCATCCAGATGCACAACGCAATCGGGTGGAACGAGCGTCGTTGAGTCGTACTCGTCAACGATCAACGGTCCCGCGCGGCGCGCCCCAGCGAGCTCATGGCGATCAACCACCGGCGTCACAACCGCGCCATGCGGCCGCCCGAAGTATGCGACGCGCGACTCATGCTCCACGGGCGGCGATTTCGTGGAGGTCGGAATCGGCTGCTTCAGCGCTATCCGGTAGGTCGATCTAATTGTCACAAGATCAACCGGCTCATCATCGGCACGACGACCGTAAGTGCGCTCATGCTCCGCATGAAAACGCTCAACCACCAGCTCAGTGACATCGTCCCCCGGCGCGGCGTCGGCATCCACCGTCAACTCGTACGCCTGCCCCCGATACCGCAAATCCGCGCTCCTCGACCACCGGCCAGCGCTCTCAGCGTTGAGTCCTTCCTCAAGCATGCGTATCAGCGATATAGATTCAAGACCTTCGAAAGCTCGCTCCAAAATATGTGCATCCAACGCAGTTGGGTCGGTGATTAGTGATCTTGAGAAGCCGTATTCCGGTACCGCTTCCAGCAGCCCGAGCGCCGAAAACACGCCCGGCGCCTCCGGGATGATCACACGCTTGATCCCCAGAGATCGCGCAATTTCGGCGGCATGAAGCGGCCCGCTACCGCCAAACGCCATCAGTGCGAAATTGCGCGGGTCACGACCCTGATACGTCGTCACCGACTTGATCGCTCGAATCATCGTGATATTGGCCACCGCGTACACGGTCCGCGCCGCCTCAAGCAGCGGCACGCCCAGGGGCACGGCAGCAGCCCGTTCCAACGCTTCATGTGCTGCATCCAGATCGAGATCAACTGACCCACCGGCAAGAGACGACGGATTGATGTACCCAAGCGCAACATTGGCGTCCGTGACCGTGGCATCGGTCCCGCCCAGCCGGTAGCAGGCCGGCCCCGGTATAGCACCCGCCGACTCCGGCCCCACCTTCAGCGATCCACCAGGGTCGACGCGCACAATACTGCCACCGCCAGCACCCACCTCGGCGATATCGATCACCGGCAACTTGAGCGCATGGCCGCGCCCTTTCACGAGCCGACTCGATAGCGAGATGCCAGCGCCCACTTCGTACTCGGTCGTCAGGCTCCGCTCACCGCCTTCGATCAGCGACGCCTTGGCAGTTGTGCCGCCCATATCGAACGTGATCACATCCGTCAGTCCCAACCGTCCCGCCAACCGATGCGCACCCACCACTCCAGCCGCAGGCCCGGACTCAATGATCCGTGCCGGCGTCCGGCGAGCTGCGATGTCTGTCATCACACCGCCGTTGGACTGCATTATCGACACGGGCGCGCTGATCAACTCGGCATCCAACCTCACCCGCAACGATCTCAAATAGCTATCCACCACAGGCCCGATGTAGGCGTTGATCACGGTCGTGCTGGTGCGCTCGTACTCCCGAATTTCCGGCAAAACATCAATCGAAGCGCTCACGAATGTGTCAGGGAATCGTGCCTCAATGGCGTCACGCACTCGCGCCTCATGCTCAGCGTTCACATACGAGTGCAACAGGCAGATCGCGATGGCCGTGGGCTGCGCGCCGCCAAGCGCGTCCAGCGTGGCTTCCAACGACTCCGAATCAAGTGGAATCCGCGTGCTTCCATCCTTAAGTAGTCGTTCTGCAACCTCAAACCTGCGGCGGCGGGGCACCAGCGGCTTCGGCGGCGTGTAGTTCAGGCTAAACAGGTCCGGAAACCGGAGACGCCGAAGCTCCAGCACATCCCGAAAACCCTGCGTGGTCACCAGCGCCGTACGGACACCCTTATTCTCCAAAATGGCGTTCGTCGCGATAGTAGTCCCGTGGACGATCTCCGAAATTTCACCTGTCTCGATCACCTCAGCCGCCAGCAACTCCGTCAGGCCGCTCACGATTCCCCGCGAGAAATCATCAACTGTGGACGCGACCTTCCGCACCACAAACGCACCGTCAGGCCTCATCAACACGAGGTCCGTGAACGTGCCGCCAATATCGGCGCCAACTCTGATTCGAGCAGGTGAGCTGTTCGGACTCAATTCGTCGTCGGCCGCCTACCTGAACTTGCCGCGGCCAGCCACGGGTACCACTTCCTCCAGCACGCCCCCGCGCACGCAGAAGTAGTAATCGTGGATGTTGATCGTTGTTCCCGCGTGGCTCGGCAGCAGATGCACCACGTCGCCAGACCTCAACCCCTGCGCCGCACCTTCAAGCTTCAGCGCTCCATGCTCCTCTGAGAGTTTCGTAAAGGCAGCGCCCTCGGTGCCCATCACCCTCGGCGGCCCATAGTCATTGGTGATCGATTTTAGCCCCACATCCAGAATCGCCCGCTCCGGGGTCGGTCGGCTGATGACCTGCGTCATGATCGTTAGCGCCGCCTGGAACGGCATCTTCTGATCGACGTACTCACCGTCCATGAAAATGTAGCTACCCGCCTGAATCTCCGTAACTTCAGGCACCTTGCATGTGATGTCATAGCTGCTCGTGCCGCCTGCGCTCACCGTCCCAACCGGCAACCCCGCCGCCTTCACGTCAGCAATAGCGAACTGAAGTTTCGCAAGCGCCTCCAGCGTCTCCGGAACGCGTGCATCGCCAATCTCATAGATATGCCCCTCGTACCCGTTCAGGCCATCAAACGAAATTCCTGGGAGCCCATCCACAATCTTCGCCAGCGTGGTCGTCGGCTCACCCGGCTCCACGCCGCAGCGGTTGATCCTGATGTTGACGTCCACCAGCACGCCCACCTGGGACCCGGCAGCCTGCGCGGCATCTGAAATATCGCGCGCATTAGCCTCGTCATCCACAACCACAGTGATCTTCGCCCGACGAGCAATAGCCGCCAATCGAGCAATCTTCGGTGCGCCCACAATCTCGCTCGTGATGAGAATGTCATCGACGCCGCCGTCAACCAGCACCTCCGCCTCGCCCACCTTAGCGCAGCAGACACCAATCGCACCCGCATCAATTTGCTTCAGCGCCCAGAACGGACTCTTCGTCGTCTTCGTGTGCGGCCGCATCGCAGCCCCACCGGCCTCAACCACCGACTGCATGTCCCGAATATTCGCCTCAGCCGCATCCAGATCCACAATCATCGCCGGAGTATCGATCTCCTCAACAGGCGTGCCCGGCAGGGGCAGAAAATCAACGGCCATATGTTCGACTCCAGATGGTTGGTTGGCGCCCGCAATTGTGCAACAGAAACAGTCCGATGTCTCCACGCCGGTTCAGCCCGATACCCGCGCCAATCCGAAACGGCTGTGTCGGACGCACTACTGATCCCTTCATCCCGGCCGCCACCCCCTACTGTCATACTGGGCGCCCCCCACTGTCATCTGGACGCCATTCCCCACAGTAATCCCGGACGCCGATAGGCGAGCCGGGATCTCAACGCAGCATCAACGAGAGTCGATCAACCGGCCTCCCCACCCCTCTCC
>DBZV01000081.1:0-1593 GCA_002311865.1 Dehalococcoidia bacterium UBA1151
TGGGTCAGCTACTTTGTGCGGCATGTGATTCTTATTCCTTTTATGCATTGAGGGCGTGCAGGGTTGGGGAGCGATCCCTGGACGTGCGGCGAATGGTGGCGCCGATAATACTCGCAACGGGGTCACAACGTGTACTCTCAGTGCGCAATCATTCTCTGTAGCGAGGTCAATCATGCAGGACGTAGTTATCGTCAGCGGCGCCAGGACTCCAGTTGGCTCATTCGGCGGAGGCCTTAAAGATGTCCTTGCATCTGATCTTGGTGCAGTGGCGATTAAGGCTGCAATTGAGCGCGCTGTTATCGCAGCGTCAGATGTTGAAGAGATAGTCCTTGGCAACGCCCTGCAGGCCTCAGAGGCGGGGTACTCAGCTCGACTTGCCGGTCTGAAAGCTGGCATCCCGGATGAGACGACTGCGATAGCCATCAATCGACAGTGCTCGTCAGGACTTGAGGCGATCAACATCGCTGCACAGCTGATTCGGACGGGCGAGGTTGATGTTGCCATTGCGGGCGGAATTGAGAACATGAGTCAGGCGCCGTATATGCTCGGCACATCTGCCCGCTTCGATGGCTTCCGAATGGGCGATTCGACTGTGATCGATTCGCTGGTCGAGGGTCTTGGCTGCCCGGTGAACAGGTACCACATGGGTGTGACGGCAGAGAACGTGGCGGAAAGATTTGAGGTATCTCGGGAGGATCAGGACGAGCTTGCACTCATCAGCCACCAGCGCGCCGTGGCGGCGGCAAGCGAAGGCAAGTTCGACTCCCAGATTGCAGAAGTTGCGATTCCTCAACGCAAAGGTGACGACATCATCGTGAGCGCAGATGAGGGACCTCGTCCGGACGCAAGTCTCGATCGACTGGCGTCACTCAGGCCGATATTCAAGAAGGACGGAACAGTCACAGCCGGAAACGCCTCCAGCATCAACGATGGCGCAGCCGCAGTAGTGTTGATGTCGTCGAAGAAGGCAGCGGAGCTTGGCGCCACCCCCCGTCTCAAATGGAAGGCTCGCGGCGTCTCAGGCGTGGAGCCGGCAATCATGGGCATCGGCCCCGTGCCGGCCGTGCAGAAGGTGCTGGAGAAGGCGGGGATGGAGATCGGCGACCTCGATTTGATCGAGCTAAACGAGGCGTTCGCATCGCAAGCGCTCTACTGCATCCGAGAGCTAGACCTGGATCTCGATGCCACCAACGTGAATGGCAGCGGAATCAGTCTCGGCCACCCGGTTGGTGCAACCGGCGCCATCATGACGGTGAAGCTGATGGAAGAGTTGGCGGCGCGCGATCAAGAGATCGGCCTGGTGACGATGTGCGTTGGTGGAGGTCAGGGCGTCGCCACACTCTTCGAACGCCTCAACTAAGTACCGGCGCACGGCCACACGATCCGAATACTTGCGTTTGTGTTGGCCTTACTATTTGCGGTCTTTGTGGCGTGTGATGGTGATGATGAAGATGCCGAGGTAATTTCCGCACCCACCGCATTGCCAGTGGTTGCGCCATCTGCGACCTCACTGCCTGCCACGACTACACCGATGCCGCCATCGCCGACCGCGATACCAACCTCGCAATCGGAGCCAACGCCAGTTGCCGTGCC
>DBZV01000081.1:1643-2616 GCA_002311865.1 Dehalococcoidia bacterium UBA1151
TCGTAATCGAGAGAACCGTTGAGATACTCGCTCCGACCGGGGTTCCTGCTGAGACGCCGACGCCGATTGCTGAAGTTCCCGATATCCCGATTGGCCTGCCTGGCGCCACGTCGTATATCTACTGGCTATCGGATGTGGATCTGGACGTAATCGCCGCCGAGCATCCGTCCGTGACGGTGATCGACTACGCCTTCGACGGTTCCGACGAAACTGCGTTCACCACGGAAGAGATTGACCAGCTGAGGGCTGCGATGAGCGAGCCAGCCAAAGTAATCGCGTATATGTCGATCGGCGAGGCGGAGGAATACCGCTACTACTGGCAGGATGATTGGTCACCGGGTTCGCCAGACTGGATTGTGCAAGAGAACCCGGACTGGGAGGGCAACTTCAAGGTCGAATTCTGGGACGACGACTGGCAGGCGAACATATTCGGAAACGCCAGCAGCTACCTGGACCGCGTGATCTCGGTTGGCTTCGATGGCGTGTACCTGGACATCATCGACGCCTACGAGTTCTTCGAGGAACGCGGCATTTCGGATGTTCGTCAGCGCATGGTCGACTTCGTTACTGACCTATCTGCATATGCCAAATCGAAGAATCCAGATTTCCTGATCGTGCCGCAAAATGCACCGGAGCTTGGCGAAGATCCGGCCTATCTCAAAGTTGTGAATGGCATTGGCATGGAGAGCGTTTACTACGGGTACGAGTTCAAAAACGTCGCCACCGACCCGGCGATAACGCTTGAGCTAGAGGAAGCGCTCTTCCGTTTCACGGCAGCCGGCAAATTTGTGCTGACAACGGACTACGCAATCTCATCGCAACGAATCCAGGACGCCTACAAACGCTCCCGCGCCAACGGATTCCTGCCCACCGTCACAGGAGTAGACTTGGATAGCCTGCCCGTACGCGAACCGTTCGGGTAGGAGACTCGCTCCCTCGCCCTCTGGGAGTGTACGGACCGTAGACATGGGTT
>DBZV01000019.1:0-126 GCA_002311865.1 Dehalococcoidia bacterium UBA1151
TCACGCTCACACTACATTCGGGATCTACCAAAATTGTCATCCTGGCCAGCCCTGTGGCCGGGATCTCAGCCTCGCCAGCCGCCACGCCTGATCAGCCACCACTATCCGTTGATCGCACGCGGCCTC
>DBZV01000019.1:194-15120 GCA_002311865.1 Dehalococcoidia bacterium UBA1151
TATCCGTTGATCGCACGCGGCCTCGCTCCCCCCAGATCCGCCTCAGGCGGACGCGGGTCCAAGCGGCCGCAGGATGACAATATTGGATTAATAGGAGGCATCGTTGAGTTCAAAACAATCTCTCACCTCTGTATAATGCACGTTCACCGCGACCAGGCGAGCCGCCCAGATCGAACCTGAGGCACTCGCTTATCGTCGCGTGGAAATTCCAATCCTCTCTGATCTATCATTTCAGCAGAAATCGACGTTGATGACGAAAGTGATTGCTATGCCCGAATCCTGGCCTGCCGGCACCCAAATTCTTCAGCAGGACACTTTCGAGGGCCACCTCATCACCTCCCGTCCAGAAACGGTTGTTCAGGACAATCGGGACTACTTGGCCCCCTACACCCATCCGCATGCCCCCTACCAATCGACGATTCTTCGAGACCGCTACGCTCTGACCCTCGCCGAGCGGTATGACCGCATTCGAGACATCAGCAACTGGAAGTTCGAGAATCGCCGCTCCGGCGACTATCACACGCTCCTGCTGAATCCGCCGGACTCCGGGCATTCGGTCTGGCTCATGTGGGACCTGAACTGGAACTTGAAATTCTGGTACGTCAATTTCCAGGAACCAATCAGGCGAACCACCAGTGGAATCGTTGTGGAAGACCTCTCCCTGGATATCAAAATCGCGCCGGACAAAACTTGGAGTTGGAAAGATGAGGATGAGTTCGAATACTCGATAGAACGGGGCGGATTCACACACGATCAGATATTGGCAGTGCGGACGGAAGCCGACCGCGTGGTCAATACCATCGAACAGTGGGGATCTCCGTTCTGTGACGGCTGGGAGAGTTGGAGAGCTGACAAAAAATGGCCTGTTCCGGCACTCCCTCACGACTGGAAAGATCTAGAATCCTGAACCGGGGAATCAACGACTTCAGATCCTTCTCGATTACATCGAGGACAGGTCGGCTTTGGCGCCGAGTCGCGTTCGCTCAGGATGCCATAGCTGGCCGGTTTCGGGGGGCGGCTGAGTGCTAAGATTTCCCATATGAATTCAGCTATGCAAGAGAGTTTGAAGGCCATTGTTGAGCGCCACGCGGAGCTTGAGCGGATGATGGCCGACCCAGCGATGTTCGCCGACCCGTCCGCGCGGCAGCGGATTGGACGAGAGTATACTGATCTTCAACGCGTGGTGGAGCTATCCAATCAGCACTCCGCCGCCTCGTCCGAACTCGACGATCTGCGTGAGTTGCTGGACGGCGAGACCGACGCCGAAGTGCTGGAGATGGCGAGAGAGGAGTCGACTGAGCTCGAATCTCGCCTTGAGAAAATCCAGTCTGATATCGAAATTGCTCTCATCCCGAAGGACGCCGCGGAGCACGCCGACGCAATTGTGGAGATTCGCGCCGGGGCGGGTGGCGATGAGGCAGGATTGTTTGCCGCAGAGTTGCTGCGCATGTACCAGCGCTACGCTGAAGATCGAAAGTGGAAGGTTGATATCCAGAGCACCAGCGAGACCGGTGTTGGCGGTATCAAAGAGGCTATTTTCCAGGTGCAGGGCGATGGCGCGTTCAAGCGGCTGAAACTGGAATCTGGCGTTCATCGAGTCCAGCGCGTACCGGTCACGGAGTCGCAGGGCCGCATTCACACCTCCACCGCCACGGTTGCCGTGCTGCCGAAGGCTGAAGAGATCGATATTGAGGTCAAGCAGGGGGACATTCGCATCGACGTCTTCCACTCAGGCGGCGCCGGCGGCCAGAACGTCAACAAGGTCGCGACTGCTATCAGGATCACGCACACCCCATCTGGCGTTGTGGTGCAGGCTCAGAAAGAGCGATCGCAGAACCAGAACCGGCAGGTTGCGATGGAGGAGTTGCGGGCGCGGCTCTGGGATATTGAGTTGCGGAAGCAGCAGGATGAGATCAGCGCTGACCGAAAGGCCCAGGTCGGAACCGGTGATAGATCTGAGAAGATTCGTACGTACAACTTCCCGCAAGGGCGCGTGACCGACCACCGAATTCACCTGACCAGCCACCAACTAGGGCAAATCATGGAAGGGGAGTTGGATGAATTTATTGACGCCCTCATTCGTGAGGAGCAAGCTCTCAAACTTGCCGCTATCACAGCAGCTAGCTAGCCAGACGCGGCCAGCGTCGATCGGTCTGGTCCTATCTCAAGTTCGGACCGTGCTTGACGAGTACGGTGGGGTCTCCGATGAAGAAGAGGGCAGGGCAGAGTCTGAGATTCTGCTCACCCATCTTCTCGAATTCGGCACCACCGAACTGTTCGCCTCTCTGCGCGCGCCATTCCCGGCTGAGCGGCGAGACGACCTGCTGAATGCGCTAGCTCGGCGCATCCGCCACGAACCCATGCGCTACATCACCGGTTCATGCCCGTTCTATGGCCGAGATTTCAACGTAGACGCACGTGTGTTCATCCCACGGCCGGAAACAGAGCAACTAATAGATCAGGCGCTCGCATGGGCAGAAGAGACGCATGCGGAGACACTGCGGGTTGCCGACATCGGCACCGGCAGCGGCGTCATCGCGATTACGCTGGCCCGGGAGTTGACACTGCCTGAGGTCCACGCGGTCGATATCTCCCATGATGCGCTGGAAGTCGCGTCGTTCAACGCTGATCGACTGGCAGGGCTGGTTGGCGTCACATTCCATGAAGGCGACCTTGCCACGCCCCTTGAAGGCCATTTCGACATTCTTGTAGCCAACCTGCCGTATGTGAAGTTACAAACCCTTGAGGATGCTGAGACGGAACTGGCTCATGAGCCTCGTGGCGCGCTGGATGGCGGCGTCACCGGCATGGACGTAATCGAACGGCTCATTCCGATGCTGGCCGATGTGATGAATCCATATCGTAGCCTCGTATTACTGGAGATCGACCCGCCGCTTGCGGCGCCCACGATCAGCCTGGTCGAGAAACATCTGCCCGGAGCGTCAGTCTCGATATTGAGCGATTTTGCAGGACTGGCTCGCGTCGCTGAGATTCAGATTGGCGGCTGATCAACCACGCGGCGGATGGGCGTAGTGCGGGCTTCCAGCCCGCTTACAACTGGCGCGATCGGCTGATTCTGGGACACGGGAGCGATTCGTGCGGGCTCGAAGCCCGCACTATTCCAGTCAGCGATCAAATAAGAACACCCTCGCCAATGCGAGGGTGTTCTTGTTCGTACGTTTATTGACAGCGTTGCTTAGCGCTTGGTGTACTGAGGCGCCTTTCGGGCGCGCTTGAGGCCGTACTTCTTGCTCTCCTTGACCCTTGAGTCCCGGGTCAGAAGTCCAGCGGACTTGAGGGTGGGGCGCAAATTGGGGTCCATGATCAGCAGTGCACGGGCGATCCCGAGTGAGACGGCGCCGGCCCAGCCGTTGATTCCGCCACCCTTGGCGGTTGCAACGACTTGAACGGAGTTCTCCACGCCGGCTGACTTCAGCGGGGCTTCAGCCTGAGCTTTCGAAGATACCGTGGTGAAGACCTCTTCGGCTGGCTTGCCGTTGATGGTCATTCCGCCACTGCCCGGGTAGACCCGGACTTTCGCGACGGCGCTCTTGCGTCGGCCCAAACCGTAATAGTACTGCTGATCAGTCAATTAAGCGTCTCCTGACGCGCTATTTGCGTTGATTTGTGCTGCGTGTGGGTGCTCGGCCCCCGCATAAACCTTCAAGCGGCCCAGCATCTTCCTGCCAAGCTTGGTGCGGGGAAGCATTCCCTTCACAGCCTGGATAATGATGCGGTCCGGGTGCTGCGCCTGCATGCGCTCATACGGAATCTCCTTCCGGTTGCCAGGGTACTGGCTGTGGCGGACGTATACCTTCTGCTCTGCCTTTTTGCCAGTGATCTTAACCTTCTCTGCATTGACGACCACAACGTAGTCACCGGAGAGGAGATGCGGCACGTAGCTGGGCTTATCTTTGCCCATGATCTTCATCGCGATCTCTGTGGCCAGGCGGCCCAGAATCTTGCCGTCTGCATCGACGACCTGCCAGCCTGCTTCCATCTCGGAAGCGCTGGGGTTATAAGGCTTTAGTTTGACGACCATATTCAGCTTTCAGCTACGCCGGCAGTGCGCCGGGTCCGGTTTCTGGGTAGTTGATTCGGGTAAGGCAGAGGCCGTGCGGCGCCATCAGCACGGTTCTTGCGCTTCTCCGTGGGTGCTCAAGGAGCTCTGCGAAATCTTGCTCTGTAATTTTAGCTTTGCCAAGCTCTATCAGGGTGCCAACCATGCGGCGAATCTGCTGGTGGAGGAAGGCGTTAGCCTTGAACCAGATCTTGACCGAGTCGCCATCACGCGTCACACCGGTGCCCAGCATGTGCCGGATAGTCGGTGCATCAGGCAGGACGGATGGTCCGGCGAACGATGCGAAGTCGTTGGAGCCTTCCAGCAATTTCGCCGATCGGCTCATCACGGCCTCATCCAGATGACTGTAGACGGTCGCCGCGATCCGCCGGGTGAGCGGACGCTCGATCGTCCCGTTGTTGATGGTGTAGGTGTACTCCCTGGAGACCGCATCGCGACGGGGGTAGAACTCCGCATCAACATGATGCGAATTGACCACGGCAACATCGTGCGGGAGGTGAGAGTTCAACGCGTTCGTTATTGTTTTCATGTCCAAGGGGGTTGATACATCGAATGCAGCTACTTGATCGGTGGCGTGGACTCCAGAGTCGGTCCTGCTTGCCATGTAAGGCCTGATCGGCTGTTGAAACAGCTTGTGCAGTGCATCTTCAAGTGCGGACTGCACGGTTCGATCTTTGGCCTGCAATTGGGAACCCCGGAAATCCGTACCGTCGTACTCAAGTCGCAGTGCGATCCGCATCGGCGTCGCGATGCGTTCCTCTTCGATATCGCTTATTCCACCAACTCCAAAATTGCCATCTCAGCGCCATCGCCTTTGCGGGGCCCAAGTTTGATCGTTCGTGTGTATCCGCCGGATCGATCTTTGTACTGCTCACCAAGCTCTTTAAAGACCTCATCAACCAGCTTCTTGTCCAGCATAAGATTGTAGGCTCTGCGGCGTGAGTGGAGTGATCCATCCTTCGCCAGCGTGATGACCTTCTCTGCAAATCCGCGGACCTCTTTCGCCTTGGGAAGCGTAGTGGTCACTTTGCGATGGCGAATCAAGTCCGTGGTGAGACCCTTGAACATCGCCATTCTTGAGTTCGTTGGTCGGTCGAATTTTCGACCGGATATTTTGTGCCTCATTACGCCTGTGTCTCATCTGCAGGAGCTTCTGTGGCATCGACTGTAGTCTCTACGGCTCCGGTCTCTTTGGTCGCAGTCTCCGCGGTCGCTGAGTCGTCGGCAGTAGCGCCTTTTTCTCCATCGGCGGGCTTGTCGTCAGATGACTCTTCATCCTCCAGGAAGCCCTCTTCTGCGAGCTTGTTGGAGAGCTCATCTAGTGACTTCTGCCCGAAGTTGCGGATCTTCAGAAGATCACGCTTGGGCATCTGAAGCACTTCGCCAACCCGGTTGATTCCGGCTCTCTTGAGGCAGTTGAGCGTTCGTGCTGAGAGGCCCAACTGCTCCACGGGAGTGTTGTAGGGGCCAGGCTCGATGTCGATCTTCTGTAGCTCATCATCACCGCCGCCCTTTTCCAATTTGGAGAACAGGTAGAACCGCCCCATCAAGCCTGCTGCGGCCGAGCGAATGGCCTCCAGCGGAGAGATTGTCTGGTCTGTCCATACTTCCAGCACCAGTCGTTCCAGTTTCGTCATTTGACCGATGCGGATGGACTCAACGCGATAATTGGCTTTCCGGATTGGGCTGTAGATGGCATCCACTGGTAGCACGCCAATTGGCAGTCCTGCATCGTGGGTTGCTGGCTCGTAGCCAACGCCTTGCTCAACATTCAGCTCAATGGACAGTCTTGCCTCATTGGAATCTAGCGTTGCCAGGTGCAGTTCCGGGTTGACAATCTCAAAGTCAGAAGACGTCATGATGTCGCCTGCTCGGACTTCACCCTCGCCTTCTACCTCAAGACGCAATCGTCCGGGTCGATCCGCCAGCGATCGCAGGCGTACCTGCTTCACGTTCATGAGCAGCTCTCCCACTTCTTCTTTAACGTGAGGCAGGGTGGAGTACTCGTGCAAGGCGTTATCTATTCGCACCCATGTGACGGCGGTGCCACCCAGGGAGCTGAGGAGGCTGCGGCGCAGGGCGTTGCCAAGCGTCGTACCAAGGCCGCGCTCCAGCGGCTCGGCCACAAGACGGCCGTATGATTCAGTTGCTTCCACAACTGAGATTGAAAGCTGTGGAATTACCGGGACCTCAGGAGGGAGTTCCTCCATGGTTGGTGCCCCGTAAAGATTTTCCAGGTTGTTTTCCAGCATGAGACGGGCTCTCTTATCTCGCTATCTGCGTGAGTAGAACTCCACGATCATTCGTGTGTCTATTGCAGAGTCGATTTCGGTTGGTTCGGGCAATGTGGTTACGGTACCTTCAACGGTTCCAGTATCCACTGTCAGCCACGTTGGAGTGGGCCGCTTGCCGAGGGAATCAGAAATAATCTTGAAAATTTCGGTCTTGCGAGACTGCTCTCGCCAGCTCACCACATCTCCCTGTTTGATCTGGAATGATGGGATGCTTGCCTTGCGACCGTTCACGGTGAAATGTCCGTGGTTTACCAGCTGGCGGGCCTGGTTTCTTGAGTCAGCAAAACCCATGCGGTAGACCGTGTTGTCCAGTCTGCGCTCAAGGATCTGCAGGAGTCGGTCACCAGTCACACCGCTCATGCGATTTGCGCGCTCAATATAGTTCTTGAA
Organism: Dehalococcoidia bacterium UBA1151; assembly: GCA_002311865.1. Taxonomy (GTDB): domain Bacteria; phylum Chloroflexota; class Dehalococcoidia; order Lucifugimonadales; family Lucifugimonadaceae; genus UBA1151. The sequence continues at coordinate 6,960 of DBZV01000019.1, forward strand.
CTGACGTTCCAGAACTCCGTACATCTGGCGGGCCTTCTGCTTCTCCTGCAACTGAGTTCCATACTCACTGATCCGGCGGCGCATCATCTGGGTTGCCTGCTGGCCGGGGGGCCCTCGGTGCTTTTCAATTGCACAACGAGGCGTGTAGCAACGCTCTCCTTTTAGAAAGAGTTTGTTGCCGTTGCGTCGGCATTGCCGACATACGGGTCCGGTGTAACGAGCCATACTTGCTGTCTAATTCCTCCGTGGGTACCCCTGGGCGTTCAAATAATGATTCGAATGCTCAGGTCCGTCTCATCCGCTTCAGGCGGACGAAAGACGAGATCTTGCTATGAATGGAGACCTGCGCTAGGTGCGCTTCTCCTTTGGGGGTCGACAACCGTTGTGGGGAGTCGGTGTGGTATCTCGAATTACCGTGACGCGAAGACCTGCTCCCTGGAGCGCTCTAACGGCGGCTTCCCGGCCTGCGCCAGGACCTTTGACGAATACCTCTACGGTCTTCATTCCCTGATCCATCGCTGATCTTGCTGCCTGTTCACTGGCGCGCTGGGCTGCGTATGCGGTCCCTTTGCGGGAACCTTTGAATCCAACCGTCCCGCCACTACCCCATGAGATCACGTTCCCGTGAGGGTCCGTGAGGGTAACTACGGTGTTGTTGAATGTCGCGTGAACGTACACCCGTCCCTGTGGAACGAACTTCCGTTCTCGTCTTCTCGTCCTGGCTCTTCTTGCCATTCGTCTCCTCTAGGTCGTCTCATGCCCCGTAAGCAAGGAATCGGGGGTGTTCTGAGGGAACAGTTCTGCCAGCCGCAGCATCACTGTTTCCAAACACAAAAGACTGACTTTACTTAGCCACTTTCTTCTTGTTGGTGATAGCCCTGCGGCCACCGCGTTTTGTGCGGGCGTTGGTCTTCGTCCGCTGACCCCTGACGGGCAAACCACGGCGATGCCGCAGGCCACGGTAGGTGCCAATGTCCACCAATCGGCGGATATTCATCTGAGTCTCTCGCCGGAGATCACCTTCAATTATGTATTCGCCGCGCTCAACGGCCGCGCGAACTCTTGCGATCTCTTCATCGTTCAGGTCCCGGACCTTGGGATCGCCCTCGATACCCGCAGACTCTGCAACTTTGCTGGCTCTGCTGGCGCCCACTCCGTAAATAGAGCGAAGCGCGACATTGAGCCGCTTGTTGTCCGGAACGTTTACGCCAGCGATAAGTGCCATATTCGCGTCCTAACCCTGTCGCTGCTTGTGCTTTTTGACTTCGCATATAACGCGCAACACGCCACGACGGCGAATGATCTTGCACTTGGCACAGCGAGGTCCTATTGATGTACGTACTTTCATAAGTGTTACCCGATGCCCGCTACTTGAACCGATAGGTGATTCGACCTCTGGAGAGGTCGTAAGGAGATAGTTCTACCAGGACCTTGTCGCCCGGCAGAATTCGGATGAAGTTCATTCTAATTTTGCCCGATGCGTGGGCCAGAACTTCATGCCCTGTTGGCAGTTCCACCCGGAACGTCACGTTAGGCAACGCCTCGGTGACGGTTCCTTCCAGTTCAATCACTTCTTTCTTCGGCAAACCCTTTGCTTTTCCTTCCAGTTCAACGGGGCCGGTTCCTACGCCCGCCCGCCTGGCTCAAGAGCCCAGTATCGTCAATATTTCCGGACCTGACTCCGTGATCGCGATTGTGTGCTCAAAGTGAGCAGACAGTGCGCCATCATCAGTGACAACGGTCCAGTCATCGTCCATTACCCGGGTGTCCCATCCGCCAGCGTTTACCATTGGCTCAATTGCGATGGTCATCCCCGGTTTCAGAACTATGCCTCTACCTCCCTGTCGGAAGTTTGGTACCTGAGGCGGTTCATGAAGTCTGCGACCAATTCCGTGGCCGGTATATTCGCGAACTAACTCAAACCCAAGTGGTAGAACGTAGTCCTCAATAGCGGCGCCGATGTCGCCAATTCGGTTACCCGGTTGTGCCGCTGCAATTCCTATTTCCAATGATCGCCTGGTCACATCGACCAGCGTCTTTGTTGTTTCACTGCCTTCCCCGGCGATCAGCGATACCGCTGCGTCACCGTGGAAGCCGTCGACGACGGCGCCGACATCCAACTTGACCAGATCCCCGTCCTGGATCACCCGCTTGCCAGGTATGCCATGCACAATCTCTTCATTGAGAGATGTGCAAATGACTCCCGGATAGGGAGTGATGCCCGGTACCGGCTCATAGTTCAAGAAAGACGGCTGAGCGCCGTTTTCCTTCAGAACCACACGCGCGACACGATCAAGCTCGCCTGTAGTAACGCCGGGGCGGGTTGCTTTACGCAACGCCTCGTGCATCATTGCGACCACTTTACCGGCGCTGCGCATAGCCTTAAGCTCGCGCACCGATTTGATGGTCGCCCCTGGTGAACTTGATTCTTGAAACATCAGAACCCGCGACAACTCGGCCCCAAAAGGGGACAACTATAGATTATAGACGAACGTACGCGCATCGTGCAGTGGTCTCAGGAGGAAATCGCGTTGACTAGGGATGTGAAAACTTCATCAGGACTCGCCGCGCCGTCGATGGAGAGTAGCTTTTTACGTCCTCGATAGTAATCAAGAACGGGTGCGGTCTGCTTATCGAACACTTTGAGTCGGTTTTTCACCGCCTCCGGTTGGTCATCCTCACGCTGATCCAATTCGCCGTCACACTTATCACATTCGCCAGCGGTTGCCGGAGGTGAGAACGTGAGGTGGTAGGGCGTTTTGCAGTTCTTGCAGGTGGCTCTGCCAGCCAAACGATTGATAAGCACATCCCGGTCTACGTCGATCGAGACGGCCAGATCAATTGATCCGCCTGAGTTGTACAGCGCTTCATCCAGCGCAACTGCCTGTGCAACGGTGCGTGGAAATCCATCCAGGATGATCCCATCGCTTGCGTCGTCAGCCTGGAGACGCGCCACGATCATGCCGATCATCACGTCGTCAGGCACCAGGTCGCCGGCGTCCATGAACGTCTTTGCTTTGAGGCCAAGATTAGATGACGCGGCAACTTCAGCTCTCAGCATGTCTCCCGTTGAGACGTGTGGCGCTGAAAGATGCTCTGAAAGGCGGGGTGCCTGGGTCCCTTTTCCCGCGCCGGGGGGACCCATTAGTACGATCCTCAAACTTGTAACTCCGTTATCCGTGCAGAACCTGACCAGGCTCTAACGGAGGAATCCTTCATAGTTGCGTGCCATCAGCTGGGATTCCAACTGACGCATTGTGTCCAAAGCAACGCCAACCATTATCAGCAAGCTCGTGCTGCTGAGAATTGACGTGGTGCTGGGTAGATCGGTAACCAGCCCGGTGAACCATGGCACAACAGCTATGAATCCCAAGAATAGTGCGCCACCCCATGTAATCCGGAGCATGACGCGCATTAAGTAGTCGTGAGTAGGGCGGCCCGGTCTGATACCGGGGATGAAGCCGCCGTTCTTCTGGAGGTTATCGGCAAGGTTCTGCTGGTTAAAGACCACCAGTGTATAGCCGAAGGTAAATATGAATACCAGGAAGAACACAAAGACCCAGTAGAAACCTTCCGCCGGGTTGAAGTTATTAACAAAGAACGCCGCTGCCCGCGATACGAATGAGGTGCTGGCCGGGTCTACGAAGTAACTCGCAATAGTTGGCGGAAGGATCAACAGCGAGAACGCGAAAATTAACGGGATCATTCCCGCGGAGTTGACTCGCAGAGGCACGTGGGTCGCCCCCGCCTGTTTATACATTCTGCCACCACGGAATACACTTCGCCCATATTGAATCGGGATTCTACGTTGAGCTTCATTGAAGTAGACGATGAGGTAGACAATTGAGAGGCCCAGAATGATCAGTGTGAGCAGTTCAAAGGTCTGATCACGCAGCAGCCAGCCCTGGCCAACTACGCTTGGCAGTGTGGAAACGATTCCACCAAAGATGATTAGAGAGAGGCCGTTGCCGATACCTTTTTCTGTGATCAACTCACCCAGCCACACAAGGAACATTGTTCCTGCAACGAATGAGACCAAAATTGCCAGCGTGGGAATAATTGAGCTTGAGCCCAGGCCAATTCCATGAATTACACCACCCTGGGCGCCGCCAAGTCCGGACTGCAGGAATGTGAGTTGGCCCCAACCCTGCAGGAACGCGATTGGCACGGTGAGATAGTGGGTGTACTGGTTGATCTTCTGCCGGCCAAATTCGCCCTCTTGTGAGAGCTCTTTCAGCGAAGGCACCACCGTCGTCATGATCTGCATGATGATTGACGATGTGATGTATGGATATACGCCCAGTGCGGCGATGCTCAGGTTTCTGAGTGCACCACCTGAGAAGAGATCGAAGAACCCCAGGAGGGCGTTGTTATCGAACGCCGCGGCAAGCGCGTCGCGGTTTACTCCGGGGACCGGCACATTTGCCGCGAACCGGTAGATAACCAGCATTGAGAGAGTAAACAGAATGCGGAACCGGAGGTCCGGAACCCGCATTGCATCGAAAACGGCCTGTAGTAGTGCTGGCCGTCCTGTATCAGTTGCTGAGGCTTGAGCGCCTTGTACCATTATTCCTCGCTGCCGTTTTCAGTTTCCGCAGCTACGGCTTCAAGAACCGTTACCGTGCCACCCGCGGCCTCGATTTTTTCACGAGCCGACTTACTGAATCCGTGCGCAGAGACCTTCAGCGGTCTGCTCAATTCACCATCGCCAAGGACCTTGATCATTATCTTGGCTTTCTTGACTATACCCGCTTCCCTGAGTGAAGTGGGAGTCACTTCCGCGTCAGCTTCAAACGCGTTCAGGCGATCCACGTTCACGGGGGAGTACTGCTTCTTGAAGATATTCGTGAAGCCACGCATGTATGGCAGACGCTTGATGAGGGGCAACTGACCACCTTCAAAGAGCGGGTGCACCTGACCTCTGGCCTTCTGGCCTTTGAGTCCTCTACCGGCTGTCGATCCTCGGCGACCTGAGTCACCGCGCCCTACGCGCCGCTTCTGTGATCGCGATCCTCGTGCTGGCTTTAGTTCGTGGAGTCCCATGGGTTCTTACTTACTCAGACTTCTTTGCCCGGCTGCGAGATGTGGTCGCTTTGGCTCGGGTAGTTGTTTTCTTTGCGGTTGATGACTTCGCTTTGGTCGAGGCCTTCCTAGTAGTCGTGGCCTTTTTGGTGGCGGTCGACTTGGCCGTAGCCCTTTTTGCCTTTGCTACTGGCTTTTCTTTGGTGGCAGCAGCTTTCTTCACTGGCTTGGCCGGCTTCGCTGGCGTTGCCGCCTTGGGGGGAGGAGCGTCTGCTACCTCTTGAAACGAAACCAGGTGAGCTATGGATCGCAGCATCCCGCGAACAGAGCCTGAATCGGCCTTTTCCACGGTCTGTCCAATCTTGCGCAGACCCAGAGTCCGCAATGTTGCGCGGTGTGCCTTCCGGGTGCCAATTGGGCTACGCGTCTGTTTGATTAGCAACATGGTTGATTAACTAATCCTCTGTAGCTTTTACTTCAACGTTTCGACGCTTGGCGCGCTCGACCTTTGGGTCCCGCAGACTGCGAAGGCCTTGAACCGTTGCCTTGAGAATATTGATCTTGTTATTTGAACCGAAAGTCTTGGACAGTACGTCCTTTACTCCGGCCGCTTCCATCGCTGCTCGCACACCACCGCCAGCGATAACGCCGGTACCCGGCGCGGCGGGCTTGAGGAGCACTTTTGCTGCACCGTACTTGGAGACAACCTCGTGAGGGATGGTCGTATCAGCAAGGATCACGGGAGTGATGTCTTTGCGAGCGTTGGTCGTGCCCTTGCGGACAGCGTCCGGAACGGCTTTGGCTCGGCCCAGGCCAACACCAACGTTGCCTTTGCCATCACCAACAACAACCAGCGCTGTGAAGGTCAGGTTGCCTCCGCCCTTCACCACTTTGGTGACACGACGAATCTGAACTACGCGCTCAATGAGTCCGGAGTCTTCCTGCTCCTGCCGACGTCCGCGACGTCCACCTCTATTTTCACTTCCACGGTTCATTTAGAAAACAAGTCCTTCTTCTCGGGCAGCATCGGCGAGCGCTTTCACCCGTCCGTGATACCGGTAGCCACCTCGATCGAACACCACGGTAGTGATGCCAACTGACATTGCGCGTTTTGCAACTGCCGTGCCAACGGCCTGAGCCCCGTCAATCTTTCCATTCAGCGATCCTTTTACATCCGCATCAAGGGTTGATGCAGAAACCAGCGTGTTGCCGGCACTGTCATCAATGACCTGGGCGTAGATGTTATTGGCGCTACGGTATACGGAGAGTCGAGGCCTTTCAGCCACTCCACTCACCTTCTTACGCACCCGGCGATGCCGGACCATGCGGGGCCTTGAATCATATTTTCGTGACGGCACTTACACTGCTCCCATTGCGCGCTTGCCAGGCTTGGTTCGCACAGTTTCGCCCGTGTACCTGATGCCTTTGCCCGTGTACGCGTTTGGCTTTCTGATGGATCTGATCTGAGCAGCCTGCTCGCCAACTACCTGCTTATCGACGCCACTCACGATGACCCGGTTCTGACCTTCCACGGAGAGTGTGATGCCATCCAGAGGCGCCACATCTACGGGGTGAGAGTAGCCAACGTTAATTACAACGCCTTTACCCTGTTGCTGGACACGGTATCCCGTGCCAACCAGGTCCAGTCCCTTTGAGAATCCTTCGTGTACTCCCGTCACCATGTTAGCCAGGAGGCTACGCGTCAGACCGTGGAACGCGCGAATGCGATCCTCTTCACTAGAACGGCTAACCTTCAGCACCGCATCATCAAGCGCAATGCTGATGGCCTTGTTGAAGCTGGCTGATAGTTCACCTTTGGGGCCCTTAACGGTGACCGCTGAGCCATCGATTTTTACATCGACGCCAGAGGGCACTTGTATAGGCGCATTTCCAATTCTTGACACGTTTACTTATTCCTGCGGTCTACCAGAGGTATAGAAGGAGTTCGCCGCCAAGGCCCTGAAGCCATGCGTCTCGACCTGTGACGATGCCTTTGGATGAGGAGATAAACGCCACACCCAGGCCGCCGTAGTAACGAGGAATCTCGTGGTGACCCACGTAGACCCGAAGTCCGGGACGGCTTACTCGCTTCAATCCAGTTATGACCGGCGTTCGATTCTCGTAATACCTGATATCGATTTTGAGATCGTTCTGAGGTTTCTTTTCAATTACTTGGTATCCAGAGATGAATCCTTCCTTTTCCATGATTTTGGCAATGGAAGTCTTCAACTTTGAGGACGGCATCGTTACTGACGTGTGGCGGGCCTGAATGGCGTTTCGAACACGGGTCAGCATGTCTGCTACGGGGTCTGTCGGCGGCACTTATCTCTACTCCATCTGTTCTACAAACTTGCCTTGCGGATTCCAGGGAGTTCTCCCCGGAGCGCAAGCTCTCGGAAGCAAATTCGGCACATTCCCACAAAGCGGATATATCCGCGGGGCCTACCGCATCGATTACATCGATTGTGAAAGCGAACCGCATACTTTGGGGGTTTCTTCCACTTCTCGATCATGCATTTTTTTGCCAACGAAAATACCTTTATGCTCTAAGCCGTTACAGGAACTGCATCCTCAACACGCACAAATGGCATGCCAAGAAGTTCAAGGAGGCGGCGGGCCTCTTCATCGTTACGCGCAGAGGTGATGATGTTCACCTGGAGGCCACGCATTCTGTCCACCCGATTATAGTCGATCTCCGGAAAAATGATCTGCTCTCTCAGGCCCAGGGCGTAGTTGCCTCGACCGTCAAAGCTGTTCCGTGAGACACCGTGGAAGTCCCTTACTCTTGGCAACGCTGCGTTTACAAGTCGATCCAGGAATTGCCACATCTTCAAGCCACGGAGCGTTACCGTCACACCAACGGGCATGCCGTCTCGCAATTTGAAATTGGCGATCGATTTTTTGGACTTTGTAATTACGGCGTGCTGGCCGGCTATCTGGGTCAGGTCTTCTTGAGCCTTCTGGACAACGTCCAGGTTCTGGCGGCCCATTCCCTGAATAGATTCACTACCCACACCAATGTTGAGAACAATCTTTGTGGGTTTCGGGATCTCCATTGGATTCTTGTAGCCAAAGTCACGCTCAAGTGTGGCTTTGATCTCATTAAGGTACATCTGCTCAAGCCGCGATTTTGGTCGAG
>DBZV01000019.1:15214-25295 GCA_002311865.1 Dehalococcoidia bacterium UBA1151
TGGCGGTTGTAGTCTTCCGACTTGCCCGCTTTTTTGGAGCCGCCTTGGCAGCGGTCTCTTGCTCGGCGCCTTCAGGCGCTGTGGCTTCGTTTTCGGCCACTATTGCTACTCCAAAACCTCGTTGCATGCCTTGCAGACGCGCACTTTGGTGCCATCTCCAAGTATTCGAGTACCAATCCGCGAATTTTCATCACAGGATGGGCACACGATTTTTACGTTAGAAATATTCAGCGGAGCTTCCTTTGTAGTAAGTCCGCCCCGCGTCCTCCCACCTTGCTGCGCACCCAGATGACGGGTCACGATGTTCAGTCCTTCAACAAACAGGTGATTCTTGCGCGGCTCAATCCTGATCACGCGACCACGCTTGCCTTTATCACGACCGGCCGTAATTACGACCTGGTCGTTCCTGCGTATTCCAAATCCCATCGTTAGAGCACCTCTGGTGCGAGCGAGACGATGCGCATGAACTCTCGGTCGCGGAGCTCGCGGGCTACCGGGCCAAAGATGCGGGTGCCTCTCGGGTTCTTATCAGTATCGATAATCACAGCAGCGTTATCGTCAAATCGGATGTATGAGCCGTCTGGCCTTCGTTGGGGACTGACGGTCCGTACGATCACTGCCCGGACAACCTCATGGTTCTTCACGGTTGAGTTTGGAGTTGCTTCCTTCACGGCCGCCGTTATCACATCTCCCACCTTGCCGTAGCGTCGGCGGCTACCGCCGCGGACCTGGATGCAGAGGATTTCACGCGCCCCGGAGTTGTCGGCAACTTTGAGTCTGGTCATGTGTTGAATCACGGCCCGTTACTCCCCCGACTCGTTCGGCGACTCATTGGAGACAATTGCGCTAGCTTGAGGATCAAGCTCTGATGGCTGAACTTTAGCAACGTCTACCGCTTTGACGATCTCAACCAATCTCCACCGCTTCGTCTTGGAGAGTGGTCGGGTCTCTTCGATGCGCACAACGTCACCCAGCGACGCCTGGTTGTTCTCATCGTGAACGTGGAACTTCGTGGCGCGCCTGCGTGCCTTGCCGTAAATACGGTGGCGGCTGGTCCACGAGAACGACACTACGATGGACTTGTCCATCTTGTCGCCAACCACGGTTCCAACCCGCTGTTTGCGCCCCAGTGAAGGTTTGGTCGTCAAGCTTCAAGCCTCCGCGCAATCTCGCGCTCTTTAATCACGGTTTTGATCCGTGCAATGTCGTGCCGGGTCTTGCGGATTTCGCTGAAATCCGTGAGTTGCAGTGTCGCCGCCCTGAACCTGAGGTTCATGAGCGAGTGCTGACGATCGTCCAGGGTCTCCCCCAGCTCGTCATTTTCTAATTGTCTTACTTCGCTAATGTCCATGATATGCCGTGACTAAAACTGATCTTCTCTTGAGATAATTTGCGTTGCCATTGGCAACTTGTGGGCCGCCCGAGCAAGCGCTTCGCGAGCGACGTCTTCTGGAACTCCGCCGATCTCGATGACCATGCGACCGCGCTTCACAACCGCAACCCACTGGTCAATTGCGCCTTTGCCACCACCCATGCGGGTTTCTGCGGGGCGGGAAGAGACCGGTTTGTCCGGGAAGACGCGGATGTAGATCTGGCCGCCACGAGATACGTAGTGGACAATCGCTCGTCGCGCGGCCTCAATGCTGCGGGCGGAGAGCCATGCTGAGGTTAGAGACTTGATCCCAAACTCGCCGTAGCTCAGTCTGCTGCCTGATACGGGCGCACCGCGGCGCTTGCCGCGCTGGTGCTTTCGCCATTTTGTCCTTGATGGTTGAAGCATTGCCTATTCTTTACTTTTGTCCGAAGACTCTTCAGGTGCAGCATCGGCCTTGGGTGTCTTGGGCGCCCTAGGTGCCCTGGGTGCCTTGGATGCCTTGGGTGCCTCTGGAGTCGCAGCCTCAGGAGCTGCTTCTTGTGGCGCTTCCGGAGTCTCGGGAACTTCAGGTGGCGTCTCCACCACTTTGGCCTCTACTGCCTCAGTTGCAGCAGCTTCTGCCTTGTCAGGTTGCTTGGCGTCATCCGCGGCAGCTTTATCGCCGCCGGACGATCGTCCACGTCCGCCTGATTGTGAGCCTCCACCACTGCCGCTAACGCCGGCTGACGGTCGACCGCCGGAGCGCCTCCGCCGTGGGCGAGGTTCCTCAGCAGGAGCGTTGATCTGTCGCATAGCGGTGCCAACAATCGCAGAGCCTGTTGAGATGTCACCGGTGTAAATCCACGCCTTAACGCCAATCCGGCCAAACGTCGTGGCGGCTTCGGCGATTGCGAAATCAACGTTTGCACGGAGGGTGTGGAGAGGCACTCGACCGTCCATGGCCTTCTCGGCCCGGGCGATCTCAGCGCCGCCCAATCGTCCGCTGCAAAGGATCTTGATGCCTTCAGCCCCGGCCTGCATCGTGCGGGTTACGGACTGTCGCATCGCCCTGCGGAATGCGACTCTTCGTTCCAACTGCTCTGCAACGTTTCGTGCGACCAGGAAGGCGTCGAGTTCCGGTTGGCGAATCTCCTGAATGTTCAGGCGAGCGCGCTTTCCGGTGAGCTTCTCAAGATCACTACGCAACTCGTCCACCCGCGTTCCACCCCGGCCAATAACGATGCCCGGTCGGGCCGTGTGAATTGAAATAACCAGTTCCTGCGGACCACGCTCGATCTCAGTCTTGGAGATTCCGCCACTATCCTCGTAGCGGGTAGAGATCATGGTTCGGATCTTCTGGTCTTCAATTGCCAGTGCGGCGTATGCCTTACCGCTCGCGGCGAACCACCGGGCCTGCCATGGGACCGTTGTTCCGAGTCGGAATCCGATTGGATGGGTTTTCTGGCCCAATTGCTACTCCCCGCCTTCGCTGCTGGCAGCGATATCGTCAACCTCAACAATGAGATGACAGCTCGGCCGATTGAATGATCCGGCCCGGCCGCGTGCCTTAGGGCGGATTCGTTTGAGTCGCGGTCCTTCGTCAACCGTAATCCTCGATATTCGAAGGGTGTCACGGTTCATGAAATCGTTATTTTCTGCGTTTGCCACCGCTGAATTGATGGTCTTCATCACGATGTCAGCTGAAGGCGACTGCGTGAATCGCAGCACGCTCACCGCAGACGCGACATCTTTGCCGCGCACCAGGTCGCAGACGATGCGCATCTTCTTTGCAGAGATGCCCAGGCCTTTGGATTTTGCTCTAGTTGCCATCGTTACTGTTCGCTTCTAAATATCTAATTATCTGTAGTTCGAATCAGGCTCTATCGAGGGCCCGTTGCGCGATCACCTCTGGAGGAGTGCCCTCGGAATGTCCGAGTTGGGGCAAACTCTCCCAGCTTGTGACCAACCATGTTTTCCGTGATCAAAACCGGAATGTGCCGACGGCCATCGTGCACTGCAATGGTCAGAGCGACCATGTCCGGCATGATGGTGGACGCACGCGACCACGTCTTGATGACGGTTCTTGAGTTGGCTCGCTGGGCCGCCTCAACTTTTTTCATCAGCTTGGGATGAACGAATGGGCCTTTTTTGACTGATCTAGACATGCTTGATTCCGACTATTCCGGTGCTTACCGGCTGGATCGCCTCCGAACAATTAACTTGTCTGATGACTTCTTGCGACGCGTCCTTGGGCCAAGTGCGGGCTTACCCCACGGAGTCTTTGGCCCAGGCATACCAATTCCTGCACGCCCTTCACCACCACCATGCGGATGGTCGCCCGGGTGCATCGCGGACCCTCGAACACCTGGTCGACGCCCGCGGTGCCGACTACGACCGGCTTTACCCAGCTTGATGTTCTTGTGATCAAGATTCCCAACCTGGCCAACAGTGGCGCGGCATTTGCCAAGCACCAGCCGCATCTCACCAGATGGGAGTCGAAGCAGGGTATAAGCCTCTTCATGAGCCATCACCTGAGCAACTGTACCGGCGCTGCGGACCATCTTTGCTCCGCTACCAGGCCTCAACTCAATATTGTGGACAAAGGTACCCGTTGGTAGATCCTTCACCTCTGATGAGTTACCAGGAGTGACGCCGTTCTCAGCAACCTGACCAATCGACATTCCTACCTGGACGCCATCAGGCGCAACAACGTATGCCTTGGTGCCGTCTTCATATACGATCAGCGCGATGCGCGCAGTTCGATTCGGGTCGTACTCAATCGCCTCAACCATGGCGCTCGCGTCTCGATCCCGATTGAAGTCGATAATTCGGTAACGGCGCTTGTGTCCACCACCGCGGTGCCGAACCGTGATCCGTCCCTTATTGTTTCGCCCACCGGTCTTCTTGATTGGCCGCAGAAGCGACTTTTCAGGCTTGCCCTTCGTGATCTCTTTGAAATCAGCGAGGATCGTGTTCCGCATGCCGGGAGAAGTTGGCTTATAAGTCTTTAGTGGCATTGCCGACTATGCTCCCTCAAACAGCTGGATCGAATCGCCCGACTGGAGCGTTACGATGGCTTTCTTCCATGCCGGAGTGGTGGTCATTCGCGGGCCGTAGCGCTTGCTCTTGCCAGGCACCTTGAAGGTATTGACCTTGATTACGGTCACGCTAAAGGAGGCCTCTACAGCACGCTTGATCTGCGGCTTTGTGGCCTTATTGTTGACTCGAAATACGTATTTGCCCACCTCGCCAAGGAGAGTTGATTTCTCCGTGACGATTGGCTTCTTCAGGACTTCCCAGGTGTTCATATGTGGCCCCTAAGCTCTCGCACCGGCGGCGGCTGATGCCTTGCCTGTGGTCGCCCAGATCACATCTACTCGTTCGGCAGCGGCTTTGGTGAAAATGATCTGGCGTGCGCCGTAAATATCCAGTGGATTGATCAGGTCAGCCGACTGAATGGTGATGCCTTCCAGGTTGCGAGCAGACATTACAAGGGTGCTGTTATCGCCGCTGGTTACCACCAGGCTGCGGTGATCCACGCGGATTGATTCAAGGCTCTTGGACAACTCTGAAGTGCTTGGTTCGTCAACGGACAGCCTGTCCACAAACGTCACCTTGCCTTTGCGCAGCTGCTCAGAGAGTGCAATCTTGAGCGCAAGCCGTCGCATCTTGACCGGAACCCGGAGGCGGTAGCTCTTTGGGTGTGGTCCGTGCGCAACCGCACCCCCAACCTGCGTTGGCGAGCTTCGAGGTCCCAAACGAGCGCGGCCTCCACCCTTCTGCGCACGCAACTTGCGGTTGGAAGCGATTATGTCACTACGGTTTTTGGAGTCATGGCCACCCTGGCGCTTGTTCGCCTGCTGGGCCACGATGACCTGGTGCAGCACCGGCTGGTTCATCTTGACGTTCCAGACTGAGTCTGCGAGTTCAAGAGTACCCACGTCGACGCCCTGATTATTTTTGACCTGTACTTCCATCAGGAAGTGGTCTCCTTCTCTTCGTCTTCTTTATCATCTTCTACAGAAGCTGGCTCTTCGGCCTCTGGCTCTGTTTCTACTTCTGCCTCAGCTTCTGTTGCTGGCTCGGCTTCAGGCTCATCAGGAGCTTCCGCTGCGTTTTCCTCGGCTTCGTCCGCCGCTGCTTCTACTGGCGCTTCTTCAGTCTCAGCGTCGTCACTCGAATCCTCAGCGACTTCATCCGTGGCCTCTTCGACCACCGCAACGTCCTCTACAACCTCTGGCGCCTCTTCCTCAACAGGGAGAACACCGAATAGCACAGGGGCGGCTTCAGCGTCTGGGCGCTTCTGAAGCTCAATCCGAATGATGCCGTTCTTGGCTCCGGGAACGGAGCCGGTTACGGCGATGATATTCCTGCCCTCATCCACAAGCGCGATCTTGAGGCCCAGGTTTGTGACCGTGCGAGCGCCCATGTGGCCCGCCATGCGAGTGCCTTTCCAAACGCGACCCGGAGAGGAGCCGGCGCCAATTGAACCCGGTGCGCGATGACGGTCTGACTGACCGTGCGTCTTGGGGCCGCCAGCGAATCCGTGTCGTTTCACGCCACCTGCAAATCCCCGACCCTTTGAGACGCCCTGGATGGAGACAATGTCGCCAGCCTGAAATACTCCTGCACCCATCGACTGGCCCACTTCGTATTCGGCCAGTTCATCTACAGAGAACTCCTGGAGGTGACGGTAGCGACCGCCGGAGCGCGCGAGGTGGCCTGCACTTGGCTTGTTTACGTGCTTCTGATCCTGGAAGCCAACCTGTACGGCCTCATAGCCATCGCGGGCGGTGGTACGAATCTGGGTAACGACGCAAGGCCCAACCTCAACCAGGGTGACGCCGTCAGAGCGGCCATCTTCCCAGTAGAGGGTGGTCATCCCTACTTTTCGTCCCAGTAATCCTTCAATAGTCATGGCAGATGCGTTACTTGTGTCTCAGGGTCTCAGATTGGTCTAGATTTAGAGTTTGATTGAGATGTCAACGCCAGCTGGAACGTTCAGCCGCGTCAACGAATCGATCGTCTTCGATGTCGGCTCAAGGATGTCGATGAGCCTCTTGTGAGTCCTGAGCTCAAAATGCTCTCGAGATCTCTTATCAACGTGGGGTCCGCGAATTACGCAGAACCGCTTGATTTTGGTGGGCATTGGCACAGGTCCGGCCACTGCCGCGCCTGTTCGCTCCGCTGCTTCCACTATCTGACTTGCAGATAGATCAAGCACGCGGTGATCAAACGCCTTTAGAACAATTCTTACCTTTTGGCCTGGCATTCCTAAACTTTCATACCTTCAATAATCGACCGGGGGGCCGGTGAGTAGTGATCGAATTCGAGCGAAAAGGCTGCTCGACCTGTTGTGATTGACCTGAGATCTGTGGCGTATCGGAATGTCTCCGATAGTGGAATCATGCCTTTAATCGTCTGTGTGGTGTCGTCGCCTTCCATGCTCTGGATCTGCGCTCGGCGGGAGTTCAGATCCCCAAGACAGTCACCAAGGAACTGAGATGGTGTCACAACCTCAATCTTCATCACCGGCTCCAGGAGTATAGGTGACGCCTTCGCCGCCGCAGCCTTGAATGCCATTGATGAGGCAATTTTGAAGGCCATCTCAGATGAGTCCACCTCATGGAAGCTACCACCAGTGAGGACCACTTTGATATCCACGGTCTCGTATCCGGCAAGGATTCCTGTTGACACAGCTTCCCGGTATCCAGCCTCGGCTGCCTTCTGATAGTCCATAGGCAGCACTGCGCCGGTAATTTCGCTCTCCCACTGGATGCCTTCACCAGTTGGGACTGGCTCCAGGCGGATCCTCACGTCACCGTACTGACCGTGACCACCAGTCTGCCGTATAAAACGGCCTTCGGCAGCGGCAGTTCGGGAGATTGTTTCTCGATAGGCAACGCGGGGCTCACCAACGTTGACGTCAACGTGGAATTCCCGCCGCATGCGGTCGACGGTTACATCAAGGTGAAGCTCGCCCATGCCGGCAATAATGATCTGTCCACTGTCCTCATCTGTACGGACGGTGAATGTGGGGTCTTCATCCGCAAGTCGGACAAGCGCCATATCCATCTTCTCCTGATCTCCACGGGTCTTGGGCTCTACAGCCACAGAAACCACGGGGTCAGGGAACGTGATGGACTCCAGGACAACCTGGTTATTCTGATCGCAAATCGTATCGCCGGTATATGCCTTCTTGAGGCCAATAGCAGCAACAATCTCACCAGGACCAGCCTCTTTGATTTCCTCACGGGATTCCGCGTGGATTCTCATCAGTCGGCCAACGCGCTCGCGCTGTCTTCGACCGGGATTGAACACATTTTCGCCGCTGACAATCTTGCCGGAGTAGACCCGCAGGTAGACAAGTCGGCCAACGTGCTGGTCGGCGACAACTTTGAAAACGATCGCTGCGAATGGCTCGTCAAGCGAAGGTAGTCGCACCAATTTCTCATCCGTCTTGGGATCAACGCCCTCGGCTGCTGGCACATCAATTGGAGAAGGCAGGTAATCGACAATGGCATCGAGAATTGGCGCAACACCCATTCGGCGAAGTGCGCTGCCACAGAGGGTCGGTTGAATTTTTCCTGCGATGGTTCCTTTGCGGAGTCCCGCGGCCAACTCTTCTTCTGTGATTTCCTCATCAACAAGGAACTTCATCATCAAGTCATCGTCGGCTTCCGCTACCTTCTCAATAAGGACTGCACGGCGAGCCTCCACATCGTCGGCCATTCCTTCTGGTATTTCCATCTCTTCAGGCATCGGAGCCTCGGGGATGAAGCGGTATGCCTTACGAGTGATCAGATCAATCGCGCCAATGAACTCACTCTCGGCGCCAATTGGAATCTGGATGGCAACGGGGTTGCCCTTAAGTCTGTCTTTGATGGACTCAATCGCCTTGAAATAATCGGCTCCGGCCCGGTCCATCTTATTAATGAACACACAACGCGGCACGCTGTACTTGTCAGCCTGGCGCCAGACAGTCTCAGACTGCGACTGAACACCGGCAACGGCGTCAATAACAACAACGCCACCGTCCAGAACCCTGAGCGAGCGCTCTACTTCTGCGGTGAAGTCAACGTGGCCGGGGGTGTCAATAATGTTGACTTCATGACCTCGCCACGCCGTCGTGGTTGCTGCCGAGCCAATGGTGATGCCACGCTCGCGCTCAATGTCCATGAAGTCCATCACGGTGTTGCCCTCGTCGATATTTCCGACGCGATGGGTCATACCTGTGACGTACAGGACGTTCTCTGTGACGGTGGTCTTACCGGCATCAATATGCGCAATGAATCCGATGTTCCGGATTTTGGACACGGAGCGATTTATTTTTGTCGTAACAGCTGTAGCCATTTTCTCTTCTACCCGTTGGGTTGGGCGGAGCCGGTCAGGCCCCTTTTACTCGTCTTCAATATCAGTTGGTTTGGTTATCCGGTTTTAAGTTCTCTGGTGTTCAGTTCTCTGGTCATCGCCTACCAGCGGTAGTGAGCAAACGCCCGGTTGGCCTCAGCCATTCGGTGCAGTTCTTCTCTCCGGCGGACCGCGGAACCCTGTCCACGAGATGCCTCAAGCAACTCTTCGTAGAGTCGACGATGCATCGGCCGTCCGGCCCGGGCTCGTGCCGCAGCAACCAGCCAGCGCAGCGCCATCGCGGTCCGCCGGTCGGGTCGGACTTCGGTTGGTACCTGGTAAGTTGCCCCACCAACCCGGCGTGACTTCACCTCCAGGGCAGGGGTGGCATTTCGCACGGCCTGTTCAAATATTTCAACAGCCGGGCGATTCACTTCTTGTTCTAGAGCTTCCAGTGCGGAGTAGACGGCCTTCTGTGCCTTCGTCTTCTTGCCGCCCAG
Source organism: Dehalococcoidia bacterium UBA1151 (assembly GCA_002311865.1). Taxonomy (GTDB): domain Bacteria; phylum Chloroflexota; class Dehalococcoidia; order Lucifugimonadales; family Lucifugimonadaceae; genus UBA1151. The sequence goes on from DBZV01000019.1 coordinate 24,419, forward strand.
CATCACCTTGTGGATGAAGCGCGTGAGAAGAACGCTGTCATAGCGCGGATCTGCCGGAATTACCCTGCGTCCTGCTGCTCTTCTGCGTGCCATCTATAAACTCTCTTGCTCTCTAGCTCTATTTTTATTTCACCCGCCAGAAGTCGCCGTAGCGCGAAAAATTGGCGGAAGGAGCCCGATCCAAATGATCGGGCGTTGTTCAAATCTTTTAGGAGCGAATCGCTCCGTACTTACTCCGACCCTGTTTGCGGCCCTCAACACCGGATGTGTCAAGCGCACCGCGAACTACGTGGTAACGAACTCCGGGAAGATCCCGAACCCTGCCACCACGGACAAGGACTACCGAGTGCTCTTGCAGGTTGTGCCCTTCGCCCCCAATGTAGGCCGTAACTTCCATTCCGTTTGTGAGGCGCACACGCGCGACCTTGCGGAGAGCGGAGTTTGGCTTCCTGGGCGTAACTGTCTTTACCTGCAGACATACCCCTCTTTTCTGAGGAGCGCCAGAGCCTTTGACCAGCCGGTTGGTGAGCGAGTTAAATTGAAAGCCGAGCGCAGGAGTCTTAGACTTCTTAGCACTCTTCTTGCGGGGCTTGCGGACCAGTTGGTTAATCGTTGGCATTAATTGACTCGATGTAAGCAAAAACTAAGGATGTCAAAAGCGACACTTTCTGCCGCGAGCGACAAACGATAAGTATACTCAGCGCGGAACATCAGAGTCAACGAATTTCGTAGCCAATTACGTATCTAATCTCGTGCGTTGGAATCGCGGCGGCCGCGCATTTGCTCGCGCTGTAGTTCGTTTGATCAACAGATCGGGACAGCCCAAACTGCGGACAGGACAATGTGCGCGATTTCACAATCAGGTATTATCCGAACG
>DBZV01000019.1:25349-29564 GCA_002311865.1 Dehalococcoidia bacterium UBA1151
CGCCGCCCATACCGTTTTACTCAGATGACAAACATCGCACTATTTGAAGTATCTGGAGATTCATCGCAACTTGAACAAGAGTTGCTCGGATTGAATTCGGAGTTCTTTATCTCTCGGATGGCTACAACAGATAGCGGTTGGAGCAGACCAGGTAACGCTGACATCGGCCTCATCGTCGCCACCAATGGCGCGAATGAGAGCCTGAAAGCCGCGGCAGGCGTCACTCGCGATTTGTCTCTCCCGACAGTAGTGGTGCTGCCATCACCGGGCCTCTTCGATCTGGATATTTCGGGCAGCATCTACGAACTCGCATTTCATCCATGCTCGTCAGAGGAGATAGAAACGCGCATCCGTGCCGCGATGCAGCGTTCCGGCGGCGCCACCAGTGCCAACAGAATCACGAACGGCGAACTGGCGATGGATATCGAGAGGTATGAGGTCACGATCGCAAATCGGCGTGTGGACCTCACCTTTAAGGAGTATGAGCTCCTGAAAGTTCTGGTATCCAATCCCGGGCGCGTATTCTCCCGCGAAGCTCTTTTGAGAGAAGTCTGGGAGTACGACTACTTTGGCGGAACCCGTACGGTTGATGTACACATCCGCCGCGTTCGAGCCAAGACGAACGATGCCCGCTACCACTTCATTGAGACCGTCCGTAACGTTGGTTACCGGTTCCGGGCAGCTTCATGATTGACGGGTGATCGTTGGCAACGCCGTCTTACCCATACGTTGAAACAAAGCTGTAACATCCGGTGCCGCACTGGGGCGCCCACCAGTGTTTAATCAGCAGTAGCCATTTAACAACGTTATTAAAATCGACTAATTACGGGCGCTTTGCGCGGGAGGCGAAATGAGCGATAGGTATCAGGCCGAGTACATTTGGATAGATGGAACCGAGCCAACAGCCAAGCTGAGGTCCAAAACCAAGATTCTTGCGGCCGGCAAAGAGCCCGACATCTGGGGCTTCGACGGATCAAGCACAAACCAGGCGCCGGGCGATAACTCGGACGTGGTGTTGAATCCGGTCTTCGTTTGCCCGGACCCCATTCGAAAAGGCGACAACAAACTTGTTCTTTGCGAGACGCTCCTTACGGATATGACCCCGCATCCGACCAACACTCGGGTGGCATGCGCGGCAATGGCAGAGAAGCACGCCGAATCCGACACGTGGTTTGGAATTGAGCAGGAGTACACGCTCTTCAAGGGTTCGCGCCCGCTCGGATTTCCGGAAGATGGATTCCCCGGCCCTCAAGGCCCCTACTACTGTGGAGTTGGCGCTGACGATGTCTATGGCCGACCGCTGATTGAAGCGCACATGACGGCATGCCTCTACGCGGGCATCGCGCTTGCTGGTATCAACGCTGAAGTTATGCCCGGTCAGTGGGAGTTCCAGATTGGCGCGATTACAACCCCGGCAGTTGCTGACCATCTCTGGATAGCACGCTGGCTTCTGTACAGACTTGGTGAAGAGTTCGGTATCAGCGCCACTCTGGACCCAAAGCCAGCTCCCGGCGACTGGAACGGCGCTGGCGCCCACACCAACTTCTCCACCAGGGCCATGCGCGAATCGTACGAGCCCTGCGTGGCGGCCGCCGAAGCGCTGGGCCGACGGGCAGATCTACACATCGCGAATTACGGTGCAGGAATTGAGGGCCGACTCACAGGTGAGCACGAGACCGCCAAATACGACACCTACTTCTACGGTGTGTCAGACCGAGGCGCATCGGTGAGAATCCCGTGGCAGGTTGAGAAGGACGGCAAGGGCTATATCGAAGACCGCCGACCCAATGCCAACTGCGACCCTTACGTGGTCACAAAGTTGATCGTGGAGACAATTCACGAGGCGTAAGTCAAAAACGTTTGTCAGAAACGGCGGGCCACACTGGTCCGCCGTTTCGCGTTCCGATAGTGTGTTGTCCGCACCAATCCAATCAACCCTTGATAACTAATCTCAGCACAAAACATTTAGGAGCAGTCAGCTCGTGACAACCCAATCAGACTTCGAACTGGATATCTACTTCATCCGCCACGGAGAGTCCGCATCGAACGTTGTTCCCGGTCTTGCAGCCGGGAAGAACTGGGACGCGGCAATGACGGAGCGAGGACATCGCCAGTCGGTGGCGCTTGGCGAGCGGCTCAAAGAGGACGGCATCACGTTTGACGCCATCTACTCCTCGTCCCAGGTGCGGGCAGTGGAGACAACGCAGGGCATGCTGAAGGGCCTTGGCACGCCGGATGTCGAGTTCACCCTTGTGGACGAGATCATCGAGCTCCAGGTTCCGAGTTACCGCGGTGTGCCGCGAGATGAGGTCTACACACCGGAAATGCGCCTCCGCCGAGAGCAACTCGGCAAGTGGTTCGTTCCCGGTGACGGCGAGTCTGAAAAGGTAGTGGAACGCAGGTTCTCAAACTGGCTGGAGGATGAAGTTCTGGCGAACCCGTCGCTTGTTGGCAACGGCTACAAGCGAATAGCCATCGTCTCCCACGGGATTGCGTTACGATGCGTTTTTCATAACATTCTGGAGTTCCAAGACCGGTTCATTCGACGATTCGCACTCGCAAACACCTCGATCTCTCGGTTCAGGTTCGCACCAACCGGCTGGTTCCCAGTTTCGCTGAACGACGCCGCGCACCTGCGCGGAGGAATAGGCGATATAACGTGGGAAGGCCCACTGGATATCACCCCGTAATCAGACGCAGCCACAGCAATATCAACCAGAAATCGGATTAAGAGCTAACCATGTCAACATCAATCACAGTAGGCGACTACGAAATTCCAATCATCGACGATCACATGGGCACGACGCGGAAGCCGTTGCAGGTTTACCCGGACGTACCGGAGTCAGCGTGGGACCCGTACCGGTCGTTTGCGCTCGATGAGACCGGCTCATGGAATGCGCAGTGGCGCGGTCACCTGATCCGGCGCACTGATGGATCTGGCCCAAAGATCCTAATCGACACCGGCATGGGCATAGGCCCGCACGAGCACACCGGCCGCAATGGCGAGCTGCTGGACAACCTCGCTGCAGCCGGATTGGCGCCGGGCGATATCGACATCGTCGTAATCACCCACTGCCATGGTGACCACATTGGTTGGAACATATCCGACGGCAAGCCCACCTTCCCGAATGCCAGCTACCGCATCGCCAAGAACGACTGGGATTTCTACTCGAAGCCAGAGAACGAGAACGAGATGTTCTACCTCAACGTCCAACCGCTCAAAGCCGCCGGGAATCTTGATCTCGTCGACGGTGTTGTCGAGCTGGCGCCAGGGATCACCACCTACCCGACGCCCGGCCACACACCGGGTCATCAGTGCGTCCTGGTGGAATCAGGCGGCGAGATCGCGGTCGTTACTGGAGACCTCTTCCACAACGTAGCCCAGGTAACCGAACAGACCTGGTGCCCCACATTCGACTGGAACACAGACAAGTCCACAGCGTCCCGAAAAGGGCTGCTCGCACGTGCACAAGCCGAAAACTGGACCGTCTGTTCAGGCCACCTCCCAAGCGGCAAAAGCATGGGCAAAGTGGTGGACGAAGGCGGGAAGTCAGTCTGGCAGGCGGTATAGCCCCCTCGCCTCGACCGCGTAGCGGCACATGGCGTGTGCCTGCCCTCTCGTCCCCGGGGATAAGCCCGGAAGAGTTGCGGATGTCGATAATTATTGGAGTTCTCTATCAGCCAAATTCATAAACTCGGAGGCTTCATTCAGAACAGCAAGTCCCTCATCGATCAAGTCAGTTCCCTCATCATAATTTCTGAAGAACGCCGTTAGTTCGTTCTCGATGTATGCCGCACCGCGCGCAAGCAGATCGATGGCTGTTGCCAACTTCCCCAAAGCTTGGCTGGTCAAGTCATAGTGAACTTGGAACTTTTCTGGGGGCTCAACCGCGTTCCAGCGGAAATTCATCGCACTCAATTTGCCAGAAATTTGCGACATTTCTAACCGATATTGTCGTGTCACTTTTTTGCGTCATCGGCGTTTACGTCGTTAGGTTGAGCGGAAGCCCTCTGAACTCCCCCAAAGACATCAAGCACGTCGGCTCTCATGCCTTCTCTGAGGTCAAGGTACTCATCTGATCCACCGTCACTGCAGGCGACCAAAGTGATGGCGAACAAGGTGAAGATTGTGAGAAATAATCGTCCACTCATAGTGGCGCTGAATTATCACGACACAGCGGTTGGATTGACAGAGAGGTGGTTCCGGAAAACTGA
>DBZV01000130.1 GCA_002311865.1 Dehalococcoidia bacterium UBA1151
AACCCATGTCTACGGTCCGTACACCCGAAATGGGAGAGGGAGCAGTGTAGGGCCAGTGTGCACCTTGTGCCGTCCAGTGCGGCCTATGGCCCGATCTGGGCGATTACTTCGTCTTCTGCATCGTATTGATGGGGGGAGACGTAGTAGCCGTCCGGGAGGTTGTTACGCTCCCACTCGACGGTCTTGAGCATTGCTTCGTCGATGCCGACGGGCTCCGTGTAGCCGATCTCTTCGCGGATGCGTGAGGTATCCATCGTCCACAGCTGTTCGGTGTTCATGCCCGTGGCAAATCGCTCGTCCTGAACGACGGCAATCTTGCCGTCCCAACTGGCCGCTTTGCCGATTCTTTGAACCCACTCGATCTCCGTGAACGCGTAGGGATCGCCAACGTTGTAGGTGCGCCCTGCCGATCGATCGTCTTCTGCGGCAAGTAGGATCGCGGCGGCAACGTTGTCGATGTAGGCGCGGGTCCAGCGCCACTCCGCCATCGCGCGCTCCAAGATTATCGCCGGGCGGTCGTCGATCATGCGGGAGAGGTAGCCAAGCAAGCGGTGCTGGTAATCGCCAGGGCCATAGACCGCAGGCAGGCGAAGCACGGTTGCGGGCAGCTTTGGTTCGTCCAGGGCGACGCGCTCAACCATGATCTTTTCGTAGTCCCCGGACCACTCGTAGCGATGTTCTGTGGCGTCGCGATAAGGGTAGAGATTGTCTCTGAGCGGCGAGTCTTCAGTTATCGGCACGGGGTCTGGCGGCCCGGGCTCCCAGCCGGTGCCGCGGGCGAACGCACGGTAGACGTCCTGGCTGCTGATCACGACTTGCCGATCTGCGATGCCCATGAAGGCGTCGATGGTGCCCTGGGCATGGTGCTCGGTCATGGCTATCCCGTCGATCACGACATCAGGATTGATGGCTTCGAACTGCTTCCGGAAGTCGAAGAGGTCTTTGCGGTCGCCCAGGATCTCGGTTACGCCATCCGGGAGTGTGGCTTCTGTCAGGCCGCGATGGAAAACGTGGACGTCGTGGCCCGCCTGCGCAAGATGCTCTACGACAGCGCGGCCAATGAACGCGGTGCCCCCGATAACGATAGTTTTCATTCTTCGTCAGCCGATATCATTCGAGGATTTCTGCGAGTTCCGTGAGATCAGTGATGACGTGGTCCGGGGTGGCCTCATCGCCGTCGGCGTGGTTGTTGCCTGGTCGATACACCTGAATGGTTGTGATTCCGGCTGCGGCTGCGCCTGCGATGTCAGTCGCCAGGCGGTCGCCAATCATTGCGGCCTCGCTGGCGTCCACGTTGAGGTCTTTGAGCATCGCCTCAAACAGAATCGGATCTGGCTTCCTGGTTACGTGTTCGCCGGAGATAATCACCGGGTTGAAGAAGTCGATCAGGTTAGCTGCAGCTGCTTTGTGGCGCTGGACTTTGGGAATGCCGTTGGTCAGCAGACCCATAGGGTATTTGCCCTTGAGGCTATCAAGCACCGGAATCACATCTCCATAGGCGAAATGGCGAATTCCGCGCTCCTGCTGGAAGCCCAGGTCCATCATCCGCCAGCATGATTCGGGATCCAGGCCCAGGTCTTCGGCGACGCCGCGCCATACGGTTTCTCGGAACGCGATGGACCAGTCGGACAGGCCGGCGAGTTCCGGGGTCGAGCGATCCTCTGGCGCCCAGAGTTGCTCCAGGGAGCTGGTGCCGACCGTCTGTGCGTACTCACGAAATGGCGAGGCGAGCCAGGCTTCTCGGGACGACTTCCAGACCAGTTTGGCCAGAACATCGTCTGACACTTCGTCTTCGTCCACGAACGGCTGCAAGGTGGCAGCCAGCGCCGCTTCGTCAGCGTGGTGCTCGGGCATCAGGGTGTCGTCCAGATCGAAGATCAACGCGGTGATTGGCATCCACTTGATTCTACGTATTCTTGAATGCCACGTGTGAGGCAGATTTCAAACCCTCTACCCTGATGGCGAATTGCGAGCGCCCGTCATCCTGAGGTTAAGCGAAGGATCTCAACTAGATACGGCGCAGAAGTATCAACTGTCTCGTACATTACTTTTGGTGTCGGCGGGCCTCCCAGCGTCACTTCTCGACTTTCCACATCAATGATTCGCAGATGATGACGAGGCTGAGATTCTTCGCCGAGCCTCAGAATGACACTCTTATGGCGATACCAGCATTGCGAATGCGGCGCAAGATGTTCACGAGTTTCGCAGCTATATCGATGACGCCTCTTCTGACTCCCAGCGCGTGTAGACGAAATATCGTGTCTCGCCCTCGGTCGGACGCAGCAATTCAAACGCCTCGAAGCCGGGCATCTTGTCCACTTCTGACGCACGGGCGGCGAAGCTACCTTCCAGCGCCTCACCCATTCCTTCTGGCACCTCTATAGCGTTTATTTTCACGACACTCATAAGTGATATTCCTCTTTACCTCGTGTGTTGTTGAGAAGGTGCCCTTCGAGCCCTTCGACAGGCTCAGGACAGGTGCCTCAGGAAACCTTCTCAACAACAGATCATTGTCTAAATGGAATGTTGCGATTCAGCATCCGCGGGAAATCAATGTTGTTGTAGCTCCATTATGGACCCATGAAAAGAGCGCGAAACCCCGTCTCATCGCGATAGACTTTACTCTTGCGTCCGCATTCAGGTGCTCAACGTGTGCGCTTGAGTGCGCATCTCTGGGAGGGATGGCAGAGTGGACGAATGCGCCGGTCTTGAAAACCGGTATACCGCAAGG
>DBZV01000029.1:0-289 GCA_002311865.1 Dehalococcoidia bacterium UBA1151
GACTATAGGGCCTTGCCGACTTGCTCAAGTACATTACGACACGCCTACTGATTGCGATCCCGACGATATTCGGTGTCACAGTCCTTATCTTTCTGATAATGCGCGCCCTGCCTGGCGATCCGCTTTCAGTGTTCTACGATCCCTCCCAGATCACCATCATGAGCGATTCGGAGCGAGCCTCCATATTGGCGGATCTCGGTCTTGACCGGCCCCTGGTGGTCCAGTACTCAGTCTGGGCCGGGAACGCCTTAACGGGAGACCTTGGTACCTCATTCTTGCGCGGCGATGC
>DBZV01000029.1:406-4304 GCA_002311865.1 Dehalococcoidia bacterium UBA1151
GGCATTCTCAGCGCCATGCGCCCGAATTCATTTGCTGATGGAGTCACAAGCCTGTTCACAGTGCTTTTCCTGGCCATCCCAGGGTTCTGGCTGGGGCTTTTGATCGTTCTAGGACTCATCCATGGATGGAGTTATCATCCCCCGATTATCAGTTCCCAAATTTGGCAGGATCCCTGGGCAAATTTTCAGATAATTATCGGGCCGGCTCTGGTGCTCGGATTGGCACAGGCCGCTTTTGTGGCCCGGATGGCTCGCTCATCTCTCTTCGAGGTTTTCCGGGAGGATTACGTGCGCACAGCTCGGGCGAAAGGGATGAGAGAAAGCGTAGTTCTATTCCGGCACGCACTTCCCAACGCCTTGTTGCCGGTCATAACTCTGAGCGGTGTCCTTCTGGGGTTTGCCCTTGGAGGATCGGTAACTGTCGAGAGAGCGTTTGGTACTCCCGGTCTTGGCAACACGCTGATCTCCGGCGCGATCGATCGCGATACGACGATGGTTCAGAGCATAGTGCTTGTATATTCGATGGTCTTCATAGGGATGAATCTTCTCGTGGACCTCACCTACAGTTGGATAGATCCGAGGATCCGACTTGGGTAATACAATCAATCACGCGTCTTGGATGGCCGTCCCTCGGCCGGTTCGGGTGTAGTTCATGCAATCGATTCTAAAAACAAACGGTTTCGATGTGCTACGGCACGTCCAGAAGCTGGCAATGGGCAACGCACAAAAATTCCGTGTCTTTGCCAGACGAAGAACGGTTGCCGCAATCTGGCTGATCGTCATTGGACTCCTTGTACTTATGTCCGTCGCGGCGCCACTGGCTGCACCACATGATCCATACAAACCTGACTTCAAAAAAGTCACAGTAGGCCCTAATACGGACAACCTGTTCGGTACAGACTTTCTTGGCAGGGATCAAGTGAGCCGGATTGTGTACGGCGGTCGAACATCCCTGTTCATAGGCTTCGTATCAGTATTTCTCGGCATTGGTATAGGTTCACTGTGGGGGATGGTCAGCGGCTATCTGGGAGGGAAATTCGATCTGGTCAGCCAGCGCATCCTGGAAATCCTCATGGCGATACCGGGGTTGATCCTGGCGATGTTATTGATGTTCATTCTGGGCGCATCAGTGTGGACGCTCATCGTCGCCATCGCATTCACCAGGCTTGCCTTCGGCGCTCGTGTTATCCGGGCTGTATCGCTATCCGTTCGAGAGATGGCCTATGTTGAGGCTGCCCGCAGCATTGGCGCACCAACATGGCGGGTGATGGCATTTCACGTGGCGCCGCAAACCTTCGCTCCATTCCTCGTCCTTGTAACAACCAACATTGGAATCGCAATTTTGATTGAAGCCTCCCTGGGATTCATCGGCCTGGGTATTGCTCCACCAACGCCGACCTGGGGCAGCATGCTGGGTGAGGCAGCTTCAAACCTGGAGCCTTTCTGGTGGTTAGTCTTCTTCCCCGGATTGTTTATTACGATCGCAGTCCTAGCCTTCAATCTGGCCGGTGACGGCCTCCAGGACGTTCTTGATCCAAGAAGTCGGGGCACCCTCGGATGAGAGCTATTCATCGAGAGGCCGCGCATCGAAGACGATGGCAACGTTTTTCACAGAACACAAGCGATCCGATGACACCAGGATGGTACGTCGCTGTATTCACCACTGATTTCGGCCGCCCTGGAAAGGGACACGGTACTGAAAAGATGCCTATTGCAGTGTCAGCTACATGACCACAACGATCAGCGATTCAATTCCACTTCTAGACGTACGGAACCTTGTCACCCATTTCATGACGGATGCTGGCCCGGTGCGAGTGGTCAACGACGTGTCATTCCAAATCACCGATGGGGAGACGCTGGGGCTGGTTGGCGAGAGCGGCTGCGGGAAGAGCGTAACCGCGCTTTCGATCATGCAACTGATTCAAATGCCCCCGGGCAAGATTGAGAGCGGTGAAATCTTCTTTCAGGGCCGGGATCTGCTCAAGTTATCCAATGAAGAGATGCGGACGATCAGGGGCCGTGAGATCGCGATGATCTTCCAGGAGCCAATGACCTCACTGAACCCCGTACTGACAATCGAGCGGCAGCTTACTGAATCCATGCGCCTCCATCTGAGCATGACAAAAAAGCGGTCACAGTCGCGCGCCGTTGAGTTGTTGGAAATGGTGGGAATCCCGGATGCCGGAGACCGGGTGAAAGACTACCCCCATCGCATGAGCGGGGGGCAGCGGCAGCGGGTAATGATCGCCATGGCTCTCAGTTGCAATCCAAAACTGCTCATTGCCGATGAGCCAACAACCGCTTTGGATGTCACGATCCAGGCGCAAATACTGGAACTCATGATGAGCCTCTCCCGGGAATTCGGGACTGCACTGTTGATAATCACCCACAATCTGGGGGTTGTTGCGCGCTTTGCTGATCGGGTGAACGTGATGTACTCCGGCGGGATCCGAGAGATGGGGCCGGCCGACGAGATATTCGACTCCCCCCGCCACCCGTACACGGTTGGGCTTCTCAACGCGATTCCCCGTTTCGACCAGGGAGACCGGGACCGGCTACAGGTGATTGAGGGAGAGATCCCGGACCCCGCAAGTCGGCCCAGCGGCTGCAGCTTTAATCCACGATGCCCGTGGGCCAAAGAAAAATGTACTACTGATGAGCCGCCGCTCACCTTCGTGGGTACTGACCATATGGCAGCTTGCTGGGAGTGGGAAAACGTCACAAGAGATGCGCGGCCGGTGGCATCATGACAATTAAGGAATCCAGACCCGAAGTAACGGCAGGCGCGACGGGAACCACTCCTCTGCTCGATGTGCGTAATCTGAAGGTTCATTTCCCGGTATCCACTGGGGCCCTCTTTGGACGCACGACGGGCTACATCAAGGCTGTGGACGACGTAAGCCTGTCTGTCAAGTCGGGTGAAACGCTGGGTCTGGTAGGTGAAAGCGGATCTGGAAAGACCACATTTGGCCGAGCGGTCCTGCGGCTACTTGAGCCTACCGCTGGTCAGGTTTTCTTTGATGGCGAGGAGCTGACGAGCCTCAGTAACAAGGAAATGCGGCAGAGACGGCGACATCTGGGCATGGTCTTCCAGGACCCCTACGGCTCGCTCAATCCAAGGATGACGGCTGGCGGAATCATTGGTGAACCACTAAAGATCCACAAGTTGTTCAGTGGCAAAGAAGATTATCGCCAACAAGTCGGTGACCTTTTGGAGCTTGTCGGACTGTCCAGAACGATGGCAGACCGGTATCCGCACGAGTTCAGTGGGGGGCAGCGCCAGAGAATTGGAGTGGCGCGTGCGCTGGCAGGCAAGCCGCAATTCATCGTTCTGGATGAGCCGGTTTCGGCGCTGGATGTATCAATCCAGGCCCAACTGATAAACCTTTTGCAGGATCTTCAGGAAGAGTTCAATCTTGCCTTTCTGTTTATCGCTCATGATCTATCAGTGGTGCGGCACATCAGCGACCGGATCGCTGTGATGTACCTCGGAAAATTGGTCGAAATCTCAAACTACAAGGATCTATACGATAATCCGCTCCATCCATATACACAGGCCCTGCTATCGGCCGTTCCGTTGCCCGACCGAGCTCTGGAGCGAAAAAGAGAGCGGATCATTTTGAAAGGCGACATACCCAGCCCGCGCAATCCTCCAAGTGGATGCGTGTTCCACACCCGCTGTCCAATGGCAGTTGAAGAGTGCAAAACGATCGTCCCAACGATGAGAGAGATCGCGCCAGGTCATCAAGCGGCTTGTATTCGACTGTAATCAGGACTCCCGACTGTATTACCAAACTTTTTAGCTGACGATCAGGAGAAACTTGCGAGTGAACGAGAACCCCGTAAATCTTTACGAGTACGAAGCGCTGGCCAAGGAGCTTATGTCTGGCTCCGAGTG
>DBZV01000029.1:4414-4583 GCA_002311865.1 Dehalococcoidia bacterium UBA1151
GCCTTCGACTCCATCATGCTGCGGCCCCGGATGCTGATGGACATGGACGAACGAGATCCGTCGACGACGGTGTTGGGCGAGCCGATAGCCTTTCCTGTGATGCTGTGCCCAGCGGGTCATCACATCAGGGCGCACCCGGACGCGGAGATCGCCTCGGTCAAGGCGGCCA
>DBZV01000029.1:4713-5376 GCA_002311865.1 Dehalococcoidia bacterium UBA1151
ATGGCCCACCGCGCCGACGATTCGGGATACTCGGCCTTGTGCATCACTCTGGATGCCTCGATAAGGTCCAAGCGTGAGAGAAACCTGCGCAACAACTACTCCATCCCGGCGTCGCCCAACTATGATGGCTTGACCGCCGAACCGGGATTTGCCCCGTCCAGCGACGACGTCCCCCTGAACTTCTCGGGTATGGTCAGTCCCAAGGCCACCTGGGACGAGTTCGATTGGCTCGCCTCCAAGACGGACCTTCCCCTGGTCGCCAAAGGGATCATGACCGGCGAGGATGCCCAGATGGCGGTGGAACACGGTGTCAGGGCCATCATCGTCTCGAACCACGGAGGGCGAAACCTCGACTCCACTTTCGCTACCATCGAGGTCCTGCCGGAGGTGGTGGACGCCGTCGCCGGTCGCGCCGAGGTTTATCTGGACGGCGGCATCCGGCGCGGCACCGACATCGTGAAGGCCATCGCCCTGGGCGCGAGGGCCGTTCTTATGGGCCGCCCCATATTCTGGGGACTGGCCGTGAACGGTGAAGAGGGGCTGAAGCACCTGCTGGGGATACTTAGTGACGAGTTCGGCTCGACCATGGGCCTTTGCGGGAAGCGGAATGTGACCAGCATCGATCGAAGCCTCGTGGGCACGGTATCGCCTCTGATGTCGCTC
>DBZV01000166.1:0-4017 GCA_002311865.1 Dehalococcoidia bacterium UBA1151
TGGGTCCCGGATATCTGCGCGGGGCCGCAGATTCCGGGATGGCGAATGTGGGGTGGGGTGAGTCTGCACCGATGGCGTGTAATGCCGGAAAGGGGCCCTTCGAGGTTCCTCAGGAAACCTTTCCGCGCGCGGCGCCGAATAACGGCCCCGCGGGGCGCGAGGTGATTACATCTTTTCGGGGGCTGACATTCCCATCAGGGTGAGGGTGCGGGCGAGGGCGATGCGGGTGGCGTCTACCAGCTGGAGGCGGGCCTGGCTGATGGGGAGGTCTTCTTCGTTTTCCGAGAGGACGCGGCACTGTTCGTAGAAGGTTGTGAAGACGCGGGCCAGCTCGTAGGCGTAGTACGGGAGCTGGGTTGCTTCTATGCGTTCTGCAGACAGGGCGATGACTTCGGGGAGGTCGATGATCTGGCGGATTAGGGCGAGTTCTGCGTCGTGGGTCAGGAGCGCAAGATCGGCGTCTGTTGAGTCAACACCCTGATCAACCGCGTTGCGGAAAATGGATGAGATGCGGGCGTGGGCGTACTGGACGTAGTAGACAGGGTTGTCCATGGAGCGGCTTGCTGCGAGCTCGATGTCAAACTCCATCTGCGCTTCGGCGGAGCGGCTGAGGAATATGTAACGGCAAGCGTCTGCGCCGACTTCGTTGACGAGTTCTCGGAGGGTGACCATTACACCTTTGCGCTTGGAGAATCGCTTTGCGACGTCACCTTCTTTAAATGAAACGATCTGGTTGAGGATGATGGTCAGACGGCCGGGGTCGATATCGAGGCCGTCCATTGCGGCTTTGAGGCGGTCGATGTGGCCGTGGTGGTCGGCGCCCCAGACGTCGATAACCTTGCTGAACCCGCGGAAGTCGAACTTATCGTAGTGGTAGGCGATGTCGGTGCCGAAGTAGGTTGGGCCACCATCGCCACTGCGGATAACGACGTTGTCCTGGTCATCTTCGTTCTGGCCTTTCAACCAGCGTGCGCCGTCGCGCTCGACGATCTGGCCGAGGTCGTCCATGTAGGACATGGTCTGCTGGAATTTACCGTTGTCAAGCAGTGACTTTTCGGAGTACCAGACGTCGTATTCAATACCGAGAAGGGCTATGTCTTCCTTGATCATTTTGAGGGTGTCTTTGAGGGCGATTGCGGCCATTTCGGAGGTTGCCTCTGCCCGCTCCATCGCGACGAAGCGATCGCCTTCGCTTTCCAGCAGGCCTGCGGCGTACTCGGTGAGGTAGTCGCCCTCGTAGGCGCCTTCGGGGAGCGAGACATCGTGGCCAGCGGCCTGCATGTAACGGGCATATAGCGATTCGTTAAATACGCGTATCTGGTTGCCGCCGTCGTTTACGTAGTACTCACGGGTAACGTCGTAACCGGCGGCTTCGATGACGTTGGCGATTGAGCTGCCGATGACGGCGCCGCGGGCGTGGCCGACGTGGAGTGGGCCGGTGGGGTTGACGGAGACGAACTCTACTTGCACTTTTTCACCCGTGCCGATGGTGAGATTTCCGTAGGTATCGGGCTGTCGGAGGACCTCTCGGATCTGGGATTGGAGCCACGACGGCGAGAGGGTGAAATTGACGAAGCCGGGTGGTGCGGCGGCGACGCTCTGCAGTTCGAGTTTATCGCCGACGGTCTCTGCGATTTTGTTTGCGATATCGAGTGGCGACATGCGCATGACGCGAGCGAGTCGGAGTGCTGCGTTGGTGCTGAAATCGCCGTTTTCGGCCTCTTTGGGGCGCTCGATGACGACCTCGACGGCGCCCGCGGGCGGCAGGTCACCGGCCTGTTCAGCATCGGCGAGGGCGGCGTGGACGTACGACTCCAGAATTTCGGTAATTCTCATTGCTCAATAAGCGTAGCATCGGGCGGATTCGCTGGCCGCTATACTCGGCCTCGAGTTTTGCCGTTTCATGAATAAGGGATGCCGGAAAAGTGCCCTTCGAGTGGCCTCCCCGATTGCTTCGGGATCTACGACAGGAAACTTTTCCTTGCGTTTTTGAGTTGGGAGTGGATGTGGCTGAGAAAAAGTGGGATTTTGAGTCGCTGAGCAAGCGGTACGCCGAGATTGGCATTCCGATGACCGCCGAACAGATTGAGTGGGTGCTGAAGCGGCTTGAGGTGTCTGAAGCCGCGGCGGAGGCGGTGAGGGGCATCGATTCGTCCGGTCACGAGCCTGCGGTTGAGTTGAGATTGCGGCGAGAGGGCGAGGAGTCGACAGATGGATAACGACCTCGCGTTTGCGACGATTGATGAGCTTGCACCGCGGATCAAAAGTGGGGAGTTGTCGCCGGTTACGCTGGTTGAGAACTGTCTTGAGCGGATTGCGGCGCATGGCAAGACGTTGAACTCGTTTCTGGCGGTGTTTGAGCAGCAGGCGCGGGAGGATGCGAAGACTCTGGAAGCTGAGATCGGTGCTGGCAAGTGGCGGGGGCCGTTGCATGGGATTCCGATTGGGCTGAAGGATCTGGTTGATGTTGCGGGGACGGTGACTACTGGTGGCTCGACCATTCTCAAGGAGAACGTGGCATCGGCCGACGCTACGATCACTCGGAAGCTGAAGGATGCGGGTGCGATCATCATTGGGAAGACGCACATGGTTGAGTTTGCGATGGGTGCGTCGGGTATCAATCCGCACTATGGCCCGGGGCGTAATCCGTGGAATCTCGACCGGATCACATGTGGGTCGAGCATTGGCTCGGGCAACGCGGTTGGCGGTGGGTTGATTTACGGGGCGATTGGGAGCGATACGGGTGGTTCGATACGGATGCCTGCGGCGGTCTGCGGGATTGCGGGGCTTAAGCCGACGTATGGGGTGGTGAGTCGCGCGGGGGTGCTCGATCTATCGTGGAGTTGCGATCATGTTGGTCCAATGACGCGCAGTGTTGCCGATGCGGCACACATGATGAATGCGCTGGCGGGGTACGACGCGGCTGATCCGGCGTCGTCGAGCGAGGTGCCGAGTGATTACGGGGCTGCGCTGAGTGGCAGCCTGGATGGAGTTCGCGTGGGTGTGCCGGAGCACTATTTTTTCGAGAGTATCGACGCCGAGATTGAGGCTGCGGTGCGCTCGGCGATCGAGTTGATGGCGTCGCATGGAGCCGTGGTATCGACGATTTCGATGGAGTGGGTACGGCTGGGTCGGCCGATCAACCTTGGCGTGATGATGCCGGAGGCGGTTTCGGTTCACGAGAAGTGGCTGAATGCGCATCGGGATCAGTACAGTCTGGAGGTGCTGAGCCGGTTGTCGGCGGGTGTTGGGATTAGCGCGCAGGATTACATCAAGGCGCAGCGGTCGCGGGCGTGGTTTATCGAGAAGTTGAGGGTTGCGATGGCCGATGTTGATGTGCTGGTGACGCCGACGATTCCGATTCAGACGCCGACGATTGAGGGTTGCACGCCTGCGCCGGGCGAGAATGTGGCGCGGGATGGCGGCGAGCTGGGCAATTTCACGGGTGTGTTCAATACGTCGGGGAGTCCATCGCTGAGCGTTACGTGCGGGTTTACGGATGATGGCATGCCGATTGGGATGATGATCACGGGCAAAGCTTATCGGGATGATGTGGTGCTGAGCGTGGGCGATGCGTACGAGCGTGTGGCGACGTGGCAGGAGCGGCGGCCGGAGGGGTTTGCTTAGCAGCGGAGCTGGTACTGGCCGCGGGGCGGCGGAAGACGGACGGCCCTCTCACGCTGACCCTCTCCCGAAATGGGGCAGCTGCCATGCAGGGCATCTGCCATGCAAGCACTGGCCGCGGGGCGGCGGGGTAGCCGCCGGGCTTGCCCGACCAATGGTCGACGTGGCCTGTGGGTCATAGTTCTGTGCGCGCTGTTTTGGGGCGAGGCGGGGCGAGCCCCGCGGCTACCGGGAGTTGGTCGATGAGCCGCTGTGGCGGATAGCAACGGTGAGATCCCGGATATCTCCGCGGAATCTCCGATTCCGGGATGACACACCAGAGGTGGCACTGGCCGCGGGGCGGCGAAAGAGAAACAGCCCCCCCCCCCCAACCCCCCCCAGGGGGGGGGGGGG
>DBZV01000166.1:4093-6088 GCA_002311865.1 Dehalococcoidia bacterium UBA1151
CGGGCCCTTCGACGGGCTCAGGAGAACCAAGCCCCGCGGCTATCGGGGCAGCCGTATCTCGCGTGGTTCGCCGGATGCGCTGAGGGCGTATATGGAGTGGACGCCGTGGGTTAGGAGATAGTCTTGGCCTTCGGGGATGTGGGCGCCTACCTGGGGTACTGAGTGGCTGTCGTCGGAGAGTGTGAAATGGATTTTGGCGTCGCGTGCGCGCTCTACTATCCATGATGCGGGGTATGGCTCGGTGAGGCCTTTTCGGAGTGCGGCGGTGTTGATTTCCAGCAGCATGCCGCCAGCTGCGATACGTTCGAGGATGGCGTCGACTCTTTGTCGAACAAAGGCTGATTGGGTGGCGGTGTTGTCTCCAGCGTAGAGGCGTGGGACGTCGAGGTGGCCGACTACTTCTGGCTGGACGCGGTCGATCATTGCGGCAACGAGGTCGTAGTAGCGGAGGAGGAAGGGTTCGAGGCCGCCGGTGTTGGCTACGATGGTGTTGAAGTCTTCCTGGGACGTATCGAAGGGCGTTTCGTTGACCCAGTGGACCCCGCCGACGATGTAGTCGAGTTTGTGGCGTTGACGCAGCGCGGCGGCTTCGGAATCGAACGCGGCTTCGGGGACGATCTCTACTTCTGCGCCGACGAGGATCTCGATCTGGTCCGCGTAGGCGGTCTGAAGTCGGCGTGCTTCGGTGACGTAGTTGGCAAAGTCTGCGTCGAGATCTTGCGGGGTGTAACCGGCTTCAACCTCTTCTGAGTAGAGGAACTTATTGGCGGAGCGCGGTGCGTGTGCGGTTACTCCGAAGGTTGTGTAGCCAAATGCGATGGCGGCTTTGACCATGGGCTCGAGGTCGTCCTGGCCGTGTTTGGAGAAGTCACCGGAGTGGCCGCCGTGCATCGAGATTTTCCAAGCCTCACGCATCGCGCACCAGGCCGTGCAGCTTGTAGAAGTCGTTCAGATCGCCGGTGGTTTTGATGGAGTAGTAAATCGCCCCATCCGATATCTCTGGGCCGAGCACTTTCAGGTAGTTTCGCCCGCGGGTTTGAAACATGTACCAGAGGTGGGATTCCTTGCTGGCGAACGCGAGGCGCCATGTCTCGAAGTTCCCGCCTGCGATCTCTTCATGCGTCCAGCAGCGCTTGAGGGAGCGTTTGAAGTATCTGGCAAGCATGACGGGCCACGGCAGGTCGATTACGACTACGGTATTTGCGCGCGCTATCACGATATCTCGCGCCGGGCTGTAGTTTCCGTTGTACACCCATCCATCGATTGCGGCGTCCATCCGCTCTCCGATGATCTGGCGGATCTCTTCAGTCGGGCGTTCAACCCATCCTGGCATGTGGTGGATGTAGTCGATGTCGATGTGTGGCACGTCTCGTTGTGTCACGATTGCTCGTCCGAGAGAAGATTTACCGGCGCGGCCGAAGATGGCGATCTGGTCTCCCATTGGGTGGGAGAGTTGTACGTGGCGCGCGGTGATAGCGGTGTTGGACATTGGCTAAGTCTATTG
This sequence comes from Dehalococcoidia bacterium UBA1151, assembly GCA_002311865.1. Lineage (GTDB taxonomy): Bacteria > Chloroflexota > Dehalococcoidia > Lucifugimonadales > Lucifugimonadaceae > UBA1151. Next base: position 5,598 of record DBZV01000166.1, read on the forward strand.
GGCGCTCGCCGGATTCGTAGGCTACTTCAGTTCGATGAGGACGTTTTTGTAGCGCTTGTTGGCGTTATTGACGACGCGGTGGACGCGGTGCTGATCGTGGTATGTGAAGTTTCCGACTTCGTTGGGACTTTCGCCGCCGGTTCCATCGGCGAATTGCGATTCCAGGGCGCCGCTGCTCTCGACGATTACGGTGACGTAGTCTCGCCCGTGCAGATGCCAGTCGCTGGATTCACCGGGTTCCACGATGAGGTTCCATATCTTCACGCGGTCGTTTTCGAAGAGTACGTCGGTGGCGATCTCGCCCAGTGGTTTGCCGTCGGGTCCCATATGTTGCCTCCTATTTGTATCTGGATTGGGCGGATTATAGATTGTGACCTGCCCCAAATAGTTGTACCAGTTTCTATGTTAGTACCGGACGCAAGATTTGTGGCCTGAGTCAGGCATCGGGATGTAGCCTGCCAGGCACATTCGTCGCAGTTGGTGCCGGTGGC
>DBZV01000024.1 GCA_002311865.1 Dehalococcoidia bacterium UBA1151
GTGGGTGTTCTCCAGGCACACCAGGGCAGTGCGGGGGAACCTGGGGGAGGAAGGACGAATGGCTGCTTCCACCATCTCTGGGTCCATGGTTCCATCCTCGGCATTGGGTAGTTGACGGTAGGCTATTCCTCCAAAGGCGGAGGCGCTGCCATACTCATAGAGGTAAATGTGAGACTGGTCCCCGACGATTATCTCGTCCCCCCGCTGACAGTGGCTCAACAATGAGGCGAGATTGGCCATGGTGCCGCTGGGGACAAAGAGTGCGGCCTCCTTACCCAGCATGTCGGCCACCACCTCCTGCAAACGGTTCACTGTGGGGTCATCGCCCCAGCCATCGTCGCCCAGCTCGGCATTGGCCATAGCCTGACGCATGGCCGGCGTGGGATGTGTAACCGTGTCGCTGCGCAAGTCAATCTGTCTCATAGGAACACCTCCTCTACCGATAGTCCACTTTAGCAGCATACCTTGCCATGTGCCAGGCGGCCCACTCGTAGGGGCAGGTTTGAAACCTGCCTTCCCCAACGAGTTTACCGTTTCAGCCGATATCGGAGCCTGGTCCGAATGCCTCAAGCCCAGACTTCACGTCTTGAATGAACATTGCCGCCTCCGCGCCATCCAGAACCCGGTGGTCGAACGACAGGCTCAGGTTCATCATTTGCCGTATCGCAATACTATCGCCCGTATCGGACTCAACCACCACGGGCCTTTTGACGATCGCCTCTGTGTTCACAATTGCCACCTGCGGCGGACTGATGATTGAGCCGCCCCACACGGAGCCAAGTGGACCAGTGTTGTTGAGCGTGAACGTACCGCCCTGCACCTGCTCGAGCGTGAGACCGCCACCGCGCGCCTTCTCAATCAGGGGCGCGGCAGCACCAGCAAGACCAGCAACGCTCAACTGATCGGCATCATGCACAACCGGCACGACCAGCCCATCATCAGAAGCTACTGCGACACCGATGTTCACGCGCCCATTCATGCGGATCTTGCCGTCGACCCAGGCCGAGTTCGCCAGCGGGTTCTTCCTGAGCGCGGCCGCCAGTGCGAACAGGCTGAATGCCACATAAGAGAGGCTCACGCCGTTTCGGCTGCGAAAGTACTCCTTCTGTGAGTTCCGGAGCCTCACCAGCCCGGTGACGTCGACTTCTATGGAGGTCCACGCGTGCGGTATCTGAGTCCAACTCCGCACCATGTTCGCGGCGATGATCTTCCGGATTGGCGTTGGCTCAACCAGTGAGTCATCGCCAGGACCGGCGCTTGAAGCTGGCGTTGCCTCTACCTGCAATCCACTACCTTCGATAGCCGCCTGCACGTCTCTCCTGGTTACCCGCCCACCTGATCCAGTGCCATTAACCGTAGAGAGGTCAATGCCATTCTGTGACGCCAGGCGCATGACGACCGGCGAATAATAGTCGGCGCGATTGCGCCCTTCGCCGGTACCACCGCTGTTCTGGTTCGCGGCCTCGCTGCCAGGCGGTGCTTCCAGGCTAGTGTCAGCGAATGTCCCGCCAGTGGGACCAACGTTCGCGCCGGTGATCATTTCGCCAATCAGTCCGGGGCCTCCAGGTGTGCCGGCCATGCCGGATGTGGACGCTTCCGGCACGGCGTCGGGATCGTCCGGGTCCATTTCAGCGATCGACGAGCCCATCGGAACCGTGTCACCCTCCACCGCTGTGATGCTGGTGATCGTCCCCGACTCAGGCGCCGGAAACTCCATATTGACCTTGTCCGTCACCACCTCAACCATCGGGTCGAACTTGTCTACGTGGTCTCCAACGGCGACAAGCCACTTGCCAATGACGGCTTCCGTCACTGACTCGCCAACATGCGGGAGTTGAATCGGGTAGGTCACAGAGACTCCGTCCGGCTAGTAGGCAGCAAGTTTTCTGATTGCGGTTGCGATCTTCTCAGGCGACAGCATGTACTCCGCTTCAAGAGCGGGGCTGAAAGGCATCTCTGGCAGATCCGGGCCGGCCAGTCGGGCTACTGGTGCATCCAGATCTTCGAACGCTCCGGTAGCGATGGTTGCTGCGATTTCCGCGCCCACACCGTAGGAGAGCGAGTCCTCTTGCACCACGAGAGCCTTACTGGTCTTGCGGACAGAGGTCAGAATCGTGTCGCGATCGAGAGGTGTCAGTGAACGCAAGTCAACGATTTCGGCGTCGATTCCATCTGCCTCAGCAACCATATTCGCGGCCTCAAGGCAGTAGTGCACCATGAGTCCAAATGCGATGATCGTGAGGTCTGTGCCTTCACGTTTCACGTCCGCCACGCCAATTGGCAGCGTGTACTCCTGATCAGGAACTTCGCCGCGCACAAGCCGATAGGTCCGCTTGTGCTCAAGAAAAATCACCGGATCATCCGACCGAATTGCGGACTTGAGCAGGCCCTTCGCGTCGTATGGCGTGGAAGGCGCCACGACGTGCAGCCCGGGCTGGTGGGCGAACACAACGTCGATGGACTGTGAGTGATAAAGACCGCCGCGGACACCCCCGCCATACGGCATGCGTACGACCATCGGCACGTGCTTTTTCCCTTTGGTCCCGTAGCGGACTTTGGAGGCTTCTCCAACGATCTGGTTCATGGCGGGCCAGATGAAGTCAGCGAACTCTATTTCGGCGATGGGACGCAGGCCGTTCACCGCGGCGCCCAGCGCAATACCCGCGATGGATGACTCCGCAAGCGGTGTATCGATCACTCGCGCCGGCCCAAAATCTTCAATGAAACCATCGGTCGCGAGAAAGACGCCGCCTCGCTCTGCAATATCCTCGCCCATGACCAGCACGGTCTGATCGCGTGACATCTCCTCGTGCATGGCGTCTCGGACCGCCTCAATGACGGTCTTAGTTGCCATCGGAGTCCGCGTACAGGTGCTTGTAGATATCGTCGTCGCCGGTCGGCTGGGGGAGCGGCGCATTTTCTGCGGTCTCCGTGGCCTCATCGACGATGCGCTGCGCAGACTCCCAGATCTGCTCTCTACGAGCTGTGCCCAGCACATCGCGGCTGCTCAGCATCTGATCCATGATCTCAATGGGATCCCGGCTGGTCATCGTCTCGATGTCCTCCGCCGAACGATACCGCGTGTGATCGTCGTCGCTCGTATGGGGATAGAAGCGCTCAACCTTCGCCTCGACAAGAGTTGGGCCACCGCCGTTTCGCGCATTCTCAATCGCCAGATACATCGCCTCGTACACCGCAACTGGGTCCATGCCATCCACCATGATTCCCGACATTCCGTAGCTTTCGGCACGGTCGGCGATATTCTCGATGGCCATCTGCTTGCTCAGCGGCACTGAGATGGCGTA
>DBZV01000045.1:0-239 GCA_002311865.1 Dehalococcoidia bacterium UBA1151
ACACTTCGAATCAGGAGCGTCTCGTTGATCGCACTGACTCTGAAGTGGGCGATGGAACGCGGGATGGTGACTACCGCGGTAGATAGTCTTGCGGACTTCGTTTCTCCATACAGACTGGCCGAAGGGGCTCTGGAACTGATCGGCCTCTCAACTCAAGAAGCGCGCCGAAGAGGGCACACATTTGTTGGAACTAAGCACATCTTGTTGGCGCTTGCGTCTAGGCCGTCCGGTGTTATGGC
>DBZV01000045.1:471-1465 GCA_002311865.1 Dehalococcoidia bacterium UBA1151
CTGCGGCGCGAAGTGAGGATGAGATCGAAGAAGCCGATATCTTCCAGACAATAGTGGCGGAGGGTGAGGGCGTCTCAGCCGGAATCTTACGCAGCGTTGGCGCGACCGGTCAGGATCTCAGGACTAGGACTGCCTAGACGACGCTGAACTCCGCCAGCACTTCGTCTGAGAAGTCTGCGTTTGAGAAGACCTTCTGCACATCATCCAGGTCTTCCAGCGCTTCAAGCAGCCTCAAGGTCTGCTTGGCGTGAGAGTCGTCAAGTTCCATCAAGATCTGAGGGACCATCGCCAGTTCAGCTGTGTCGACTTCCACACCTTCCATTGCGCCAAGAGCCTTCTGAAGCACATCAAGGTTGCCCGGGTCGGTGGTGAAGTTGATGGTCGCGCCATCGATATCGAAGTCTTCTGCGCCTGAGTCAACTGCTTCGAGCGCGATCTCCTCAGGATCCAGGCCTCCGGCGATGGTGACCAGTACGGTGCCCTTGCTGTCGAAGCCCCACGAGACGGCGCCCGCTTCAGCCAGGTTGCCGCCGGACTTCGTGAACATCGATCGAACATCGGCGACGGTGCGATTACGGTTGTCGGTCAGGCCCTGGACGATAATGGCCGCGCCACCCGGTGCGTAGCCTTCATAGGTCAGTTCTTCAAGCTGATCGGCCTCGGCGCCAGTACCTGCGCCACGGGCAATCGCTCGCTCGATATTTGTGCTGGGCATGTTGGCGGACCTTGCGTTCTGGACGGACAGCCGCAGACGGAAGTTCATGTCCAGGTCGGGGCCACCGGAGCGGGCGGCGACAATGATTTCACGTGAAAGCTTGGTGAACAGAACGCCGCGTTTGGCGTCCAGAGCACCTTTCTTGTGCTTGATGGTGGACCATTTTGAGTGTCCAGACATCTGAATCCTCCAGCGGGGCGTTGCGGTTGGTTATGTGTGAGCCGATTCGATAAATATGGGGAGAATGATATCGCCCGTAGATTCTTTGGGTCAAAGGGG
>DBZV01000045.1:1506-30666 GCA_002311865.1 Dehalococcoidia bacterium UBA1151
CAAAGGGGGTCAAAGGTTACGGCGGATTAAATGAGCCCTTCCGGCAGTTTAACCGTCATGACGCCCGCTTCCAGATCGACGCTAACGATCACGTCTTTCAGTGCTGGAACCATCACATCCTGCTCATCCGGTGAGGCGGGTTTTACTCCATATACGTCATTTGCGCCGGTCTCGATGATCTCGTTGATTGTGCCAACCTCATCGCCCTCAACTGTCACAACTTTAATGCCGATGAGCTGGTGACCGTAGTACATGCCATCCGGTGGTGGTGGCAGAGCATCGGAATCGATTTCTATAACGGCTTTGCGGAATCCACCCGCGATGTGCGAGCCATTGATGCCCTCCAGCGAGAGCACCATCCCGCCTTTTCCGGCGGTCTTGATATCTTCAACGATGTGCGTCTCACCGTTGATGTAGATCTTCCAGCCGGGCTTGATCGGTGTTTCGAGGCCTGAGTAGAGCGTGGCGGACAGATCACCGTATCGTCCCCATGGCCGACGTATTTCGCCGACTACGATTCTTCCGGGCGCCGATGGCTCAACTGGCGCGGTGGGGACACTGGGCGGCCGGGGTCCGCGCTTGCGATTTTGCGGACGCTTTGGCGTGCGTGGTATTTTTCGAGATGAAGTCATGTATGCGTTAAATGAAGGAGGCAGGTTTCAAACCTGCCTCTACCAACCTTAATCGCGTATCGAAACAGCCGACCAGTAAAACTAAGTTGGCGGCTTCAGTATTTTCTAGAGGCTAGTCGATCTGAAGGATCACTCTCGTGCGCTGCTTTACAGCGGCAACACGGAGCAACGAACGAATCGACTCAGCAACACGACCGCCACGGCCGATTACCTTGCCCTTATCGACGTCATCAACCTTCAGGGTGATGATGGTTCGGTTACCGCGTTGTTCCTCGGTAACTTCAACCGCGTCGGGCTCAGTCGCCAACGTTTTGGCGATGTATTCAACCATCTCTTTCATGGCCGATTTCATCTTACTTCACCTTCTCTAGCAGACCTGATTTTTTCAGTAACTGTACGACGGACTCAGAAGGACTTGCGCCATTTCGGAGCCATTTTAAGGTCTTTTCTTCATCAACAATGATTTCCGGTGGATCCGGGAACGGATCGTACGTGCCGATCTGGTCAATAAATTTACCATTACGCGGTGCTCGCTGATCGGCGACCACAATTCTGTAGAAGGGATGTCCTTTGGCGCCTATCCGTCGCAGGCGGATGCGAACCATTCTTTGCTGTATCTCCTGAACGCACCCAACCCGCCTTAAATATTGCGAGATCGGTGCAGGGTCAATTCTTTATCTAATAACGCAACTATTGATTCTATTGTCCATGAGTACGACTGGTCAACGAACCCGGACTTGTCAATTGGCCCAATAACAGGGAATGATCGGTCGATATTGATGAACTGATCAAGCAGCCGGAAGAAATCATCCGTAAAAATGCACCCCTTTCGTTAACAAATAATTGAGACCTCAGACGGTGTGCATCTAAGATGTTCGATAGAAATACATTGAGGTGAGTTTTCTTGCAGATTGAAGTGTTGCTGTTTGCCGGCCTGAAAGACCGGGCTGGCGTCGCGCGTCTGACAATCGAGATCACTGAAGGTGCAACCGTGTCTGACGCCATCGACGCGGCTGGTGACGCCACCGAGTCAACCTGGGATGTCCCGACCGCCATCATGTGTGCCGTTAATGAGGAGTATCAACAGCGGGACTTCGTCCTGAGCGATGGGGATGAACTCGCGCTGATTCCGCCAGTGAGTGGTGGAACAGGGGTGGCGCAGGACGATCATGTGGAAGTGACAGGCGAGCCGTTGGACACGACGGCGATTGCAGACCACGTCCGCGCTGATTCCAATGGTGCGATCGTGATATTCGAAGGTGTAACTCGCGACCACAACGATGGCCGTCACGTGGAATACCTGGAGTACGAGGCTTATCAGCCGATGGCGGAGAACAAGATTCGCGAACTGTTCAGCGAGATGCGGCAGCGCTATGAGATTGACAGATGCGCCGTTGCACATCGTGTTGGACGCGTCAATATCGGCGAAAAGAGCATGGTGGTTGCCGTGAGCGCGGCACACCGCCGTCCGGCATTTGAGGCTGCTCTGTACTTTGTCGATCGGCTGAAAGAGGTTGTGCCGATCTGGAAAAAAGAGCACTTTGAGGGCGGTGAGGTTTGGATCAACGATACTCCCGGTTAGAAAGACCAGATGCGGTGGACTATTTCAAGCCCGGAGATCATGTTGTCGTTCGAGACATCGACCGCGGCAAATCTCGGGTAGTCGTGCCATCCATAGTTGTTGAGGATGGTCCAGAACCTACGGTCACATTCATTCCGGTGGGGGCCGAGTTGTTGATACTTACCGGCGACTGGGAGTCACATTCCAGCCAGCAGGTTCGCGCAATTAGCGATTTGAACGGGCAATATCGACGACACTCATGGCGCGGACGGGGCTCGCTTCGGATCTCCCAGCGGTGCAATCCGTGGTCCATGGGTGTTTTCTGGAATCACCCGGGTGGCGAACTCAGCAGTTGGTACGTGAATCTGGAACGCCCTCAGGTGCGGACCGATTACGGCTTTTCGCTACACGATGAGTTGCTGGACGTGGTGATCGCGCCAGATCGAAAGTCCTGGAAATGGAAGGACGAGGACGAATTGGCAGAGGCGATAGGCATCGGCTTCTTCACGCCCGGTGATGAGGCGCGTTTGAGGGCGAACGGGCTGGCAGCCGTGGAACGGATCCAATCTGGAGAGCCGCCATTTGACGCATCATGGGCCGATTTCAAGCGGGCCCCCCGATTGGGGCATCCCACCTCTGTCGCTAACCGATGCAGAGCGAGCATTGATCAGGGATTAGTCTCCGGCCAAACTCAATTTACGGATCAGACCATTACCTGTATCAGCCACAAAGAGGTCACCATTGGCGTCGAAGACCATACCGTGTGGTCCCTGAAGCACGCCGGGAATCAGATCGCCCTGATAGTTGAGGTCAAGATCGAAGACCTGAATGCGGTTGCCCCGAAACTCTGAGATATAGAAGTTGCCTGCATGGTCAAACGCGATGCTGGTAGGCACGTTGAATTCACCGGGACCATCGCCAAACGTGCCGAAACCCTTCACGAACTCGCCATCTTGAGTGAGCACCTGTACGCGGTTGTTGCCGCGATCGACCACCCAGAGATTACCGTCGGGACCGATCTTGATGCCGGTGGGGTTGTTGAGTTCGCCAGGGTCTTAACCCCGACTCGCAAGCGTGCGGAGGGAATTGCCATCCAGGTGGAACACGTTGATTCGACTATTACCTCAGTCGGAGGCGAAGATCTCGCCGCCATCGCTGATTGCGAGCACCATTGCGGACTGGAACTGACCGTCGCCTGCACCAAACGAGCCGATTGTGGCGAGCCAATCTCCGCCAGATGTGAACTTCTGGATCCGGTCGTTCCCGCTTTCCGCCACGAACACATTGCCGTCTGGGCCGATGAATACGCCCGTTGGCGCCTGAAACATCCCGTCCGCTGATCCGGAAGTGCCCCACTCAAGGACTAACTTGCCGTCAGAGCTAATTTTGCGAATTCGATTGCCCCTGAATTCGGTCGTGTAAATGAAGCCGTCCGTATCTATGGCCAGGCCGTTTAGGCTGGCGAAGGCGAGCGTGCGTGTATCGGTTCCCCATGCAGCCAGTTCTTCGGAAGGGATAACCGAGATTTCAGAGACCATCGTGGGAGAGGGATCCGTGGGAGAGGGAACCGGGGAGGAGGGAGAGGTCGCGATCGCGGCAATAGTGGGTTGAGGTGCTTCCACAGTTGATTCAGCAGCATCCCCGCCACAGGCACTCAGGATGGCTACGAAGCCGATCGCCAACGAGTATGGTCGTAACGCTTGTACGGGCCCTCCCAGGGACTATCAATTGGTTTACTGTCCGCTATTACGCTAAGCATTATTGATCAGTTTCTCGAATTGTAATCATCGCAGATGAGCGCCAATGGGCAGAGGTTGAGATGGAGTCAGTCGAAATCAGACCCGTCACAGAATCAGATATTGAGCTATTGGCGCGTTATCTGACGCATAAGCCGAACGCGCAAAGCTTGCGCGATCGATTTAGCGAGGTAGAACTTGGCCATCGCGAGATGCTGGTGGCGCTCATTGATGGGGAGCCTGTTGGCACGGTGGGTATTGGCGGCGGTGCTACTGAATCGCATCCCGGCGCACTGTATTTGTTTGCCCTGGACGTCTCACCGCGGCACCGGCGGCGGGGAATCGCATCAGCACTGATCAATGCCGTCGAGTCGATGGCCGTGGAGCGCGGGCTGGGCGCAGTTGTACTGAAGGTTGGAGTCGAAAACCCGAATGCAGCGCGTCTGTACCGAAGTTTGGGCTACGACGAACACGGAGAGCTTGTGCTTGATGTGTGGACGGAGTACACCGCCGACGGGACGGCAATAGAGATGCGTGACACCTGTATTCAGATGAGGAAGGTCCTGTGAGTCAGATTCGCGTTGACGATGAGATTATCGTGCGCATTCCGACGATGTACTACGAGGAACCGTATTTCGAGTGGGTTCAGGCGAATCGAGATCATCTGGCGAAGTGGTTGCCGTTTGCCGCGGCCGCCAAAACGCGCGCCGAAGTGAGGATGTGGCTGGAGCGTAGGACATCCCCGGAGGAGTTGGAGTCGCGTATCGGTGGGCTGATCTATTGGCAGGGTGAATTGGTGGAGGCAGCAAATCTGAAGGGTGTGGGATCGTCGGACAATGCTGGCGAGTTGGGCTTCTCCCTCTCAGAAAGCGCACAGGGTAACGGCATCGCTACGCGCGTTTGTTGGAAGCTGATCGATATCGCGTTCGCGGAGAAGGACATCCACCGCGTGATGATCCGTGGGGCTCGAGAGAACCATCGCAGCCGAGCAATCGCGGAGCGACTGGGCTTCACGTTTGAGGGGTTCCAGCGTGAGGCGGCCTTTTTACAGGGCGAATATCAAGATCTGGCGGTATATCCATGTTGGCGCAGGAGTGGGCAATGCTCCCAGCGGAACTTAGCCTCGTGCTCACCGCGCCTCACGAGAGGATTTCTGGCTCAATCATCGTTCCCAAAGACCAATTCGGTCAGGCGCCTGCACGACTTTTCCTTTTCCGCCTCTTCTGATTCTTCCCGGGACTGATGCTGGTGGAACGCCTCTTCCGCCTCGCGCACTAGTGAATCGAGACCTTTAGCGTCGCCCACATCGAACGATTTTCCATGGGGAATATCCATTCCCGATTTTTTCATCACGTCTTCTGCCACATAGATGGGGCTGTGGGTTCGCGACGCTAGGGCGATCGCGTCGCTTGGCCGCGCGTCCAATCCGCACCGGATATATCGACCGTCGCGTAGAAGGTGTCACCTTCAAGTCGGGTGATTCGCACTTGATCGATTTTCGCTCCGGCCGCGTTGAGCAGCGCCGCCATCAGCGCCATGGTTTGCGGTCGAGGCATATCCACACCACGCGCTCCGAGTGCAATCGCCGCGCCTTCGCCTCGTCCGACCCAGATCGGCAGGGCGCGATCGCCGGCCTCTGTGGCGAGTATGGCAACAGAGCCAGATCCGGATTTTTCAGGATCACCAGAGATCAGCGCTGAGTCCACTACGTCTGCAACAGTCACTTTCAACATCGAATTTCTCCTTGCTCGGACGGGTACGTCCGAATCACTGGTTAGCAGCTTGCGCAACTGGATGCGTGCCCGGTTCAGGCGCACTCTCACTGCGCCCGGCGAGATTCCCAGACCGTCAGCGATCTCCCGGACTGTCATTTGCCGGTAGTAGAACATCAACGTGGCGTCGCGCGCTCCCTGCGGCAGATCGCCCACTGCCGCCAACACCAGCGCGCGCAACTCTTGTTCTTCGACTGTTCTTCGACAATCATTGCCGGGTCGCTTTCAGGCCGCGAGCGGCTTGATCGATCTGTCACCTCATTGAGGGGCTGATCCCACCGCTGTTGACGAAGCTGATTGCGCCAGAGATTCAGGGATATTCCGCAGAGCCATGGTCCGAAACGGTTGGAATCCCGCAAATCGTCGATCGTCAGATAGGCGATCAACATCGCCTCCTGGATGATGTCTCCCACCCCAGCGGTATTCCTGGCAACGCGATGCAGTAGCCGCACGGCAGTTGGCCGATGCCGCTCCAACAGGGTGCCATACGCATCCTTGTCGCCGGTTTGTAATAACCGAACGAGTTCGGAATCGGTCATCGTATCGGGGATAACAGCCAATTCATCCAACATCTTGTTATGTAGTAGCCGGATACGGCAGAAAGGTTACGCTGCGAACATGACACGTGAGCAATTCTCGTCTGGTGACGCAATTGCGCGCGCGTACGTGAGGCGGGTATAGTCGTAGTAATGGCTTGGAGGGGTCGCATAGAGGCCTAGTGCGCCCGCCTGCTAAGCGGGTTGGGGGTGTTGAGCCCCCTCGTGGGTTCGAATCCCACTCCCTCCGCCAGTAAAAAAACTATCGTTAGATTTACGACTTGATCCCGTCTTCTAGCTCGAAGACGGGATTGTGCAATCTGGAAATATGGCTACTTACCACCTCTGGACAGTTGGCTGTCAGATGAACAAAGCAGACTCGGAGCGGCTCGCTTCGGGTCTGGATTTCATGGGCCTGGAGCAGAGCGACGATCTACTTGAGGCCGACATCGTTATTCTCAATACTTGCGTTGTGCGGCAGTCCGCAGAGGACACTGCGACCGGCACGCTGGGCAAGCTGAAGCGCATCAAGGAAAAACACCCCGACCGCATCGTCGGCGTGATGGGCTGCATGGTTGGCCCGAAGACCGACGATCTCTCCCGGCGCTTTCCCCAGGTGAACGTGTGGGCACAGCCCCAAAATTTTGAGCCAATCATCTCAACCGTGGGACTTGCTCTGGGCGTGGACTATGAGGGCTGCCTGGACAATCTTGTTCCCGGCGCTCCCACGGTCTCAACATTTGTCCCAATCATTCATGGCTGCGATAAGTTTTGCAGTTTCTGCATCATTCCCTATCGGCGCGGCCGCGAAGTTAGCCGCACCGTCACCGATGTTATCCACGAGGTCGAGTTGCTGGTGCAGCGCGGTGTGAAGGAAGTCACGTTCCTTGGACAGAACGTTGACTCCTACGGCCATGATTTTTCGCCACCGCAAGATCTGGCGGACCTGCTCTATTCGTCTGAACAGGTCGCCGGGTTGGAACGAATTCGCTTCCTGACATCACATCCCAGCGATATGTCCAGCCGGATTATCGAGTCGATCAGAGACCTGCCAAAGGTGTGCGAATTGGTGAACCTGCCATTCCAGGCGGGCGATGACGAGGTCCTGGAGCGGATGCGGCGGGGCTACACGCAAGCCGAATATCTGGATAAGATTGCCGAACTGCGTGAGAAGATTCCCGGTGTTGCGCTGACAACGGACCTGATTGTTGGCTTCTCAGGTGAGTCGGAAGCTCAGTTTGAGCATTCCCTGGATGTCTTGCGCGCAGTCAAGTTCGATAAGGTCCACTCAGCAGCGTATTCAGTGCGGACAGGCACTATCGCGTCGCGTCAGTACCCCGATGATGTGCCAATCGACGAGAAAAAGCGACGCCTGAGGGCTGTTGAAGCCTTGCAGGATGAGCTCCAGTCTGAGATAAACAGTCGGCTGGTTGGGCAGACATTCGAGATCATGATCGATGGTCATTCCCGTGGTTCACACACCGGTAGAACAAGAACAGATAAACTTGTGTTTGTTGAAGACATAGAGCTTGAGCTCGGACAGTTCGTGCACGTTGAGATCACGGAGGTATCTCCGTACTCGTTGCGAGGCCGGCTTACAGAGGCTCAAATAGTGGAGGCGATTACGGCATGACCACCAGCGCGCGACAGCCGCGACCGGTGACAATTCCGATCACTGAGCTAGAGCAGTCGGCATTTTGCCAGACCGACAGCGAACTTCGAACGCGGACTCTTGAAGATGAGTTCCGAACCGGTGTGCAATGGCAAAAGGTGCCAATCCGGTATCTAAAGCTCAAGCCTGATGAGATCTCGGACGGCATCGCCGAGGTAAAAGCCGAGCTTGGCAAAGATCTCACTATTCTTGGCCATCACTATCAGCGTGCAGATGTTGTCCAGTACGCAGACTTCCGTGGCGACTCCTTCAAGCTTTCGCAGATGGCAGCAGCCGAGCGTGAAGCGAAGTACGTAGCATTTTGCGGCGTCCACTTCATGGCCGAGACGGCCGATATCCTCACCTCTGATGAGCAGCAGATAATCCTGCCCAACCTTGCCGCCGGATGTTCCATGGCAGATATGGCCCGCTCCGAAGACGCTGAAGATGCGTGGGATGATTTGATGGGCGTTTTGGGCGCATCCGACGAAATCATTCCGATTACTTATATGAATTCCACTGCCGCCATCAAAGCCCTTTGTGGCCGCAATAATGGAATCGTCTGTACATCGTCGAACGCGGGAAATGCGTTTGACTGGGCGTTTAGCCGGGGCAAACGAGTCCTCTTCCTGCCGGACCAGCATCTGGGCCGTAATACTGCCCTGACGATGGGTATCCCGATCGACCAGATGATCATCTGGTCACCGTTCAAGACTCTTGGCGGTAATTCCCCTGAGGCGATTCGCAGCTCCAAGGTCATCCTGTGGGAAGGCCACTGCTCTGTACACACCCGCTTCACTCCGCAGCAGATTGATGATGCCCGGGCGAAGTATCTGGATGTCAACGTAATCGTTCATCCTGAGTGCGTTAATGAGACCGTGGTTGCCGCGGACTTCAACGGCTCCACCGAGAAGATTGTTCAAATGGTGACCAATTCTCCGGCTGGCTCTGTCTGGGCAATTGGCACCGAGATCAACCTGGTGAATCGGCTGGCGAAGGAGAACCCGGACAAGACGGTGTTCTGCCTGGACCCAATAGTCTGTCCGTGCGCCACGATGTATCGGGTCCACCCGGCTTATCTTCTCTGGGTTCTTGAAGGCCTGCGCGGGGGCATCACGATCAATCAAATCAAAGTGCCTGAGCCAATTGCGGGCGAGGCGCGGATTGCACTCGAGCGAATGCTCGATCTTGCCCGATAGGCCGAACTGCCTAGATTGGTTTTGACGGGGCGATGACGGCGATGGTTGCGATTCCTGCGCTAGAGATCCAGCGTGCCGTAAAGGCCGCGCTCCTGGAAGACCTCGCGCTGGGTGACCCCACGACGACTTCACTCATCCCGGCTGAACACGAAGGGCGCGTGACTATGGTGGCGCGTGAGCCGGGCATTGTTTCCGGTATTGAGGTGGCTGAAGCCGCTTTCCTGGCCTACGATTCCACTCTTTCGACCACACCGCTGCTCTCGGACGGGAGCACGGTGGAAGCTCAGACCGCCATTCTCTCCGTGGAAGGCAATTTCCGATCGATCTTGATGGCTGAGCGCACAGCCGTGAATTTCGCACAACGCATGAGCGGTATCGCAACCGCCACCCGGCAGTACGTGGATGCTGTTGCCCATACAAAGGCAACGATCGTCGACACCCGCAAGACCGCGCCCGGTCTCCGATGGTTCGATAAGTACGCCGTGGCAAGCGGTGGCGGGCAGAACCATCGTCATGCACTTGGGGACGGCGTGCTGATTAAGGACAATCACATTGAGGCGCTCCAGCAGCTAGGGCTATCTATCGCCGAGATCGTTCAGCGTGCGCGAGCTAACGCTCCGCACACGATCAAAATCGAAGTCGAGGTACAGAGCATCGACGAGGCGAGAGATGCTATCAACGGCTCGCCAGACATCATGCTCCTGGACAATCTGAGCCCGGCCGTCATGCGGGAAATCGTCGAGATGGTTGATGGCCGCGTAATACTTGAGGCATCCGGCGGAATCACGCTTGATGGGGTAGCTGAAGTCGCGGCCACAGGCGTTGATCTGATCTCCATTGGCGCGCTAACGCATTCGGTGCAGGCGCTGGATATCAGCGTGGACTATTCCGGGTAGGCGGAACGGTTATTCAACCGGGAATATGCCACCTTGGAATTCCCCAATGAGTTACCCCGTAATAACTGTCATCCCGGACGCCGGTAGGCGAGCCGGGATCCATTTCCCGCACTGAGTCCGCGTCAATTGGTGGCGGCCTTGCAGTCAGCACTCGGATCCCGGCTCATTCCGACTATCGTCTCCATGTCCGGGATGATATTCGTTGGGCTGGCGAGTGAGTCTGTTGTCTCCCTGTCCGGGATGACGTTTCGGGTCTGACGTGTGTTTCATCCATTGAACAATGTCGCCCAGCACCAAGTTACAGGTATCCTTCGTCACCAGAACGCCAAATTGAATCCGGGCTGAACCGGTTATCGAACTACTTGAAGACGTCACATTTCTATCGGCGCAGGTCCGGTCGCAACTCGGATCACGGATCCCGGGGGAACATTGCAGTTGATCCGACTCCAGTTCAGGCGATTCGTGGTAGTTCTCGGTGTTATCGGCGCGCTTGCAATCACGGCGTGCAGCTCTGGCACCGAAGTTGCTGCTACACAGTCGACCTCGCCCACCCCAGCACTGCCAACCTCGCCCGCCCCGACCTCGATACCTGCCGCCGCCGAACCGATCGCGACAACTGTCTCCATCCCAACACTGGTGCCCATTTCATCAGCTTCAATTGCGAGCGATGTGACCGATCGAATCGTCTTCGTCAGCCCCGACTCTCAGATCTACACCATTTAGGGTGATGGGACAGATCGTATACGCGTTTCGCCAGACTGAGCCCGACTACCGCAGGAAGGGCAATTCCCGGGGTACACGTGGCCAGGCTGGTCTCCAGATGGCAGCAAGATCCTCTATTCAGCTGCGATGCCTGAAGCGCTTTCGGCTTCGCCCTATTTGTTGATGCCCACCGACTCATATGGGGCTTCCGCGGAGTTCCCTGAGGTCGTTTACGAGAACGAGAGCCCGGATCAGGGAATGTTGTCGCTGGCGGGCCGCACTATAGTCTCTGGTCCCCGGATGGTGAGAAAGTGGCGTTCATTACCGGGACTGCGGAGGGCCTGAAGGTCTTCGTGGTTAATACAATCACCAAGCAGACGGTTGAGGTGGTTCCTGGCGCGCCGGTGTACATGGACTGGTCCCTAGATTCCAAAGAGTTGGTGGTCCATAATGGAAACCGATTGCTCACCTACAAACAGCCGTTTGGTGTGGGCCCTTCCAGCGCCTTGGATGGCGTGTCAATTCGATATTTTGCGCCGGACTATGCGCCGGATGATGATCGTCTTCTCTTCCTGGTCGATACCAGCGATGGTGCGGCTCTCCACATGAGTAATCCGGCAAACGGCATTCTGGAACGCGTCTTGGACGCGGGAGCTGCAGCGTGGTTCAAATGGTCACCAGATGGCAGTTCGATCATGCTCTTGCGCGGTTCACTTGACGCCAGCGGCGAATCGTCTATTTCAATCATTGATCCAGCCACTCGCGGTGAGGAGTTTGTCGCCCGAGGTGACTATCTATTGTCGATGTGGTCGCCCGATGGCAGGAAACGACTATTGGCGAGGCGAAATACCGACAACACAAGATTGATGCTGTGATCGATATACGATCGCGACATGAACTTGATAAGTGACATTGTCAAATTTGAGCCGAGTGGTGAGTTGCGATGATGCATGTGTTCTTTGATCAGTACATTTCGTCACACTCATTCTGGTCACCTGACGGCGGATCGATTGTTTTTGCGGGCGATCTGATTGGACCGTTTAGCGGCCGCGGAGACGAGGAACGCGACATCGATACCGTGTGGGTGGTCAACACTGCTGGCGAGCCGAAGCCGATAGCCATAGCCGAAGGGTTAATGGCCTTCTGGTCGCCGTAGTAGCGGTTTCGTCTGTATGCTTTGCGGCGGTTCGGGCTGGATATTGTGATCCACTATCTACGGTGGCCCGTACACGCACCCGACAGGGGTCCCCCGAAGGTATCTGGTCTGATCTGGCTGTTGGCTGGAATAATTGGAGCCAGAGGTCAACATTTCCACTAACAATTTGCCAGAGCGAATTCGACTGACAATAGCGCGTCCGGTGGCATCGCTGCTTCCGGCCCTGGTACTGGCTGTGCTTGTTGGTTCTATTTCCCTGATCCTGCTGGAAATTTCCGATAGAACTGCGAACGCATCGGAAATCGCTCCGGTCGCGGGTGAGAATTCACTCAGCCCTTTGGATTCAATCCCTGAAGACGCGTTGTTTGTGCCGGGTGAGCTTTTGATTACGTTTCAGCCGCCGGGCACTGGTTCGCAGGTTCCGACGGCACTGCTTGCGAGCGAGCAGTGGCCCGAAGACGTGACGTTTGAGACCCGGCTTGGCAACGGTGATACGTGGGTGGCGAGTGTACCTCCTGGGAGTGAACTGGAGACCGCCGCCGCAATAGCCATTGATTCGCGCATCAAGTATGCGGAGCCAAACTACATCTACCGGGCGACGGACATCCCCGATGACCCACGCTTTTCCGAGTTATGGGGATTGAACAACACTGGTCAGACTGGTGGAACGCCGGATGCTGATATTGACGCACCGGAGGCATGGGATGTCACCACGGGTTCTTCGTCAATCGTTGTTGCTGTGATCGACACTGGCGTCAACTACCTGCACGAAGATCTCGCCGCAAACATGTGGGTCAATCCCGATGAGATTCCAGCTAACGGAATTGACGATGACGGCAACGGCCACATAGATGACATATATGGGATTGATACTGCCAACGACGATTCAGATCCGATGGATGACGACAGTCATGGGTCGCATGTTGCCGGAACCGTTGGCGCCGTCGGCAACAACTCACTTGGCGTCACAGGAATAGCGCAAAACGTTTCCATCATGGCGCTCAAATTCCTGGGTCTCGACGGCGGAACCGCCAGCGACGCCATTATAGCGTTTCAGTACGTCATCGATATGAAGCAGCGTGGCGTGAACATCAAAATCACTCAGAACAGCTGGGGTAGTCAGTCATTCAACCAGGCACTGTTGGACGTGATGAACGAGGCAGGAGCGCTGGGTATTTTGCATTTTGCGGCTGCCGGAAACAGTGGAGTCGATAACGATGTGACTCCGCACTATCCATCGTCATTCGACTCGCCCTATGTGATTGCGGTCGCGGCATCGGATCACAACGACGTGAGGGCATCCTTTTCGTGTTACGGATCGCAATCGGTCGACCTCACAGCGCCTGGAACCAACATCTTGAGCACGGAGCTTGGCAATACATACGCAATCAAGAACGGAACTTCAATGGCGACGCCGATGGTTTCCGGCATCGCTGCCCTGATCGCCGGCCTGCCCGCTAACTACAACTCCGCACAGATACGACGAATACTGCTCAACTCAGTCGATTCTCTGTCGGCATGGGACAGCCTTGTAGCCACGGGAGGGCGCGCAAACGCGTACAACTCCCTGATGAACGACGGTTCAACATCGACGCTGCTGATCTTGGGACCAGATTTCGGTTCGGTTGCGTACACCGGTCCTTCGACGAAATTGGAGGTGGAGGTCCTCGCTGGGCCGGACATAGTGAGAGGAGCGCAAGTGACTGCGAGCTTCTCATCAGGCGATGCAACGGTGACTCTTGTGGACGATGGGCTTGGATTGGACGCAACATCCAGTGACGGTATTTACACAGCGGCCTGGACGCCGTCTATTTTAGGCAACGTGGCGATCTTATTCACCGCTGGGGAATCTGGAATCAGCACGAGTACTCGGACCATCTCCGTGGATGTCAGGCACTCCGATGCGCCCGCGAATGTTGTGGCAGCGCCCGGCAACGCTCAGGCCACCGTTACTTGGGACGCACCGGCGAATCCGGGAACCAGCCCAACACTCTCCTATGAGGTCGTGTCGATTCCAACTGCGGGCAGCGCAATAACATCGGCCTCTGCGACCACAGCGGCGGTCACCGCCCTGACAAACGGAACTTCGTACACGTTTGTGGTGAAGGCCATCAACGCATTGGGGATTAGCGCCAGTTCCTCACCTTCAAACTCGGTCACCCCCAAGCTTCCCTCTGACATCCGTGTAACGTCTACACCAATCGCCTTGGTTGCCGAGCCGGAAACGATTCTCACGCAAGCCCTCACGGTTTTCAATGACGGTCCGGGCGTTTTGACACTCACGGCATCAATTCCGAACGAGCCGATCGGCGGTGAGGCAACCGGTGGTCCGGATGCATTTGGCTACACATTTCGGGATAGCGACGAGGCCGGTGGACCGGTGTACAGCTGGGTGGATATTTCGGGCGCTGGAACTCCGATAACCAGTGGTGATGACGATTCTGGCGCGATACCGATTGGATTCGATTTTGACTTTTACGGCATCACCTACAGCACGCTGTATGTGGGCACCAATGGAATCGTGGGATTCACATCCACGAGCATGGCGGAGTTTATCGCGCCGCCATTGCCCACCGCGTCAACTCCCAACAACCTGATCGCGGCATTCTGGGAAGACCTTGTTGTGCCGTCGGAAGATCGACTCATGTATGAGTTGCGCGGCACGGCCCCCGCCAGGGAATTGGTTGTCACTTGGGATCGGGCTGAGGCAATTGGCGATAGCGACGAGAAATATACATTCCAGATCATGCTGAGTGAGTCGTCCAATTTCATCAAGATCCAGTACGATTCAATCGTTGGAGATAACACTCGCACAACGGTAGGAATCGAGAACGCGTCAGGAACTGTTGGGCTTCAGATCGCGCGTTTCGCGGAATATGTGCAAGACGACCTGGCGGTGCTTATCACTCCCCCGGTAGTTATCGTTGATCCCACTTCTGCAGTCATAGAGGCAGGTTCCAGTACAGATCTCACCATCACGCTCAACGCGTTCGTACATCCCGTTGGCACCTCTTCTGAGATTCTTCGGATATCTAGCGATGACCCGGATGAGCCGGTCATAGAAATTCCATTGAACGTTGAGGTCACGGCCGGTCCGCCGGGGCCGCCAACGGATGTGTTTGCCGTGGAAGGCGTTAGTGCCGCAACCGTGACCTGGTTACCACCGATCGACACGGGTGGGGCGCCGATCACCAGTTACACGATCACGGCATCGCCCGGCGGAGTACCGACCACTGTCGCAACCACAACGACGGTTACGCTCAACGGCCTGGCCGTGGGTGAGCGGCACACTTTTACGGTGATTGCTTTCAATGGCGCGGCCTCGTCAACGGTATCTGTTTTGTCGAATACGGTTGTGCCATATACAAGCGCCCTGGTGGTCAATTCAACGGATAATTCTCCAGATTACATCCCGGGCAATGGTGCCTGCGATGTAATTGGCAGCTCCACTAAGTGCACTTTGAGAGCGGCGATTGAGGAGTCGAATGCCAGCAGCGGCTATCAGGTCATTCTTTTCGATATCCCGACGACTGATCCGGGATACGTCGCCAGTACCACGTCGTTCAGAATCTCCCCGACTGGCACGCTGCCATTCATCGAGGATGCGGTTCTGATTGATGGCTACTCCCAGACAGGTGCCAGCCGCAACACAGCTCAACCAGGTACATCGCTCAATACCGTTATCAAGATTGAGTTGCACGGCGGATTGATAGTCAGCGGTTCCACGAGTGGTCTTGAGTTGCGGGCCGGAAGTTCCACCATTCGAGGCATCGCCATCGGCCAATTTTCGGGATCTGTAGTTGTTGTGAGTTCAGGCGCCAATCATATTGAGGGTAGTTTTCTGGGGACAGACGTACGAGGCGCAGTCGGAATCGGAAACTCATCGGCGGGCATCTCACTCATACCTGGTTCCACGAGTACGGCCAACGTTATTGGAGGACGCCATCCCAGTCAGGCCAACCTGATTTCCGGCAACCAGATTGGCATCTCGATTATCGGTGCCACCACGTCCGGAGTCATCATCGAAGGAAACTTCATTGGAACAGACATCAGCGGTGCTACGGCTATTCCCAATCTTGATGTTGGACTATCTATCGCGAATGGGGCAACATCGGTGACTGTTGGAGGAGCCACAAGTGCGGCGAGGAACGTGATCTCCGGCAATGGGCAGCATGGGATAAGGCTTGTTGGCATTGATGACGAAACGATCAAGGTATTTGGCAACTACATAGGAATCAGTGTCGCCGGAACGGCTGTATTACCAAACGGTCAGAATGGTATTTCTGTCAACAGTTCATCTCAGATCACGATTGGTGGCAGTACGCCGGCACACGGAAACGTGATCTCTGGCAACGGTTGGTCTGGGGTGTCAATCAGCGGAACTACTACCGGTCCAAACTCCCTCTGGAACAACACAATTGGCGCCTCGCCAGATGGCACAGCGGCGCTTCCTAACGGTGACGCGGGGGTTCTGATCAAGGATGGGGCGCATGACACTGCAGTTGGTGGAGTAAGTACAACAGGCAACCTCATCGCCTTCAACGGGGGTGATGGCGTGAGAGTTCTCTCTTCGAGTGCTGCTAGCTCCACAGGAAACTGGATTTCGTATAACTCCATTCATTCGAACACGGGACTCGGCATCGATCTTGCGGTTGTCGCATATGATCTGGGATCGTGTACGGATTGTCCGGGAGATGGCGTCACAAGCAATGAGATCACGGTGGAGAACGATTCGACAATCGCCATCCAGTCAGACGCCGAAATTCACGTGCTCAGCGATGGTAAGACTGTTCGCTCCAGCCGGGTTCAGTCTTCAGTTCAGACGGCGGGGTTCACGATTGAAGGGAACAATTCTCAGCCCTTCCCTGTGATCACCTCCGTGGCGCGCGAGGGTTCGGTCACGACAATCTCGGGCACGTTTGTAGGAGTGCCAACATCCACCTACATTCTGGATTATTTCTCCAGCTCGGCCTGTGATCCGACAGGTTATGGAGAGGGCGAAACCTTTCTTCTGACGGAGAGTCTGATAACGGACGGCTCAGGGAACATAAATTTCAGTGGAGACGTGCCACTGGTGCTGGCCAGCGATCTACATGTGACGATGACCGCCTCCGATAGCTCTGGAAACACGTCTGAGTTCTCCGCGTGTGCTGGCGGGCCGGTCCTGAACATCACGGTTGAGGACGCTTCTGGGGATCCGGTATCAAGGGCTAAGGTGTTAATCTACGATGCCGACAGCACCAGCGAGTTCCCGTTAGCCGTAGGCGGATTCAGACTGACCACCGACTCCAACGGGCAGCTTCTCGTAGATTCGCTGAGTATTTCATCCACAGGTACGGTGCTAATCAGCGTCGTTTCGGAGACGCCAAACCTTGCGCTTCGGGCCACAAGTACCCTCCCCGCAGTGATTACGATTGAGCCGTCTTCGACAACTAACGTCGTGTTCAACGCTATCGACGTGAATGGCAGTCCGTTGTCGTTTGCTTCCGTGAGGGTGGGTGTCCAAGATGCGTGGACTGCGCGGGCCGGAGTTACGAATTCAAGTGGTGTTTCGTCTGTGGCAATGATGCCAGGCGATTATCAGATTCAGATGAGGAGCACCGATTCCCGATATGTATTCGTGTTTCCTGATGTGACGATTCATCCCACAACTACCAGCTTCGGTCTGGACGCGAGGGTTATAGGCACCGGTGATCTTGGGGTCGATTTCGTTGGAGATTTCGACGATCTGTACATGTTCCCGGTTCATGAAAGAAGCCTCACGTTCCCATTGATGGATCCAGCCAACGGTCAGACGGTGAAGGTCTCACCCGGAACATGGGACGTCTTCATTGACTTGCAGAAAACGAGCGGCAGCCTGATCTGGTGCTACTCCGTGAACATCTGGGATGACCTTGCCGTAGCCGATGGCTCGATAGCAACGTCGACAACCGGCGGGTCGTTCGAGGCGGTCTTGAGTCCGACAAGTACGTCGTTCGCGCTGGGGGTGAGTCCTGTACTCAACTTGTCGGTGAAAGACGGCTTTGGCCACCAGATGAGGGGTGTTTTGACAACCGATCTGAGCTTTGGAAACAAAACCAGCAGGTTCGCTCGTCTGACGGTGACGGACCCGAACGGCGTCACTTTTGCGGACGTTCAGGATTCGACGCTATGGAGCTCAACTTACACTGTGGCACTGCCAGATGGAGCAGAACCCGGCCCTTACACGGCAGCTTTCACGTTTGTATCTCACCAGGGGACGACTACCGCAACTACAACGTTCCAGGTCGGCGGCTGGGACTTTGGTGATGCGCCTGATCAGATTTATCCATCCAGTACTGCTTCAAATGGCGCAAGGCATCAGCTGATTGATCCCATCCGCCTCGCCGCCACGAACACGGGTGAGCCGGATGCTATCGCACTGAACGGCGACTTCGACGATGGACTGGTCAGCTCCGATACCCAGTTGATCATCTCAGTGGTCAATGACTCATGGTTTGCCACATCGACAGGCGCGACGGCCAACGGCTCAGGCGTACCGATTGTGTATCTGAATGTGTTGGTCGACTGGGATGAGGACGGCGATTGGGAGGAGTCGCAAGACTGGGCGGTGCGGAATATGCCAATCGCACTCGCCGCCAGTTCGTCGGTCGAACTCAGCACCGGGATATTGCTGCCAGTGCTCAAGTGGATCAGGATTACAGTTTCTGACACCGTGCTCGATAACTACATTGGCACAGGCTTGATCAACGCGGGAGAGACGGAAGACTACTTCTTCTATCAGACGCCAAGTCAGCACGACCCGTACTTCTCAGGCGGGCACGATCCGTTGACGAGTTGGATACATGCGGCCGGACTGTCGCGCTATCACGAGCCGCTGCTATCGGTCGGGGAGATTCACGATGCCAGGCAGTCGTTGGCGCACGACCCGTTCTTCTCAGTGAACCACGATGCCGCCGCGTCCTGGATCCACGACGCGATGTATACGAACTATCACGACCCAGTCGTGTCAGGCACCGGCATCGACCCTGTCGATTTCCTGGGCCATGATCCATTCTTCTCAGCTGCCCACGACTCAGCGACGAGCTGGGTTCATGATGGGTGGTTGAGCAAGTGGCATGAAGCTGTCCTATCGGCAGCTAAGAGCACCCTGCAGCACGATGCTGCGTCGTCACTTGGTCATGATCCCTTCCTGTCAGCGCAGCACGACGTCGGCACATCGTGGATACACGACGGCGCGGTATCCGCGTTCCACGAGCCGACGATATCCGGCGTCGCGTCTACGACCGTTACTCTCTCAATTGAGGGGCGCACCACGGCAGAGTACCTTGGGCACGATGCCTTCTTCTCCAGCGGGCACGACTCCGTCACGTCCTGGATTCACGATAGTGCACTCTCGGCATATCACGACCCTGCGATCTCATCCGTGGGTGAGGGCTTCAAGTTCCATGAAGTATCGCTCTCTCTCGGGCACGATAGCTTCTTATCGGAGCAGCACGACCCGCTTACTTCCTGGTCGCATGATGGCGCCTACTCCAACTACCACGACCCGATTCCGTCGGTTTGGGGCGGACACGACCCCGTGAAATCGGTCGCTCACGACACCTTGCTGTCGGAGATTCGCGATCCAATCGAGGCGTCCGGCGGGAATCAGCACACAGTCAGATCGCTTCGGCATGAGGCGTTCTTCTCGTCCCAACATGACCCGCTGACTTCGTTTGTTCACGATGGCGCTTACTCCAAATGGCACGACGCATTGATTTCGGCGCTTGGCTTCCTTGATGCCGAATCGTCCCTCGGTCATGATCCGTATCTTTCGGCTCAGCATCACCCTCAGACTTCGTGGATACACGATGGCGCCGGGTCAGCCTGGCATGATCCGGCGCTCTCTGCCGCCACCGGCACGCAGCTTCATCTGGCTACGGAATCACTTGGGCATAATGCATTCTTCTCAGTAAATCACGATCCCGCGACCAGCTGGAAGCACAACGGAACCGACTCTTTCTGGCACGATCCTACGATCTCTGCGGCCACGAGCTCTGCCACTACGTCCCGGCTAACGTTACTGGAGGAGGCAATGGCGCATGAGGCGTTCTTCTCGCTTGGCCACGACCCTGCAACGACGTGGTTCCACGATAGTTTCATCAGCGGATGGCAGCCGCCGCAGACTTCGCGAAACGGGCATAGTGCCGTCGATTCATTTGGCCATGAGCCTGCTTTATCGCGTGGTCACGACGTGCAAACGTCGTTCTCGCATGAGGGCAGCATCTCGAACTGGATTGCTCCGCCGCCGAAACCGTAACAGTTGGGCCTAGTCCGCGTGTTTTCGAGGCATTTTTCGGTCGTCACTATCCAGAAGTATCGTGACTGGCCCATCGTTGATGAGGTCAACGTGCATGTAGGAGCCAAAGACACCTGTGGATACTGGGACGCCACGTGCGCGGAACGCAGCGACCGTTTGTTCGAAGATAGGCTCGGACAGGTCTCCAGGCGCTGCGCCGGTGAAGCTGGGTCGTCTTCCTTTGCGGGTGCTGGCGTAGAGCGTGAACTGGCTGACCAGCAGGGCAGAGCCGCCTACTTCGAGAATTGATTGATCGAAACCGGACTCATCGCCTTCCTTCGGGAACAGGCGCATATTGACCGATTTCTCGGCGATGTATTCGATGTCTTCCTGCGAATCATCGTGCGTGACCCCAATCAGAATCATCAAGCCAAGTTCGGTCGAACCGGTGACCTGATTGTCCACAGTGACGTTTGAGCGAGTGACTCGTTGGATTACGGCGCGCAACTCAGGAAGCCTGACAGGTTGCCATAGCCTTAGTGGCTATGTGTTGAGCCGCCGTGGGTGTGAGTCTTGGCACCTGATGAGCCGCCAGAAGAGTTAGACGAATCTGACGAGCTTGAAGATTTGTCCGACGATGATTTGGAGTCTGAACCGGACTTGCTGTCGGACTTGGACTCATCGGACGACGAACCGGATTTGCGCGAGCCGGATGAGGCGTTGTCTTTGCGGTACCAGCCACTGCCCTTGAAATGAATTGCGGGCATGGAGATTCTGCGGTGCGAGGTCGAGCCACACGCTGGGCATTCTGCACCTGGCGGATCATTAAAGCCCTGAATCATCTCGAATTCGTGCCCGTTGTCATCGCAACGGTACTCATAGGTTGGCAACTAATGTCTCCGGAGAGGAGCGCCAGGATGGAATTGGCACTTGAAGGTTTGGTTTGCTAGCAACCCTTCAAAGCTAGCAAGCAAGAGATGGCATGTCAATTTAGAGGCCCCCGCGCCTGGGCGATCACAAATCAAAATATCCGTGTGAAACGCGTCGCATATTCGAGCAAAACATTGCCCAAAAGCGGTTCGTAAGGGCATAGAATTTCTTGAATGACGATTATAGTGGATGCCATCGAGATACGACTTCGCAATCCCTCATTAAGGCTCGCGTTTGCGGTGCTGTTTGGATTCTTGGTGATTGCCGGCGCCATTCTTGGCCCAACAGTCATCAAAGATGGCGTCGAGAATTTTCAAGAACTTAAGCGCGTTCAATCCCGCGACTACGCCGGGCCAATTGAGACCTGGATTCGCCCGTGGATGATCCAGAACGCCAACACGATGATCGATGCACGTGGCGCACTGGACTGGAGGGTTCACGACTTCAAATTTGGGCCGTGTTCGAAGAACAACCTCAGGCAATTGCCCAATCGTGATCTGCGAGAGGTGATCGATCAAAGTTGTCAGGATCTGTCCCGAATCCAGAATGCCCATGGTGGCGAATGTTTCACGGTTTCTGAATGCAACATCACGGAGGCCACAAAGGATGAGATACGTCTCGTCATTGCCAACCTGGATGAAGTGTTCAGCGGTCTTGGACTGGCTATCCCGTATGAGGTGGACGAGCAGGGGGCGATCCCTTAAACGGGACTAGCCGCCCGTTGCAATCGACAGTCCTGAGTCCCACGTTTCTGTCAGCCCATCAAGCGCCACGTCTACCTGGCCGCTGATGGTGAGGCGGGTTCCGCCTACTGTGCCGATCTTGAGCAGCGGAATGCCTTGCGCTAGTGCAATCTCTCGCAGCGCATCTTCCTGTTCGGACGCCACCGTCACCACGATTCGTGACTGTTGTTCGCCAAATAGTGTCGCGTCCCAGCGGCCGGAAAGTTCCGCGTCTACAACGGCGCCAACCCCGCCGATGACACACGATTCTGCGATGGCTATTGCCAGTCCACCGTCGGAGCAATCGTGGGCCGACCGAATAATTCCAGCTTCAACAGCCTCAATACAGGCATTCTGAACACCCACTTCTAGTTTGAGATCGATGGTCGGTTCGCCCTCTACCTTGCCGTGGATCTGAGTCAGGTACTCACTGCCTCCGAGCGACGAAACGGCCGCGTTCAGCCCGTCGATTCCCAGCACATAAATTAGATCGCCATCGTTCTTGAAACCTGCCGTGGCGTGGATGGCGGCGTCAGCCAGCTTGCCCAGCGTGCCAATGACGGGCGTTGGGTAGATCGCTGAGCCTGCGCCTTCGTTGTACAGGCTCACGTTTCCGCTGACCACTGGGATGCCGAACGCGTCGCACGCGGCCTTGATGCCGTTGACCGCTTCCGTCAGCTGATACTGGATATCGGGCTTGTCGGGATTGCCGAAGTTGAGGCAGTCGGTTGCGGCAAGGGGGCGCGCTCCCACGGCCGCCATATTGCGGCACGCCTCGGCCACTGCGATTGCGGCACCAGCAAACGGTGCTAGGTAGGTCAGGCGTCCGTTGCCGTCGGTAGACAGCGCTATGCCAGACTTCGTGCCGCGCAGCCGCATTACGGCCGCGTCACCGCCAGGGGAGACCACGGTGTTGGTCTGCACCTGGTGGTCGTACTGCTGGAACACAGGCCGTCGGGAGGCGATGTTGGCACTGCCGAGCAGTTGCAGCAGAACCTCAGACGGCGACTTGTCCGGCAGGGGAAGGAGCGAGAGATCGGTGCGATTGAGATCGGTTAGCCACGTGGGTTTGTATACCGTGAACGAATACTCGGGCGGGTCAGTTAGTGTCCGGACTGACGTCGACGAGATGAGTTCGTCTCCATCGTAAATATCGACCGTATCGCCGGTCACGAACTCGCCCACGGGAGCGGCCCATAGATCCCACTTATCGAATATCTCAGTGACCTGTGCTTCGCCACCGGGAGCGACCATCAAGAGCATCCGTTCCTGCGACTCGGACAGCATCACTTCATAGGCGTTCATGCCCTCTTCCCGACGCGGCACTTTCGCCACATCAAGGTGAAGCCCCATCTCGCCGCGCTGGGCGCATTCGATTGCCGCGCTGGTCAGGCCGGCGGCTCCGCAATCCTGGAGTCCGACAACGGAATCGAGTTCGATCGCCTCGAGGCATGCCTCGATGAGCACCTTCTCAAGAAACGGGTTGCCCACCTGTACTGCTGATCGCAATTCCGCCTGATCTTCAAACGTGCGGGAAGCTAGGCCTGAGGCGCCGTGGATGCCATCACGCCCTGTGTCTGCGCCGACTAGCATCAGGATATCGCCGGGATTGCGCGGCGATGCGCTCATGATGCGTCCGTCTTCGATCAAACCGACGCAGAGTGCGTTGACCAGCGGATTCTCGGAGTACGACTCGTCGAAGACCACTTCGCCGCCAACATTCGGGATGCCGATGCAGTTTCCGTATGCTGAGATGCCGCCAACCACACCGTGAAATAGATATCGATTGCGTTGGGTGTTGGGCGGGCCGAAGCGGAGCGAGTTGAGCAGTGCGATTGGCCGGGCTCCCATCGCAAATATGTCGCGCACGATTCCGCCGACGCCCGTTGCGGCGCCCTCATGCGGCTCAATGGCGGACGGGTGGTTGTGCGATTCGATCTTGAACGCAATCGCCAAACCGTCGCCAATATCGATCACACCGGCGTTCTCGGATCCGGGCGCAACGAGTAGGTTTGGGCTGTTCGAGGGAAGCGTTCGGAGCAGAGGTTTCGAGTGCTTGTAGCCACAGTGTTCGCTCCACAGCGCACCAAAGAGGCCGAGTTCGAGGCCATTGGGTTCGCGGCCAAGGCGGTCGACTATTGCCTCGTATTCGGCCCTCGATAGGGCGATCTCATCCAGTGTTTCCTGAGTTACGGGCAATTGGTCGCTTTGGGGTGGCTGGGGGGTGGCTGGCGAATGTTCAAATCTCAGAATATGCCAGTGAAGCGGAATTGGAAACGCTACATCGTGGAATACGCTTGCGATACCGATTGGGTGAAGGATAGATCTCTGGATAGAATAGTTTGGTTGTAATGTCCGGGTTTATTCGACTGGAACCGGACTGCACCGTGGGGAAGTGGCGGAATGGCAGACGCGCATGCCTTAGGAGCATGTGTCCAAAAGACGTGTGGGTTCGAATCCCACCTTCCCCACCACCATCTGCCATGGAGGCACTTCAAAGCCGGGGGCCAACAGCCCGGGGACTCGAGCGGCCTTTGATAAGTGCCTTGAACTAGTAGGTCAACTCTGTGCGCTGTGGGGCTTACCTCGGAACCAAGACGTCGTATCGGCCAGCGGTGATTTCAGGGTCCGGGCGATAGACGTAGTGCACCCTCGGCTGCAGCTTCTCCATGTAGAGAAGCTCTTCGTGCTCTCCGAATCGAATCGATAGCACGTACTTGGCGTGATCTGGCAGGCTGAATCGCGTGATTCCTTTTTTGTCAGTCTGTGAGCGCTCCAGACCGGAGAGCACACTGGTGGGTGCAATTCCCACCTGGGCATCTACGACAGGCCTACCTTCACGATCAAGAACCAGCAAGCTGCCTGTATATCGTTTCGGCAAGAATCTATTGAGCATGGACATTATCCGTCCAGAGTTGCCGGGCAGCGAGCCTTCCGGCATTAGGTCCATGACATCTTGTTCGAAGCCTCCCGCCTGCTTTGGGATCATCCACTCTGGGCCATATTTCAGGAGCAGATACTCCTCCGGCGGGTTGGGCACGAAGAACTTTTTGCCAAGGAAGTCAATCTCCTTCAGCTCCTCATGCAGCGCAACTGGAATCTTGACGACCGGCCACTGGTAGATCACATCGCCAAATATTCGGTAGCAGGTCCAGTCCATCTGCGTGCCAGATTTCTGCATGCTCACGCTAATGTTGAGTTCATTGTGAACAATGGTGGCCGTGAACCCGTTCTCCCTGAACACGTCCACCGTTCGATCAACTTTCTCCTCGGTGAGTCCGTGGAGGCCTAAAACAGATCCGACGTCTAGATCGTCGTCCCACGGGATGAACGCACCATCTCGTACCGCGCCGAGGCACGTGCCGTGTCGGAGGAAGTAGGCCACGCCTAGTTCGGCCATGATCCGGTTTGTTTCTTTTAGAACCGACTCAGCAGTGGACATGTCCATTGCCGTAAAAACTTTTGCTTGCATTCTGGAGTCTCTGGATTAAACGCTTGGGTTGAGCACTAATAAACCGCGCGCCAGCGGGCTTTCGCCTGTAGTAACACCGGATGCGCTCCCCCCTCAACAGTACAGTGCGTTAGCGCTTGAGCGCTATCCATTGTGATATGGAGGCCCCAATAATCCAACATGTACGCCAGATGATGGCGCGACGAGGGGCAGGTTTCAAACCTGCCCCTGCCGGAAGATCGTTAAGCGTTCACTGGCGGTTAGCCCAGCTTGGCTGCGGCTGTTTTCACTTCATCGTAGGGCGGTTGGTTGCCCTGTGAGTCTTCGGTTGCCCAGACGTACTGCACTGTGCCATCGCCATCGATTATGAAGACCGAGCGGGTAGCGGCGTCGTAGCCGTCCATTCCAGCGAAGTCTGGCCACACAACATCGTAATCCCTGATGGCGCTGCGACTGTAGTCGCTGAGGATTGGGAACGGCAAGTTGTGCTTGCTGGCGAACTCTGCGTTGGAGAAACGGGCGTCCACTGAGATGCCAATGACATCAGCATTGGCGTTCTCAAGCTCGCTGATGGAATCTCGGAACTCACACATTTCGGTGTCGCAGACCCCTGAGAATGCGGCCGGGAAGAAGGCAAGAATCACGTTCCGGCCTTTATGCTGGCTGAGCGTGTGAGCTTCCCCACTTGTGTCCAGTAGTGAAAAATCGGGCGCTGATGCACCAACTGCTATGGCCATATCGATAACTCCTTAGAACGGATAATTATTCATTGCGAGATAAGAACCGTGATTATGCCACGGCTTGTCTTGTGAATCGAGTGTTGCGCTAATCCTCGATGGAAACCGCGACTTTGATCACACCATCAGCCCGGTCTGCATATAGCTGGTAGGCCTCAGGCGTCTGGCTCCACGCCATGTTGTGTGTCTTGAGAACTCCGGGATCGATCCAGCCACGTTCTTTCAGCGCAACAATCTCTCGAATCTCTTTCACCGGCTGGTTGGTGGTCGCGATGACCGTGGGATTTATCGTCACCTCTTTGGTCATCCAATCACGGTGCTTGAATGTTTGCTGATCTGGAACCAGGCTAAAGCCAATGATCTGGCCCTTCTGTTTCGCCATGCGGATGCAGGTCTCCAAACCATCTGGATTTCCGCTGGCGTCCACGACTACATCTACCCCTTCGCCTTTCGTGATCTCATCCAGTGCTTCAAAGATATCTTCGTTGCCTGGGTTAATGGTGTACGTTGCCCCAAGTTCAGAAGATTTCTGGCAGCGCGCTTCCACCAGGTCCAATCCGATTATCTGCGCCGCACCTTGCCGCTCCGCGATCATCGTGAACGAGAGGCCGATGCCACCCTGTCCCAGGACTGCAATTCGCTTCCCCGCAGGGTTGCCCCAGTGTTTTGCCGAGTAGAGCACGGTGCCGGAGTGCTGGCACATCACCCACTCGTCGGCAGGACCCCATTCTGGAATCTTGATAAGCCGGTCCGGTGTTTGCACCAGGTACTCAGCCATTCCAGCAACGTTCCGAGGGATCACGATCGCTCGCTGACCCTCCAGGTACTCGTCGTTTCGGCTCTCTACAACGACTCCGACGACCTCATGGTTCGGGGCACCCGGGGCGGTCGGATACTCTTCTTCGGGGAGGTCTGGACCCCACTCGAGGATGATATCGCTACCGCAGATCGACAGCTGGTCCACCTTAATCTTGACTTCGCCATCTTCAATCGACGGCTCAGGAATGTCGACCTGCTCAAGTGTTCTTGGCGCGGTAAGTTGGAATGCTTTCATTCTGTTGCGGGGACTCCGAGTTGTGACTAGCCAGGAATCGACACACTGACTTTGATTACTCCCTCGGAGTGGTTTGTGTACATGTCGTACGCCATCTGGGCATCATCAAATGTCAGGGTGTGAGACTTGAGCAGACCCGGGTCCATCCATCCACGTTCTTTGAGCGCGACCATCTCTCGAATCTCAGATGTCGGGCGGTCCGTACCCGCGACCTGGGTTGGAATGATGGAGACAGCCTTACGCATCCAGTCACTGTGGACAAACGATGCGCGCTTGCCTTCTGAACCTGTGAGGCTGAAGCCAAGTATCGTGCCATGCCGCTTCACCGCGTGGATGCACGTCTCCAGACCCGCGGGATCACCAGAGGCATCCACCACAACATCCACGCCCTCGCCACCCGTGATCTCTTCCAGGGCCTCAATTAGGTTGTCTTTATCTGGATTCACGGTGTCTGTAGCGCCCAGGTCCCGTGATTTTTCGAGCCTGTAGTCCAATAGATCGATGCCGATCACCTGCTGTGCGCCCTGCTTCTCTGCCAGCATGGTGAAGGAGAGGCCAATGCCCCCCTGTCCGAGAACGGCAATGCGCTTGCCAGCCGGGTTGCCCCAGTGCTTGGCAGAGAATAGAACCGTGCCGGAATGCTGGCACATCATCCACTCATCAATTGGTCCCCAGTCCGGAACCGGAATGATCCTCTCTGGAACCTGGGTGATGTACTCAACCATTCCGCCCGTCCCCCGGGTTGGCAGAACGATGCAACGCTGTCCTTCGCGGATCTCATCAGTCTTCGACTCGATGATTGTTCCAACGATCTCGTGGCAGGGCATGCCTGGTGCCAGAGGATATCTTTCTTCCGCCATATGTGCGTCAAATGAGCCATGGATGTCACTACCGCACGGGGAGACTGCTTCGACCTTTATTTTGGCCTGGCCATCTTCCGTAACGGGTTCGGCAACGTCCACCATTTCTAGCGTGCGACGGGCGACGAGCTGTGCTGCCTTCATGGATTCCTACGGTCCTTGATTAAGAGCGGTTTATGTAGGGTGTATTTCAACAGCGTCCAACTCTACTCCGGTACGGGCGCGTCGAAAAGGTGTGTGGGTGTACCGAACCGACGGGAGAGGTCATCGATGAGAGATGTTCTCTCGATTCAACTTCGGTCTATACTGCCGCAACCAAATGTCAGCAGACGGGACACGGAAATGAAAATTACGAAGATTGAAACCGTTCGAGTGGCTGAGCGGCCCCAGGTAATTTGGGTTCAGATCTCCACTGACACAGGGCTAGTTGGTCTGGGCGAAACCTGGTACGCGCCGACCGTCATCGAAGCGGCGATACATGACTGGTTCGGTCCGCTGCTAATTGGCCGAGATCCCGGGGCCATTGAACGCCATTGGGAAGCGATGTTTCGACTCTCAGACCATGCTGGCTACGGCGGCGCGGAGATGCGCGCAATCTCGGCTATTGATATCGCTCTCTGGGATCTAAAAGGCCAGGTTGCAGGTCTTCCAATATACGAGTTGCTTGGCGGCGCGGTGCGCAAAAAGATCCGGGTGTATGCAACTTCGATGCCATATGAGGGAGCCGCAGATGTGGCCCGCGGGCTTCTAGACGAGGGCATTATGGCGATGAAAGGCGGCCCGACAATCGCGCTTGCCACCGCCTCAGACGGTCAGTTTCTCTCGCCGAATGAGTTGGATATGGCGCTCAAGCCAATCCGAGAGATTCGCGAAGCGGTGGGCATGGATATGCAGATAGCCAACGACGCTCATGGCAAGTGGACGTTGCCCGTCGCAATCCGCATCGCACAGGCGATGGATGAGTACGAGATGATGTGGCAGGAAGATCTGATGCCGTTGCTCAACCCGGATGCCCTGGCCCGTTTGCAAGCGGCCACCAGGACGCCGGTATGCATCTCTGAGCGCCTCCTCACCCGGTGGCAGCTGCGCCAGTTCATCGAGAACGGCTCGGCCCGAATCGTCATGCCGGACCTGATCTGGACCGGCGGCATATCTGAGACGCACAAGATCGCAATTCTCGCGTCAGCGCACCAGGTGCCGTTTGCGCCGCACGACGCAACGGGGCCGGTGAACATCTTCGCCTGCGCCCAGATCTGCATGTCGTCGCAGAACGTGATGGTAATGGAGTACAACCGTGCGATGGCG
>DBZV01000012.1:0-387 GCA_002311865.1 Dehalococcoidia bacterium UBA1151
GTGATCATGTTCTTGATGTAGTCAGCGTGTCCCGGACAGTCAACGTGGGCGTAGTGCCGCGTCTCTGTCTCATACTCCGTGTGAGAGATAGCAATGGTTACACCACGTTCTCGCTCTTCCGGAGCGTTGTCGATCTCATCAAACGCCTTGAATTTAGTTCGATCGTTATGCTTCGACAGCACCTGTGTAATCGCCGCCGTTAGGGTCGTCTTACCATGGTCTACGTGACCAATTGTCCCAACATTAAGATGGGGCTTGCTGCGGTCGAAGACCTCCTTAGCCATTTGTTACGCTGCCTCCTGGCATTTACATATATTCGTCAAAACTATGGAGCCCACAACCAGACTTGAACTGGTGACCTCGTTCTTACCAAGAACGCGCTCTACC
>DBZV01000012.1:442-5308 GCA_002311865.1 Dehalococcoidia bacterium UBA1151
GCTCTACCACTGAGCTATGCGGGCCCGTAATAATCTCTCAGTGATTCATCTCTGGTGCAGGGGGTAGGATTCGAACCTACGTAGCCGTCAGGCGCCAGATTTACAGTCTGGTGGTATTAGCCACTCACCCACCCCTGCCACAAACGAATATTCTATCACGCAGAGCTACGGCTTCCACAATACAAAACCCGCACGCGCGAGTCCAGCGGCCCATTCAACAGAATCCCCGTGCACTCAACGCAGAAATCCATGAATTCTGGAGCAAAATTATCTGGAGCCTCGGGGGAGATTCGAACTCCCGACCTGCCGATTACAAGTCGGCTGCGCTAGCCACTGCGCCACCGAGGCACCCACAGTTTCAATTGTACGTGCCTCAGGTGCCAGATTCACCAGGAATCTCACACACCCTTAAAAAGAATTCGGGGCACTCAAGAGAGTTCCTGTTTGAACTCACCACAAGTGCCCCGATCTCTGTGAAAGTCTTACTCGTCGCTCTGGGCATCGTCCCCGCGACCAACAAGAACATTTAGCTTTTCTGCAAACTCAACGGCGTCCTCTGTTTCCGGACCTCCATTCGCCGCCAGTTTTTCCTTGAACTGGGTAACCAGCCAGTCGGTCTGCGTTCCATGCGGGAATTCAAAAATTTCCTTCCCCATGTGAGGCAATTCGCCCGGACCAAAGTGTCCCTTGCCCCTCAGGTCGTAACCCTCGAGCTCCTCGGTCCCTTTGCCTTTGACTTCACCGGTCTCAACGTAGTGCTGCATAACTTCCGGCATACCAAACTTTTGTATCGGACAGACCTTCATGCAGATGGCGCAACCCTCATACGTGACCATTACCGGCCGACACCGATCGTAGATCAGCTTGTTCTTGTGTGTTCCGCGCCACCAGACGCGGTCCTTTACAAGCGCGCGGGCGGGACAGCGATCAACGCATACCTGGCAGGTATCGCAGAACTTGTTAATGCCGTAATCAATCGGCTCATCGTGAGTCACTTTTGCGTCGGTCGTGATTATCAGCAAGCGGGCCCGTGAACCAAAGTGGGGCGATAGTAGCTGACCATTCGCACCCAGCTGTCCAAGTCCGGCGGCTACAAAGAGAGGAATGTAGATTCCGCTGTTGTCGTTAGGGCTGTGGACCTGTGCATGATAGCCAAGTGATCGAATGTGAGCCGCCAATTCAAGCGCGATGGCTCCGGCTATTTCGTACGTTCCAAAGTGAGCGTACTCAGCCTCCAGGCTTGGGATCGTCTGGGTCTGATCGTAGTCCTGCTCAAGCGCAAGGCAGATGGCGCTGGAGAAACGCGCCCACTTCTTCTTGCTCTCAAATGTGTAGTGCCGGTCGTACTTCGTGAAGCCAACCTCGCCAAAACCGAGGTCTGTGGCCTTCGCGCGGATCGAGTCCGTTACATCAAGACCGGCTTCTGGAGATACCGTCGGCGGAATGTCACCGCTAACCGCGGCCGCGTCTATCAGTGGCTTGTTGGCCACATCGTGACCCTTCCGATACTCCAGCACTTCGGGAGTGTAGATCGTCCAGCCCCACTCCCTGTCCGCGGCCTTCTCGATGTTCTGAGTCTCAATCGGATATTCCCGGCTGTAGAAAGAGACATCCCTCTCGCGAGTTGGAGAACCGGGAACGGTCACCAGATCCTCTGCTATCGGTATCTCAACATCAGGTTCGCCGGGCAATCGGCCGGGTCGTTTCACAATGTGGCTAATTGTTTTTGCCAAGTCACGCTCCTATGCAAGATTTTCCGAAACTATACATCCTCAACGGTGTTTCAATCCAGTTTTCGAGGTGAAGATGAGCCGTCGCTACGAACCTCGCTGAATTCGTAAGGTATTGCGCACGAAAACGGACTATATGACTCTGAGAATAACGATTTGCCGTTTGTGGCTTACAGCCGCACAATCATCTGCACCTGGGTGCTTGGCTTGACCAGCGCTTCAAACGCCGCCTGGATGTCCTCTAGCGCAACATAGCTCTCATCAGAAACCAGGGGTGCGATGGAAAGTTTCCCACTTTCCATCATGTTCAATGCCACATGCCAGTCCGAGGGAATTGACCCCCAACTGGCCTTGAATTCCGTCTCGCGCGCCATCCAGTCCACCGCCATTACCGGCATCTTCTCCCACGGCACCGCTATCAGCACCACCTCGCCCGCTCGCCGCACAATGTTGAACGCCTGATCAAGCGTGCCCTTGATGCCGGCGCAGTCGAACACCACGTCTGGACCCAGACCGTTTGTCATGGCCACCATCTCTTGCTCGACGTCCTGCTCAGTTGGATCGATGACCGCATCGACGGCAATGCTCGCGGCGGCGGCTTTTCGACCGGGAGTTGGCTCTGACATCATCACTTTCGACGCGCCAGCAGCCTGCGCTACCTGTGCAACCAGCAGACCAATGGGGCCCGCGCCAATAATCCCAACGGAATCGCCCACGCGCACGCGAGACCTGCGCACCGCGTGGACGGCCACCGCGCTCGGTTCGCACATGGCTGCCGCCTCATCCGGAACGCCCTCCGGTACCGGAATCGGCTGCCACTCATCCATCGCGATATATTCGGCGTACCCGCGGATAGTTCCCTCTGGAAAACCCATCGTGCGGTAGTTGAATCTCGGATTCTTCCTCACAGCCGGCTCAAAACCGGGAGGAGGTTCACCGCCACCTCCGATGACACGATCACCAACCTTCCAGCGGGTGATCTCTGAGCCAACCTCAACGATCACCCCGCAATACTCATGCCCAAGTACCGTGCCCGGCGGTGCAATGTCGTACAGAAATGCGTGAACATCCGTTCCGCAGATCGCGCACAAGTTGACCTTAATTAGAACCTGATCAGGTTTCGGCGAGGGTGTTGGGAGATCATCAAGGCAGAATTTTTGTTCGCCCTGGTATACGGCTGCTCTCATTACCATCTCCTTTTATCAGAATCACCTGCAATTGCTTCGGCTATGGCATCGCCCAGCATATCGCAATGCAGCGCCCCGGCCGCCTTCTCCCGCTCCAAGGCCTCTTTGTCCGGCTGTCGCCCCAGGATCAGCGATGTGAGCCCCAGTCGCGACGATTCCCTGGCGCGCCGCTCTCCCTGTTGCACCGGCCTCAACTCACCGCCCAGACCGATCTCTGCAGCCGCGGCAACGCCCTCGTTCAGCGGCTTATCTCTCAGGCTGGAGACGATCGCAAGAGCCACCGGCAGGTCGATCGCGGTTTCGGTCACCCTCAAACCTCCCGGCACGTTAACGATAACGTCCTGATCTGACACCGGAACCCGCAATCGACGAGAAAGCACGGCAAGGATCAGGTGGAGACGTGATATCTCGATTCCAGTCGCCACACGACGCGGTGTCGGTAGATTGCTGGGGCTGGTGAGCGCCTGAACTTCCACGGTGATGGATCGCGTCCCCTCCACCAGCGAGGCGATCGCTGATCCCGGTGCACTGGCGCGTCGATGTGCAAGGAACGCTTTCGATGGGTCGCCAACACCCTTAAGGCCATCGCTCCTCATCTCGAATACACCAAGCTCATTCGTCGCCCCATAGCGGTTCTTGGAGCCCTGAAGCAATCGAAGGCCGCTGGTCGACTCACCGCCTAGGTGCAGCACCACGTCCACGGCGTGCTCAAGTAGCCTGGGACCGGCAATGCTTCCGTCTTTGGTGACATGACCAGTAAGGATGACGGGCACCGAACTCCTTTTCGCGAACTCAGACAGATACCCGGCGCATGCCTGGATCTGAGATGGCGTCCCAGCCAGCGAATCACTTGCGGCCGATGTCACGGTCTGAATCGAATCCAGCACCACCAGCTTCGGCTTCATACGTTCCGCTTCAGCGAGCACATCCTCGATTCTGTTCGTCGACTGCAAGTACAGGTCGCCAGAACCCACGCCCAGCCGCTGCGCCCGCATCTTCACTTGCGCGCCGGACTCCTCGCCGGTGGAGTAGAGAACGCTTGATCCAGAGTCGGCAATGCTTGCGCTGGCCTGGAGAATCAGCGTCGATTTTCCAATCCCCGGATCACCTGCCAGCAAAGTGACGGAACCCGGCACGACCCCGCCACCGAATACGCGATCCAGTTCCGGAATGCCAAACGATATGCGCGTTGATGAATCTGATGAGATATCGGAGATCAGGATGGCCGGACTGCCTGGACCGTTGCCAACGCCGTTGCCAGAACTGCGGACTATCCGGCCGCTGGACCCGCTCGACCGCGTTTTCGTGACCTCCTTAAGGGTGTTCCACGCGTCGCATCTGCGGCACTGCCCTTCCCAGCGCGGTGCGATCGCTCCGCAATCAGAACACTCGTATACGGTTTTCGTCCGTGTTCGTGCCATTGTGGCTCCGGTATCACTCCAACTCATCACGATTTTCATTTAGGGGGATAAACCCCACAGGCGCGGCCCGATTCTATCGGGCATCGGCCGTAACTCATCCTCAGCTTTGGCACTGCGGTGGTGGACCTGTCCTCTTCCCGACATCTCGTATGCAACGCCCTGAGATGAGATCCTCACGGCCCGCGGAGCCGCGCCTCAGGATGACAATGCGACTTGCGCGGTTCCTTGGGGGGATACACAGAGTTCGTCGTCCTGAGGAGCGAGGCCCTG
Organism: Dehalococcoidia bacterium UBA1151; assembly: GCA_002311865.1. Lineage (GTDB taxonomy): Bacteria > Chloroflexota > Dehalococcoidia > Lucifugimonadales > Lucifugimonadaceae > UBA1151. The sequence goes on from DBZV01000012.1 coordinate 5,051, forward strand.
GGAGCGACGTGAGGATCTCATCTTCCGCGCCACTTCAGCCGAAGCCCCGCTGATCGAGCGCGGAGGAAGGCTATCCCGCGCCTGTGGAAGCGCGGTCATCCGGCCACCCAGAGCCTCCGTTCAATGCCCGTGCGGCGAGCACCCAACCCGGCAACAAGGTCTATCATTATCCGATGGCGAGACTGGGTACCACTGATCCTGGCGACGAGACGCAATCCCGAGCCGATGACTCCGTTCGTCCAGCATCCACCGCTCCAG
>DBZV01000012.1:5361-9091 GCA_002311865.1 Dehalococcoidia bacterium UBA1151
TCCAGCATCCACCGCTCCAGACCAGGAGTTAGCCAGTGAACAAGGCGGCAGCAATCGCCTGGTTGCCGCCGTCAATCGCACGCTTGAATCGCTCAAGTACCGTGGCTTCCGGTACCTCTGGCTCGGCTCCTTGTTGGGCATGGGCGGGTTTGGGATGCAAAGCATCGCTCGGACCCTCCTGGTTGACGATCTCACGGGTAGCGCGTTCATCACGAGCCTTGTCGCAATGGGGTTCGCCCCCACCATGCTCATCATGTCGCTGTTTGGTGGAGTTGCTGGCGATCGTATGGAGCGCCGGCTCGTAATTCAAGTATCTCAGGGCGCTGCTGCAGTTCTTGCGCTGGTTGTCGCGATACTCATCTTCACGGGCGCAGTCCACTGGATCCACCTGCTTATCGCATCAATGTTGCAGGGTGTGACCTTTGCATTCCAGATGCCGGCCAGGCAAGCGCTTGTACCTCACCTGGTTGGAAAAAAGAATGTAACCAACGCGCTCGCACTTAACTCCGCCGGAATGGGAATAATGACCATCGTTGGTCCCGCGATAGCTGGTATTCTCTATGGCGCGCTTGGACCCGAAGCCGTCTACTTCGCGGTCGCCGGGATGTCCGTCTTTGCGGTACTTTTCACGAGCCTGATTCCAACTTTCCGGCCAGCAAAGAATGGCAAGAAGAGCAACGTCTTTTCAGATATCGCCGAGGGCATTAAGTACACCTGGAAGAACCGCCTTCTTTTGATGCTAATCATCTCGGGCCTCACATCGGCGCTGCTTGCTATGCCGTTCCGGATGCAGATACCGATTTTCGCACGGCGTCTCTACGATATTGATGCCTCAGAGATCGGCTGGCTGATGGCTGCCATGGGCGTTGGGGCATTGCTGGCCGCAGGAATCACGGCCAATTTGCGCCCCGGAAACCACCGCGGTGCCATCCTTTTGGTTGTCGGCATCGGCGGCTCAGGCGTGGGAATGCTTCTTCTGGCCGTTTCTCAAATCTACCTCGTGGGGCTGGCCATCATGGTCGGGGTCGGACTCGTAGGCTCAATGCGCATGACCCTTGGTCAGTCGCTATCAATTGAGGCAACCGACGATGCGTTCCGTGCTCGCGTAATGAGCTTGAATATGATGAGCTTTGGCTTTATGCCTCTGGGCGCGCTTCCAATGGGCTATTCCGTCGACAAAATCGGCGCCGAACCCACCCTGGTTATCGTGGGCGTAATGCTACTCATCGCCACTGTCCTCCTGATGGTCACCTCCTCCACCCTCCGCAAACACTCCTGAGTCGTCTCAATACGCATGGCGGCACACTACATGTGCCTCCCATGAGCATCGCGTCCGCAAGCTTGAGTCCCAGTAGGGCACGTTGCAACGTACCGTTACGATGAACATCCGTTCGCGCTATACCTGACACATTTGGGTGCCACGTGAACGTAACGGCACATTGCATGTGCCTCCCCCGCGCATCACATCTTCGCCAAGAATAAATAGAGCCCATTTCTGGGCTCCCAATAATTACGTATTCACCGAACAGGGTCAGTTGCTTGTAGCAGTTGGCTCCGGCTCGCCTTCACTCTCGGCCTCAGGTTTCGTATCGTGCTTCGGCACGTTGACCACGAAATCATCACCCTCAAGATCCAACTCCACTACGTCACCGGCCTTGAATGCGCCAGCCAGCAATTCGTCGGAGAGAAGATCTTCGATCTTCTCCTGAATCACACGACGCAACGGCCGCGCTCCAAAGAACGGATCGTAGCCAGTCTCTGCCAGGTGATCTCTTGCTGCATCAGTGATCTGAAGCACCAGTCCCTGTTCAAGGACGCGGTCCCTCACTTCACCCAGCATCATGTCCACGATCTCCAGGATGTGTTCTTTGGTCAGAGCGTGGAATACCACCACTCCGTCCAAACGGTTCAGGAACTCAGGCCTGAACGCCTTTTTGACCTCATCCATCACCTGCTCGTTCATCCGTGTGTAGGACCTCTCAGACGTTACGTCTGAATCTTCTGCACGGCCGAATCCAATCCTGCTGCTGCGTCGAATCAGGTCTGAGCCAAGGTTGCTGGTCATGACCAAAATCGTGTTGCGGAAGTCAACCTTCCGACCCTTGGCGTCCGTCAGGTGGCCATCGTCGAAGATCTGCAGCAGGATGTTGAACACATCCGGGTGCGCCTTTTCGATCTCGTCGAGCAAAATTGCTGAATACGGCTTCCGGCGTGCGGCCTCAGTGAGCTGCCCGCCTTCGTCGAATCCGATGTAGCCCGGAGGTGCGCCGACCAGTCTTGCGACGGTGTGGCGCTCCATGAACTCAGACATGTCCAACCGGATCATCGAGTCTTCGCTACCGAACATGAACTCAGCGAGTTTCTTTACGACATGGGTTTTGCCAACACCTGTCGGTCCCAGGAACATAAACACGCCAATTGGGCGCTTCGGGTCCTTCATGCCCGAGCGTGCGCGGCGAACTGCCTTCGCAATCAGCTTGATCGCATCATCCTGACCGGCTATCTTCTCGTGGAGGACGTCCTCCATGTGAACCAGGCGCTCCGTCTCTTCCACACCTAGCCGTGTCACTGGGATGCGCGTCCACATGCTCACGACTTCAGCGATATCTTCCGCCGTGACGCTCTGCTCCATCGCTTCCTGCTTCTCATCCCACTCCTTCTGGAGTTGTTCGACGCTGGTGGAACTCTTCATCTCTTTGTCGCGAAGCTCCGCCGCCAACTCATATTTCTGTGCTGAGATGGCGTCGTTCTTCTCTTGCCGAATGACTTCCAGGGCCTGCGTCGCCTCCTTCAGATCCTTCGGAATTGAACTGTTACGAATACGGACTCTGGAACCTGCCTCGTCGATAAGATCGATCGCCTTATCGGGTAGGAACCGGTCTGCAATGTACTTGTCAGCCAGAGTTGCGGCCGCGTTCAGAGCATCATCCGTAATCTGAACACCGTGGTGCTCTTCGTACTTGCTTCGGATACCTTCAAGGATCTTCACGGTCTGATCGACTGGCGGCGGATCGACGATCACGGGCTGGAAACGACGTTCCAGGGCGGGGTCGCGCTCCACGTACTTGCGGTAGTCATCCAGCGTGGTCGCTCCAACTACCTGGAGTTCACCACGTGCCAGAGATGGCTTCAAGATATTCGCGGCGTCAACCGCTCCTTCAGCGGCGCCAGCCCCAACCATTGTGTGAATCTCATCGATAAACAGGATGCAGTTACCAGCAGCCTTGAGCTCGTTGATCACCTTCTTCAGGCGCTCTTCAAACTCACCGCGATACTTGGTACCGGCCACCAGAGACGCCATATCCAGCGTCACGACTCGCTTGTTCAGAAGCGTAGATGGCACATCACTTGTGGCGACGATCTGCGCCAGCTTCTCGACGATTGCCGTCTTGCCGACGCCGGGCTCACCGATGAGAACGGGGTTGTTCTTGGTTCGGCGACTGAGAATCTGCACAACTCGTTCAAGCTCAGAATCTCTGCCAACCACCGGGTCAAGGCTGTCCTGACGCGCCAGTTGTGTGAGATCAACACCAAGCTCATCCAGGGTTGGCGTCCGGGTTGTCTGCCGCGGGTTCGAAGCAGTCTGACCCTTTGACGCACTCTGGCTCAAGACCCTGGCCGTCTCAGCCCGAATCTTGTCCAGCGTTACGCCGTCGCTCTCCAGTACACCAGCGGCCACACCTTCACCCTCGCGCATGATGCCAATGAGGAGGTGCTCCGTGCCGATGTA
>DBZV01000012.1:9352-9488 GCA_002311865.1 Dehalococcoidia bacterium UBA1151
ACCCTGCGGGCTCGTTCAGAGAACTTTTCGAATCTACTTGCCATGAAGTATTCTCACTTCTACTGCTGTGCCGGTACCAGCTAAAACCCCGGCCTACTCGTCTCCATTGAACAGTTGTGCAAATTCTTGCACGTCC
>DBZV01000012.1:9629-9908 GCA_002311865.1 Dehalococcoidia bacterium UBA1151
ACCTCTTCAGGTCGGTATGACTCATCTGGAACTTGCTTGATACTCAAACCCAATCGACGTCTTTCCGCCTCAATCCGCAAGATACGAACTTGAATCGATTCACCTTCTGATACGACATCTCTTGGATGTTCGATTGTCTCTTCACTGAGTTCAGAGATGTGAATAAGTCCTTCGATTCCACCATCGAGCCGGGCAAATGCCCCAAAGTTGGCCAGTTTCGTGATCGTAGCATCCAGAACCTGACCTACGGCAAAGTTCTCGTGCACCGTCTCCCACGGC
>DBZV01000220.1:0-274 GCA_002311865.1 Dehalococcoidia bacterium UBA1151
GCGGCCCCAAGCCGTCGTTGTTCAATTAGTAGAAACTACTTCGTCAAGAACCACACATCGTCCCAGGTATGCAGGTCGTAGTGTCCTGAGAAGTCACCGGGCACTACACCCGCCAAATTCTCTGTCCAACCCCAGAACTGCGGTGCCGGTCCCATGGGCATGATCGGCCACTCATCCAGCAGTATCACGCGCATCTCATTTACGATGCCGATTCGTGCTGCCTGGTCTCCTTCATCGGTTAGTTTGCCGATGAGTGCGTCGAATTCCGCGTTCT
>DBZV01000220.1:340-1762 GCA_002311865.1 Dehalococcoidia bacterium UBA1151
CTGGTCGCATGGCCTGTCGCCACATGTGCCCAGCCCAGCGACGATGTAGGCCGCAGGATCCGTAAGACCGACGGTGTACCCAGCGTTGGTCGAGAAGTCGAACTCCTGTGACCTGAGCTTTTCGCCGTGCACTGAAATGTCAGTCAATTTGATCTCAGAGTCGATGTTCAAGCCTTCCTTGATCATCGCCTGGATGGCAGCATTCGTGATCTTCTGGTCCGGCGTTTCACGCGTTACCAGCGACACTTTCGGGAATCCCTTACCATCCGGGTATCCAGCTTCCGCGAGGAGTTTTTGCGCCAGCGCAAGATCCTCAGCAGTTGGTGAACGCAACCCCGGTGTTTCCGCGATCTGGGCCGGAGTCATCGCGAACGGAGTGCCAAAGAGGAACCAGTCGCCCAGTTCAGCCTCTCTCAGGTCCTTCGTCGCTTCGTTGATGGCCGCCTGGTCGATCACGATTGAGAGCGCCTTACGGACTCTCTTATCGTCATACGGTTCACGAAGGGTGTTGAAAACCATGCCGCCGACATTAGGCAATGTCCACCGCAGGCCTTTAAGGCCCGGTTTTTTCCCATCGCGAATTTGGTTGCCAAGCTTAGGATCGAGCCACATGCCCCAATCGACAACTCCACTGAGGAGTGCGGCCGACAGTTCAGGTGTCCATGCGACTAGCCAGATGTGCTCAATCATGTCCACGTTGGGTTTACTCGGATCCCAGTAGCCGTCGAATCGCTCCTGAACCCAATGTTCGTCGTTACGAGACACGTACTTGAACGGTCCTGTTCCGGGGTGATTGTCCACTTCCCGCAAGTTGCCGTCGTTATCGTCCAGAGTCTCTTTCTTCACAATGACATTCCAGCCATGTGCCATGGCGGTCAACATCCAGCCAGGGCCACGCGGGTCACTCAGTTTGAACTCAACCGTGAGTGGGTCCAATATGTTGATCTCGGACACGGCGCCAAAGTTAGTCTTTCTGCCGCTGACAAGATCGTTCTGCGGGAAGATGATGCGCTCATACGAGGCTTTAACATCCTCTGCACTAAAGTCGGACCCATCGTGGAACTTCACCCCATCCCGAAGGAAGAATGTATAAGTTTTTGAATCCGACGAGATTTCCCAGCTGTGAGCCAGGTCGCCGGTGATGGGCAGATTCTGCGAAATCCCAATCTTACGTACCAGCTTGTTGTACATCGAAGCCTGAGATCCGATATTTGCAATCGTGTTCGACGCATAAAAGTCGAAATGAGCCGGTGGGCCGTGGGCCGCTAGTCTCAGAACTCCGCCCCACGTGCTGGGCTTCGGTGCGCCCGGCGCTTCGACCGGCACGGACACAACTACAGTTTGGATGATTGTGTCACCGAGAACAACCTTCTCGACAATGACCGTCTGGACAACCTGCTCCGTGACGACCTTCTCAACCAC
>DBZV01000220.1:1860-2188 GCA_002311865.1 Dehalococcoidia bacterium UBA1151
CGGACGACTTCTACAGTCTCACCCCCACACGCAACGGACAAGAGGAGCGAACCTCCAGCCGCTCCGAGAATCAGGGATCCCAATTTAAATCGGCGGGTCAAGCTATCGATGAATCGACGCTTCATAACTATTTCCTCCTGCCTAATCCGGAGAGAGTTTTTTTCATCATCCCAGCGAACTCGTGCTCGAATGCCGGATCGTATCGCCCACGCTTCAGCCCCCCGGATCTCAGTGGGCCCCAATATGGTTACCTCACCAGCCCCGACTTATCCCAGTCTTTCCACGGACGGAGATTGCGAAACTGATTTCGGGAGAACCCTAGCACATC
>DBZV01000220.1:2322-2813 GCA_002311865.1 Dehalococcoidia bacterium UBA1151
TTAATCGACGAGCGCGTGAATTCGCCTGAGAAGCAAATCTACCTCCTCACCCTGGTCTCCGTTCGTGGCGTGAATATCGCCTTCGGCATGTTTAGTCGACCAAGATTGAATTGGCTATTTCGCCCGCACGCGCAGCATCAATTGGGTATCCATCTGCCGCAATTCTCTAAGCAAACGCATCGCTCGCTGGCGCGCCACCCACCAGTATCTTGCCCTTATCGCGCAGTTCCGCTTCCTTTGCCGCATTGATCGTCAATTCCATAGACGGCATCGTCGTGGGGAGAAGTGCGGACATACACAGAAGTCCGGCGTTGGTCTCTTCAACGCACTTGAGGAATGTTGGCCTGCCCCCTATAAACCGATCAAACTCTAGAGTTAGAGATCTGGAAACGAAGAAAGGGGAGGATCAGCTTGTCGAGCGTGAGGTCTGAGATGGCCCGTCTGAGACGGACGTTCTCTTTTCAAGGAGGCAGCAGAGGGAAACTTCTAAG
>DBZV01000034.1 GCA_002311865.1 Dehalococcoidia bacterium UBA1151
CTGAACCGAAAAAGACAACCTGGGTCGGAGTTGGAACCGGAGTTGGAACCGGAGTTGGAGTCGCAGTTGGAGGCTCTGCTGAAGTAGACAGGATTGGTTCTGGAGCGGTTTGTGAAAAGTCGAGTACCCCTAACGCGAAAAGCGCTACGAGAACACCCAACACCGACGCCACCGCCCCAAGCCAAGTAATTGGTCGTTTGTACCAGTTGGTTCTACGAATCCGAGTCGTTCGATCTGCAATCGCTGGAAGTTGAATCGTCTTACCGGTGATCTCCGGCGCGTTGATGACTTTCGAGTTGAAGGCTTCAACCACAGCTGTGGCAGATTGGAATCGCTCATCAGGATGCTTCGCCAGGCAGTGCTCTACGATCTGGGCGACGTGATTTGGGATGCCGGGAACAAGCCCGCGTACGTCAGGGGCTGGTTGTTCCTTGTGCAGCTGCGCCCAGCCCATCGGGTTATCTGACTCGAAAGGCAGCTCACCCGTGAGCATCTGGTAGAGGACGATGCCAAGGGAGTAAATATCAGACCGCGCATCAGTCTTGCCCATCCAATGCTCTGGAGACATGTAGGCGGGAGTACCGAGAGCAGCGCCAGTCCGGTCCATGGTCGTCATGTACGCAGCGCTGGCGATACCGAAGTCCGTGACCTTGGCACTACCGTTTTCAGCAAGCAGGATGTTGTGAGGCTTGATGTCGCGGTGGACTATGCCGGTGTTGTGTGCTGCCTGGAGGGCACTCGCAACTTCGACGGCGATCCGAGTTGCATCTTCTACAGGGAGCTGACCGCCGCTTTCAATTCGCTCATACAAAGATCCCGGCAAATACTCAATGGCGAGATAGAACTGGTTATCGGCGGTGTCGAAATCCAGGATTCGTGCGACGTTGGGATGCTTGACCGCCTGGGCATTGATCGCTTCTCTTTTGAATGCGTCGATTGAAGCCTCATCAGATGCAAGGCCGGGATGCAGCACTTTCAGCGCTATAGGCTGTTCCTGATCATCACGCGTCGCCCTGTACACGACGGCCTGGCCGCCAGTGCCAATCGTCTCGTGGACTGTGTAGGGGCCAATTCGGGTGATAGCCATCTCTGCTAGTCCCGGTCCCTATTTACGTTGATCGTTTTTGCATCTTCCTGTGACGTCTGAGAGGTGTCCGCAGTGCGCTTCACGGGAATAGCATCAGCGACGATCGCGGTGATGTTGTCCATGCCCCCGGCGCGATATGCCGCACATACAAGAGCCCTTGAAGCACGATCAGGGCTCCCACGCCGGGCCAGGTCGAGGATCACCTCGTCGCTAAGATCCCCGTAAAGGCCGTCAGAGCAGGCCAACAGGCGATCCCCGCGCTTGAGCGTGAGCTCGTAAATGTCGCATTTGATGTCTGGCTCTGCGCCAATGGCCCTGGTCAGTATGTTTCGTTGAGGGTCCTGCAAAGCCTCGTCTGCGGTGATGAACCCAGCTGCCAGCTTCTCCGCCGTGACATTGTGATCGCTGGTGATCTGCGTGATCTTTCTGCGCCGGACCAGGTAAAGCCTGGAGTCTCCTACATGTCCGACAAGGAGCCTGCGCCCGGATTGGACACCTACCGTCAGGGTCGTACCCATCCCAGAAGTTGAAGCTCGCTGTCCAGCGGTATGAACGCTACGGTTGATCCTGCGGAAAAGGCCCTGCATCGATTCTGGATCTGTGATCGAGGACGATTGCGAGGCTTCGTCTACCTCTTCGACGGCCATCTTGCTGGCGACTTCGCCAGCGAGTCGTCCGCCCATGCCATCGGCTACGACAAGATATCCGGAGGCACTCGTGGAAGATTCAGAGGCAGATTGCCCCGCCCATGAATCCTCGTTGTTCTCCCGGACCTGGCCGACATGACTGTGTCCAGCCACGTCCAGGCCAAGTGCGGTTTTTCTAAACAGTCTTGCAAACACAGCGATACCTATGCAGCCATACCGGGATTGATGACTGAAACCTTTACCAGTCCCATCTCAATCACATCACCGTGCTTTAGGGTTGTACCAGTGATCTTCTTGCCATCAACGGAGGTGCCATTGTTGCTTCCCAGGTCTGAGACCACGAACCCCTGACCAACCTCACGGATCACAGCGTGCCTTCGACTCACTGCCGAATCGCCAAGATCGATATCCGCTGCGTCGCCCCGTCCGATGATGTTATCCCCGGAGTGCAACTCAAAGCTCGCACCAGCGTCCTGTCCTTTGCGTACGACCGCCACGTAACCGGAGTTAGGGCGAAGGTCCGAGGCCATCATGGTCCGGTGTTCATCGCCTGACATGGCTGGCTTTGCGGCAGGGTTTTCGATCTGAACAAGCTGGATTTCTGTTTCGCCAATCTTGATGATTGAAGTTGAGTTCACCCGCTGGCCTGAGACCCGCGTACCGTTCACCTTCGTGCCTGAGCTACTGCCAAGGTCGTCAAGTTCTATCGTGTCCCCGTTGCGCCGAATCACCGCGTGTGTTCGAGACACCGTTGAGTCACCAAGCTGCAAATGATTCTCTGAGGATCTGCCGATGGTCGTTTCATCCTCGATCACCTGGCACACTTCGCCAGCATTCTCGCCATCACTGACTGCGAGGAGAAAGCCTGACTTCTTGGTGGTTTTGCCAAGGAACACGGTCTGGTGCTCGTCACCGGAGCCAGCTCGACCAGCCTGGGTCATCGGCGTAGCGACTGTCATACCCGTACCACCAGCGATAGTGGCGCTTGATTCTCGCCTGTCAGTCTTGATGACCGAGGTGAGATCAAATTGTCCGCCACCGGGAATTGCGACAACCGCCGGCGTCTCACTATTGGAAAGCAGTCTGGTCAGGCCGTGGAACATAACAAGGCCCACGGCTCCGGACACCCCGAGCACGTTCACGAAGATCATCGTGTAGTTATCGCCTGCTACGTTGAAGCCGATCTGCTCGATTGCCAGTGGGAATGTGCCCCAGATCGCCAGGGCCCCGAGAGCCCTCATCGACACGCCGTATAGATTCGGCTTCGTGTAAGTCCAGATCGTGACGCCCATCGTGATCGCAACAACCGCGGCTGCAATCGGAAGCCAGTTGGCAAACCAGACGTATTCAAATGTTCCTGCTGGGAATGGGTTATCCATCTCGTTACTCTCCTTCAACTTGTACCCAGGACATCCCTGAGTTGTTGAATTTGAGATTAGGGGCCAGTGAGTTGGCTTGCCTGAACCTTAGGTGATATGCAGGTGATAGGAATGTGACAACCCCCCGACTAGTCTTGAGACTGGCCGATCTCAAGCTTGTAGCCGAAGCCGCGGACAGTCGTCAGTAGACGTGGTCTACGCGGGTCGCTCTCAATGCGTTCCCTGACCCGCTTTATTAGCTGGGTAATCTCAGCGTCACCCACGTCGCCCAGATCCCGTTCTGGCCATCCGGCAACCGCTACATCATCACGGCTAACCGCTTCACCGGCCTTGGCACTCAACGCATGGAGGACATCAAATTCTTTGCGCGATAACTGAGGGGCGAGCATCACGCCACGAACCCGAACATCCCTGCTGCCAGGGCGTATTGACAACTCTTCAGTCGCGCTAGAGGTGGAATCTGATGATCCCCTGCGGAGCGGGACAGTGCTACCACTTTCCTGAAGCCGGAGGATAACCAGATCGTCGGCGAGACCGATGTGATCCCCGATGCTCAGAGGCGTAAGTGAGCTGCCTAGAGGCTTCCCGTTGAGGGAGCTGCCATTTGTGCTGTTCAGGT
>DBZV01000151.1 GCA_002311865.1 Dehalococcoidia bacterium UBA1151
TGGAGTTGTGCGGTGCTGAACGGACCATCTTCATCTCCAAAGTCAAACAAACCGGTCCCGATGAGTGTCCTCACCTGACCATCTGCGATGGTAATCCGGTCGACCGTGCGGATAGAACTAGTTTCGCTGTCGGCGAAGATCAGAACCTCTCCCAACAGCGTGATTCCATAGGACTGTGCCAATCGCGCTGATAAGCGCGGGCCGTCCTGAATGTCCTCGCCGCCATCGCCTGCGTACGGCGATACTTGCATGGTTGACAGATCAAGCGACCAGAGCTGGTGGAAGCCGGCCATCGCAATGTAGAGCGTCTCATCGGCCATGGCGATGTCGTACGGAGAGTTGATAGGCATTTTGAGCGCCTCACCGCCCTGATGTCGATATAGAGACTGCTCACCGGTGCCTGCAACCGTTTCGACCGTCTTCGCGCTGAGATCAACGCGCCGGATAGTGTGATTCTCCGCGTCGGCGATGTAGAGAGAGTCACCATCGAATGCCATGCCCTGGGGCTGGTTGAACGCAGCCTCATCGAAACTACCATCCGTAAAGCCGGGTTCGCCTGAGCCGATGACCTGTTCTACGGTTCCTGACCGATCGATCAGCAGAATGCGATTGTGTCCTGAATCAGCGATAGCCAACCGACCAATCAGCGGATCCGCTTCGATCTTACCGGGGAATGACAGCGGCCGCTTCAACGCGGCCTCAATCTCTAACTGGTAGGGCAGGGGGGTCTCAATGAGTTCGTTCGCTGCTCTGAATGCCTCACCCATCTCGCTCAGGAGCTGGTCAAACTTCGCGAGCTCAAACTCACCCTCGTGCTTGCCAATGACCTTGCCACTCGGGTCGATGAACATGAGCGACGGCCACGCCCGTACTGCGTACTGCTGCCAGATGCTGAACGCGACGTCGTTAACCACGGGGTGCTCAATGCCGTACCGGAGAATGGCGTTGCGGATGTTCTCCGTCTCCTTCTCGTTAGGGAACTTCGAGGAGTGAACGCCGACTACCACTAGCCAGTCCCGATACTTACGCTCCAGCTTCCGCAACTGCGGAAGTATGTGCATGCAATTGATTCAACAGTAGGTCCAGAAGTCGAGAATCACGACCTTCCCGGCAAGATCGCTCATCGCCAGGGGATGGTCGATATTGAGCCAATCGAGTCCAGCAGGAAACTCAGGCGCGTTCACTTTTCCGGCGTAACTTGTCAAAGAGACTCCTCAACATTTCGTGAGTGTTCTGGTGGCCAGCTGGCCTAACTTTCCTGGTACTTGTCCTCAGTGAGAAGTTCCTCAAACTCGATCCAATTTCGGACCGTGATGTCCCGTAATTGTGAGCTGAACTCACTGGTGTCAGGGCTCACGTTTCCCTCGCGATAGGGTGACTCGATAGTATCGGCAAACCAACGCATGTAAACGCGGTTCATCTCGCCCGGGAGGGTTCCGCCATTGAACGTGACCGTGGGCTGATCTCGCTGTCCGGCTTCTTCGTAGGCCTTGCAGATTTTGGCAGCAAGGGTGGCTGCAAGCCGGGCCTGACCGGGCTTCGTCTCATAGGTGCGAGTGATGACGTACATAATTCTTCTTTTTTCCCCTGGCTTTTTCTGGTTCTTGTTATTCGGCTATTTGAACTCTTGTGGCACGGGTCGGTTGGCCTTCGCCATATTGACCGCCTCGAAGAACGTATTCGAGTAGGTCGAAATCATAGTCGGGACGTGCGTGTAGTGGTAGAGGATGCCCGCCGCAACATTCTCCGCTACCTCTGACGGCCCACCCGGAGTCCCGGAAGCTTTGCCCGCCGCGTGGATCTTGCGAAAACACTCCGCCAGAACTTTCTGAACCTCGGGATTGGTGCGCTGTCCCGGAAATCCCATGGATTGGGATAGATCGGACGGTCCGATGAAAAACACGTCCACCCCGTCTACTTCCAGGATTTCATCCAGATTCTCAGCGCCTTCCATGTGCTCGATCTGGACACAGACCAGGGTCTCACGGTTCGCCGCCTCAATGAAATCTGGCGTAGACATGCCGTACGACTTCCGGCCTCCGCCAAGTCCACGATCGCCATGCGGATAGAACTTAACCGCTCGGACCGCGGCCTCCGCCTCATCCGCTGTGTTCACATGCGGAACCTGCACGCCCATTGCCCCGCGATCCATGTAGCGCAAAATTATGTCGGCCTGATTGATCTGCGGCCGGACGATTGGCGTCACGTCGTACAACTCACAGGCAAGCACCATCGCGTAGACATCCTCGGGGCTGTGCGAGCCGTGCTCGGCATCGATCATGACCCAGTCGTAGCCTGCGTTGCCGATCATTTCGGCAATTTCAGGTGCGGGAAACGTCACCGACACTCCGAAGACCGGCTCCCCGGCGAGGATCTTCGCTTTCATCTTGTTGGTTTTGATCATTCGGTAGGTTCGCTTCGCCCGTGTGTTCTCAATCTCCAGCACTACCAGGTGAGGTCGCTGGCGTCTGTTCAGATAACAGTATTCCGATGCCCCGGACATTCCTGTTCAACAGCGCAGGCCCAATCGCGAATCCAGAAACCAGCAGACCACCGATTGCGATGGCCCACGGCACGCCAACCAGGCCCGCAACTACCCCGGCGTACATTCCACCCAGCGGCATGATGCTCCACGTCATCCCGTAGAACCCCATGACCCGGCCGCGCAGGCGATTCGGCACCAGCATCTGAAGTGAGCTCTGGATAGAGATCATGTAGCTGGAGGTTGAGATGCCGAATATGAACAACAGCACCAGAGCCAGCGGCATAGACCCAAACCACTCCGACGTCAGCGCAAACGCGGCGATTGATAAGCCTGTCATCACCGCACCACCTATCAGGATCAGGCCTCGTTTTCGCATCACACCCCGGCTGCCCAGGTAGATCGTGGTTGCAAGAGCGCCAATGCCGCCCACGCTCATCAAAATACCCTGACCGCTGGAGCCAACCTCCAGGATATCGTCGGCGAAGACGGGCATCATGGTGATGTAGGCCATCCCGAAGAAACTGTTGAAGAACGTCATCCCGATCAGAAATCCGAATACCGAATTGTTCTTGATGAACCGAATACCTTCAAGCAGATCACCTAGCGCGCGCGAGTCACGAGATTCCTGTTCAATTTGAACATCGATTCGCTTGAGAACGAGTGCGAATGCCAATCCGCCAAGTGCCGCGAGGAAGAAGGGGGACGATGTTCCCAACAGCCAGATAAGTACACCAGCTACAGCGGGAGCGACGATGCGCGTTCCCTGCCAGACAGTCGAGTTGAGGGCCACCGCACTCATTAGCGCGTCTCGTTTGACCAGATGGGGATAAAGCGACATCTGCGCGGGTGAGTTGAAGGCGCTGACCCCTCCTGAAACGAAGGCGATCACCAACACGTGCCAGACCTCAGCAACGCCAGTCGCGGCGAGCATTCCAAGAAGGAAAATCAGAGAAGCTGTTGCCAGTTGTGCGGTAATGATGAGTCGGCGCTTGTCGAATCGATCGGCAACGACTCCGCCCACCAGATTTAGTCCGATCGCAGGAATTGCGTTCGCGAGACCTACATAGCCAAGGGCGATCGGTGAGTCATCAAGTGTGTGCACCAGCCAGAACTGCCCGAATGAGTTGACCTGGAACCCGCCAACCGCAGCCAGCATTCCAAACCAGTAGTTTCGGTACTGAGGGTACTTGAATGCCGGAGGCGCACTGAATCGCCGTGCCCAACCACGGCTCGAATCAGTCGTGTCCTCAACTTGTTTCAGGTCGCCCATGAAGCCATCCTCTTCATTTTGCGTTGGGCAATTATGGCATCAGGCCCAACATTGTCCAGTGGACGCCCAACCAGACTGTTGACACTTGATTCGGCTGAGCACAGACTCAATTCTCACGCTTTGCGCTATCGCGCGCTTCAGCGTCACATTCACGGCAGTGTCAGGCCATGCAAAGGGCATCTGGCAAGAAAGGGCTCCCAACACATGCGTCTGGCGTCTCGCATGGAGCGTCTCGGTACTGAGACCGCGTTTGAAATCCTTGCAAAAGCAAAGAAGCTGGAGGCTCAGGGGAAGGACATCATCCATCTGGAGATTGGTGAGCCGGACTTCGATACTCCTCCGCACATTCGCGCTGCGGGCGCAGAAGCCCTTGAGAATGGATTTACTCACTACACGCCGTCACCGGGCATCCCTGAGGTGCGCGCAAGTATCGCCGCACACCAGACCCAACGACAGGGCTACGACGTTTCTCCAGAGAACGTTGTAATCACCCCCGGCGCCAAGCCAATCATGTTTTTCAGCATTATGGCTCTGGTTGAGGAGGGCGATGAGGTTATCTACCCGGATCCCGGTTTCCCGATCTACAAGTCGATGATCGACTATATGGGCGGTAAAGCCGTCCCGATGCGCCTGCATGAGGAGAACGGTTTCAACGCCGATATCGATTCACTGCGAGCGTCAGCGAATGAACGCACCAAGCTCATCATTCTCAACTCCCCGAACAATCCCTGCGGTAGCGTGATTCCAAAGTCCGATCTGGCGGAGATTGCTGAGATTGCAAAAAGCGTGGACGCAGTCGTGCTAACCGACGAGGTGTACAAGGACCTCTACTTCGAGGGCCAGCACGAGTCGATCAGCCAGTTCGATGATATGCGGGAGCGCACGATTATCCTGGACGGGATGTCCAAGAGCTACGCCATGACCGGTTGGCGCATGGGATACGGAGTGTTTCCTGACCAGCTGGTGGAGCCGATTTCACGGTTGATCACCAACAGCGTCTCTTGCACCAATGCCCCCACCCAGATTGCCGCAGCGGCAGCAATTGACGGCCCGCAAGACTCCGTTGTATCGATGCTTGCGGAGTTCCGGGTGCGCAGAGAGTTGATCGTTGGTGGCCTGAACAATATCAAAGGCATTAGCTGCATCCAGCCGAAGGGTGCCTTCTACGCCTTTGCCAACATCAAGGGCACGGGGATGAGCAGCCAGGAGTTCTCCGACCAGATGCTTGCCGAGGGTGGCGTCGCATTGCTTTCGGGCACCGCATTCGGGGACTTCGGCGAGGGCTACATCAGACTGTCATTTGCAAACTCCCAGGAAAACCTCACGAAGGCGCTTGGGCGCATCGGAGACTTCCTGAAGGACAAGGTCTAGCCCTCTTCGTTCCAACCGGGGAATAGAGGGCCGTCTTTTTCTCGCTTCACCCCATAGGCATGCATGAGATCGCGAGTGTTCGCTCTGGCGATGGCCCGCAAGACGTGATTCGTCGCATCGCGCACCTGCTTGTACGGAGCCTCAACTCGGGTGTTGAGGTGCTCGTCCAGCAAGCCCCACATTGGCGGCACTTCATCCGTGCGAATCAGCCCGGAAGGGGCCATCACATAGTGGTGATGCGCACACCTGAGGTACGCGGGGTCATGAAATTTTGTGCTGAATGTTGCGATTCGATCACGCAGTCGAGTTCGTTGCCTCACTCGTTTGCCGTGGTCACCCAGCGCCTGTCGATACCCTTCATCCTGTCTCCAGTTCTGATCATTAGACACAACTGACGAATCCTTCGCGAACACGGCAGCGGCCTCAAGGATTCCCGCGGTGAGTCTCACGGACTCTTCTACGATTGGCTCTCGATCTTCAAGCCGCTCCAGGTCCTTGGCGGTCTTATCGTCACGCGACTTATCGGACCGACTGACTTTCACCTCGAAGAGATAGACGCGGTTCTCCGGTCCGATGCCAACCACATCCGTAATGCGCCCAAATGGACCTTCCAGCCGCACCTCATATCCGATGGCGCGGCATCCTGCGGTATTGAACAGCCACTCCCACGCTGCCCATTTGAGCTTGTAGGTGAGGGTCGTTTCGTTGCCTCGCTTGAACGCGAGTTGAGCGGGATCAGACGGAACGGGCTGTGGGGAAGATTTTGACTTTGCCAATACTGAATCGCATATGAAATTGGGTGAACGCCGTCGCACCGTGAGACCTGCGGGCTACGAGAGCATAAAGGAACTTCTGGCAACCGGACATTAGCTACTGTCAGTTCGCGCACGGTGTGCGATAGGGTCGTATCAACTCATTTGGCTAGAAGACGGCGCGGACACGCTGTCGAGCAGATGATCAGAGCCGAAGCGGCGCTGCGGGTCAGACTCCCCTCTCAAACCCGGCCAGCCAGCTTCGGCTCTGGTGCTCAAGAGGCCACTGCCACTGGCGGCGGTACAAGCATGTAGCCCTTACCGCGCACGGTCTTGATCAGATCGCCACCCATTGGAGCATTCGCCAGCTTGCGGCGCAGCCTGTGCACGGTCACATCAACGCTGGTTGAGGCACCAATCGATTCAGCCAGGCGTTCGGGCGCAATCGTGGCTCTAGGTGACGATGCAAGTTCGTAGAGCAGATCAAACTCAGTGCGGGAGAGCGATATCGCCACATCCCCCACCACCGATTTCTCATTCACCGGATCCAGGCTGATGCCGTCCAGTTCAATGGGTTGTTTTCGTGAGTCAATATCGCCAGAACGTCCAGCCCATGCGAGCTCACGCTCCAGAATCGTTTTCGGCCCGGCAGCAGCACCCACATCACGATCTTGTATCCGCTCCAGGTAGGGCAGAGCGAACGCGATAAGTCGCTCAATGCTGTCCACGCGGTCGGCTACGACCTGTGTGCCCGCCTCTGACTGGATTACGATTGCGCCTCTGTGAGCCAAGTGGGACCCGAATGGGAGAATGCTCAGCATACCGTCGGTAGAACGAATGTACTGTTTGCACTGTGTTCCGATCGCGGATTGAAGTGCAGAATTAATCCCCGCGGCGGACTCATCGAATCCTTCAGAATTGGCGACCAGTTCAGGAGCTGAATCGGAACTTCTCTGGAAGTAGACGGCTGAGGTTCCCAATCCGGTTACCGTCCCAATCGATGCAACGATCTGAATGGACCATGCGTGCCGGTCTGCGACACCTCCGAGTCGGCGCAATGCGTTGAGGATCCGTTCGGTCATAGCTCCCGAATTAGTATCGCCCACTCGAGTGCCGCCTGTGCGCAGCACAAGCCGCTCGTGTGAGATAAATGCCGCCAACGTAGCGACAACGATGGTCGGGATGGCGACCAGTTCAAGCGAGGTGGCAACGCTCCAACCGCCAGTGGCGAGACCCGGCACAAGCGCTACACCCACGAGTCCGACGCTCACGCCCGCACCGATATATCCAAGAAACAGGCCAGCCCTGATTGCAACGATCGGTGCGAATGCCATGGCAGTTGTGGTCGGACCAAAAATGTGGAATGCAAATGCGAATAGTCCGGTTTCTGCGACGATCATTCCGTAGATCCATGCGTCGGAATTGAACCGTCTTCGCAGCGGCGATATGCCCCCCGCGATGAGCGCGGTGTATCCGACAACAAGCGCGCCAATCGAAGTGAATTCGGATCCCATTCGCGCTTGAATCATCAGCGCTCCGAGAATGACTGCGATGGCCAGGGCATGGAAGGGTGTTGTTCGCCTGAGGGATTGCAGAAATTGCTCTTGAGTTTCCATTGCCAAAACGTAGCAAATTCACTCAACAATCACCCTCTACAGATCTCGCGAGTTAAGGTGACTTCCTGCTCGAGACGCGGCTCTGGCCTGAACGGCATCGAAAACCATAGCCGGGTAGTCCCGCCGGAATCCGATTGTTCTGAGGACTGCCTCGCCATCGGTCTCCATGACCGGATCACCGTTCCAGCTGCGCACTTCCACCCGGCCAGAGCCCTGTGGCGACGATAGAAACGCCTGTAACGATGCAATCACTGCATCGAGTGAGGCATCTTTGGCCACCAAAATTCGCTGTCCGTTTTCCTCCAGTGCCAGGATTGGCTGCACGCCCAGCATCCCCAGCGTGTTCGACTTGAGCCTGTGCAATCTGGCCAGAGGTCCATCCGGTTCATCCAGCACGAATGCGATATCCGCTGCGTTCACCAGGAAGCCATCCGAATCCGAGTCCGCCCGCAGGTCGTCCACCGTAGCGCTGCTGGCGTACTGAATCCCCGGCAAGCCGAGCACAAAATACCCACGGCGCGCCGCGCCTCTCAACTCCTCCAGGTTCATATACGACAGGATCGCATCCCATCCCCATCCTGAGCCATCCTGTTGCAGCGCAGCTCGGCTAACGACTCCCCACCGGCGCAGGAGAGCCTGACTGCGTACCCGTGCGATTTCCGAGCGACTTGCTGATGGTCCCAGGTATGAGTGCCGGGTGGTGAGCGACCACTCGACATCCGGCGGCAGGGCGTTCGTCACTACCTTCATGGAACGTGCCATTGCGCGTCGATTGCTTGCCCCTCGCGTTGGCGTCAGATTTGCGACGGCATNNTTCTTAGGAACGGCGACCATTTATCTTCAGATTCTGCGCGTTCAAAAAGTTCCGGCCAAATATCGACCCCCATCGAATAATAGGTCCCAAAATGTCCGGCATTAGAGATGGCGTGGAGACCGGTCAGCGCGGTCCACGAATCGCCAGTCATAAGCCCTGCGCCAACCAGATCCCGCATCGCTTCGATGAGACTGGCGAGCGATAGATCGGGGAGCGCTGAGCGGATGACTCTTGATGAGGCAGTACCTTCATTACGCAATAAATCCAGTATTTGGATCGCGTGGCCAGACAGAAGTGACTCGGACTTCGAAACTACTGCTTCGTAATCATCCGGCAAATAGGCTCGCCCCTCGCCCCGGGGGAATACCCGCACATGAATACGTTCATCGTGTGATTTGGACCACCAACTGAACTTTCCCTCACGTCCAAATGGTTCATTCAATCCAGCGATGTCCTTGATGGCGAGGCGGGCGGGAAGCAAGACTTCGTTCCAGCGATCGATGGGCGCCGCCACGCCGGACAGAAGCTGGAGAACGTTCGCAGCATCGTGTTCGGAACCGGTCTCGGTAGTTATGAGCCCATGACGACGTGCCACGAACGACTGGTACGCGCTGCTCGAAACAGGCTCGATCTCTGATCGCAGGCGCGCCAGTGTTTGACGCTGGGCACGGGTAATTACGTCTGTGAGAGACCATTCGATCTCATCGGCGTCGGAAGAGAAGTAGCCGCTGGCGAGGACGCCTTCTTCTTCCAGTTGCTCCAGTGCCTGCGCCACTTCATTCCTCTCGAATCCGTAGCGCCCGACGACTTCCTGCGCCGCAAACTGGGCATGCCCCGTCGCGAACCTGAGAGTCGTTTCCAGTATGTCCTGCTCGGTTGCTTCACCACTCGCGACATTGTGAAGCTGATTTGCGTGCTGCGCGGCAACCCAGCGAGACACATGCTCCCTATCGAGCTTGAACTCCATCTCCAGTGCAGCGCCCTGCTCAACAAGATCTGCCAGCCAGTCAGCGGGTTCGCCATCCACCCGTTCAGCGATCTCTTCAGATGAAAGATCCCCCACTTCCAACAACATCTGCGCAAGCTCGGCGCTTGAGCGAACCCGGTATCCGGGCGTCTGGTGCGAAGTCTGCCCCTCAATCTCGCTCAGGACTGCAGGACGTAGCGTTCCGGCAAATGATGGGTCCTTGAATAGACGTGACAGTGCGATGCGGTCCAGTTGGAGCGACTGCATGCTCCTCTCGGCCTTCGGGGCATCCCACTCATACAGGTAGAAGTTCTGGAACTGCCAACTGAGCCCTTGCGCAACAGGCGACGGATATGGACTTTCGACGATCTTGACTTCGATCTCGTCTCGGTTGACCGCGGCGACTATCTCCGTGAGGTGAGGGAGATCCATCCCGTCTTCGATACAGTCTCGGAACGTCTCCAACGTGATTGGAAAGTCATCAAACTGCCTGGCTACGGCCTGCAGGTCTTTTGCCCTGAGGCGCTGCAGCCAGAACGGTGTTCGGCCCCCGCGACGATTGGATGGCAGCAGCAGCGCGCGATACGCGTTCTTCCGGAACGTGGCGCCGAATAGTGCAGAGTCAGCCAGGTGCTCATAGATCTGATCGCTGATCATTTCAGGCGTGAGTTCGTGGATGATCTCAACCGGCCAATCGGCATCGGAGTCAGGGAGCCTGAAAAGGATTCCGTCATCACCAACCTGCACTTCAGGCTCAACTCCGGTGCGATTCTTGATCTCCGCCGCCAGAGCGATGGACCACGGTGCGTTCACTCTTCCTCCGAATGGCGACTGAATTACCATGCGACGATCTCCGATGGGGTCCTGATACGTCTCAACTATGATCGTGTCGCTAGATGAAATCGCTCCCACTGCCCGCAATTGGCGCCGCACATATCCGATGAGTTGGCGAGCGCCCACATCATCCAGAAAATATTCGGTGCGTAGCCACTTGATAATTTCAGGCGGATCATCATCTGAGTCGATATACGGGAGCATCTGTTGGGCGATCTCAGCACGGAAATCGGCGAGCTTGAGGCTGAGCCCATACGGCCGCCACGGGTACTCGCCGCGCCAGAACGGCATCCGCGGCATGGCTCCCGGCGCGGGTTCCACGATAACGCGATCATCATCTATCTCACTGGCGCGCCACACCTGGCTGCCAAGCACGAAGGCGTCGCCAACCCTCGTTTCGAATACGAACTCCTCGTCCAGTTCGCCAAGCCGAGTCTTCCGGTCCGGGAGATAGACGCCGAACAGGCCCCGATCGACGATAGCGCCACCATTACTCAGCGCCAGCAGCCGAGCGCCGGGGAGTGCGGTTAGGGTCCCTCGCTGTGTATTCCAGAAGACACGCGGTCGGAGTGCGCGTGCCAGAGTTGATGGATAGCCGCCTGCGATCAGCTTCAATACGTTTTCGAAGCTTTTACGGTCCAGATCGACGTACGGGTAGGCAGATCTGACCAGACGAAATAGATCGTCAACACGCCAGTCGTCCACGGACACTGCCGCAATAAGCTGCTGTGATAACACGTCGAGCGAGTTCATCGGAACCGATGTCTCTTCGATCTCCCGCCGGATCATCCCTCGTGCGATCAGTGCGCTTTCGAACAGGTCTTCGGGATGCGTCGCATATATCTTGCCAACGCTTGGCACGCCCACGCTGTGCCCGGCACGTCCAACTCGCTGTAGGCCCTGAGTCACGGATCCGGGTGACTGGAGTTGTACGACCAGGTCGATGCTGCCAATATCAATGCCAAGTTCGAGAGAACTGGTGCCCACCAGCGCTGGCAATTCGCCATTCTTAAGCGCACGTTCCAGCGCGCGGCGCTGTTCATCTGAAATGCTGGCGTGGTGCGCCATGAACGGGCCTTCGCCATGCCCTGTTCCAAACAGGCCACCGGTGAATGCATTAGCGTTGACAGGCGGCTCTTCACCACGATCGGCCGCGTGCTCAATCTCAAGCTGGGCGTTCAGCCGGTCAGCAGTGCGTTCAGCCTGTCGGCGGCTATTTGTGAATACCAGCGTCGTATTGTGCTGCAATACGTCTTTGAGCACATTGGGAATGAGGCTGGGCCAGATAGAGGACTCAGCCTGTGCAGCGGCGCCTTCCGCCATGCCATGAACCGATACGATGATCTTCTTCTCGTAATCCGTATCTACAATCTCGACCTGGCGCGGCTCATAGACAGGTTCACCGTCGTTGACCGAAACCTCTTGCCCACCGAGGAATCGCGCGATCTCCTCAACGGGTCGTTGCGTTGCCGATAGTCCTACCCGCTGAAATCCCTTGCTCAGGCTTTCCAGCCGCTCAAGGCTGAGCGCAAGGTGTACACCTCGCTTGTTGTCCGCCAATGTGTGAATCTCATCCAGGATCACGCTCTCGACAGTCCTGAGAATGTCACGGGCCTTTGGCGATGTAAGAATCAGATAGAGCGATTCCGGCGTCGTGATGAGTATGTCGGGTGGCTTTCGCACCATCGAAGCGCGCGCCGACGGCGTTGTATCGCCCGTTCGGACCGCGGTTCTGATCTCGTGCAAAGAGTCGCCACGGGACTCCGCCAGACGCCTGATCCCAGATAGCGGCGCGGACAGGTTGCGCTGGATATCGTTGTTGAGGGCTTTGAGCGGTGAGATATAGAGAACTCGCACACCCTTTCTGGTTGGCGGACCCTTCTTAAATAGCGCATCGATTGCGCTGAGGAACGCCGCTAGCGTTTTGCCGGTGCCGGTGGGGGAGTGAATGAGGACGTGTTTCCCATCCCGTATTAGTGGCCACGCCTGAGATTGAGGCGCCGTGGGAACGCCCACGAAGCTGGCGAACCACTGGGCAACTACGGGGAGGAATCCATGTGTGTTTTTACCGTTGAACATGGCTCTTAATGTCACTGCCGCTCCAAGGATGTAAAATCATAGAATCGAATATACCTAAAAGTTGTCAATCGTCAGATGTGCGCTCGTCAACAATCATGATTGACATCCTTCCTGAACAAGCGCACCGTCAATTCAATATATGAGCAATAACACGGACGACCAAACTGGTCCTCCCGCTGGTTCCCGCCTGAAGAAATTCGTTAAAGGCATCCTGGGCAACTCAAAACCCATCACCAACGGGCAAATCGTAGAAACCCCCTCGACCAACAGCCACCCAGTGGCAGTCGAATCACAACCATCCACAACCGAATCACCGAAACCGAGCCGTTCGAGGCGGTCGCGGGGTCGTGGTCGTGGGAAAAATAGGCAAGAGCCACAGCAGCGTGAACGAGGGCAGTCTCGAGAGCGCTCCAACGACAGATCTGAACATGAACCCGCACACGCCGAAGAAGAGCAACGTAAGTCCCGTCCATCGCGGCGCCGACGCTCAGCAAAGCGTGCCAATGAACGCCGTGGTAGCCAGGATAACGGCCAGCACCCAGAGCCGCGCAACGAGGCGCGGGAGCAGGCTACGTCAGAATCGGGCGGCGCCGCAGCACGGGATCACCGTTCGGACCCACGAATGCGTGGGGGACTGCGACCTGAAACGCACGAGTCGCGAGTTGAGAATCAGCACAACCTAACGCCCAGTGATTCAACAGATCGCGACTCGTCATTTGGCGATATGGATCTCCTGAAGGACACCGTAACTGCCATTCACTCGATGGGCTACTACGAACCTACTGATATTCAGGTACACGCAATCCCGTTTCTTCTTGATGGCCGAGATGTTGTTGGTCAGGCCCAGACAGGCTCAGGCAAGACGGCTTCATTTGGCATCCCCATCGTCGAACGAATTACGCCCGGTGGCGGAGCAATCCAGGCGATTGTCCTGGTCCCGACTCGCGAGCTGGCGACACAGGTTGCCGATGAGATCGCCAGCATCGGCCGAACCCGCGGAATTGCCGTGGTCCCCGTATACGGTGGTCAACCAATCGGCAGACAGCTGCGACTTCTGGATAACCGTCCGGAAGTTCTGGTGGGCACCCCCGGGCGAGTGATGGATCACATCTCCCGCGGCACCGTGGCACTCAACAACGTCAAAGTGGCCGTCCTGGACGAAGCAGACCGCATGCTGGACATCGGATTTGCCGATGATATGGAGTGGATCCTTTCAAGAACCCCTCGCTCACGTCAGACAGCACTATTCTCAGCAACCGTACCGGGATTTGTGCGTAAGCTCATTCGCCGCTATATGGACGACCCGGAATGGATTCGGATTGGGCTGGAAATCCAGACGGTGGATGAAGTAGATCAGTACTACTCAGAGATCGCCGCCCGAGACAAGCCGGAAGGCGTCCGGGAAATCCTCGATGAGATTCCTGATGAAGGTGACCCGCAAGTTCTCATTTTCTGTGAAATGCAGGTCGGTGTAGACCGATTAGTTCGCATTCTCAAGCGTGATGGCTACCCCATCGAAGGACTGCACGGCGGAATGTCACAGCGCGAGCGTGACTCCGCGATGCGGCAGTTCCGAGATGGCAGCCTTTCGATACTCGTATCCACCAACCTCGCGGCCCGAGGCATTGACATCCCATCAATCACTCACGTGATCAACTACGAGATGCCGGAGAACGTGGAAGAGTACGTCCACCGCATTGGCCGGACTGCTCGCATGGGCCGCAAGGGCACCGCGATCAGCCTGATTGGTGAGTGGGACGTTGAGCTGCTTGAGAAGGTCAAGAAAAAGGTCGGCGAAGATCGTCTTAAGGTGCGCCCGACCCACCTCTACCAGTAGCTAGCCGCCCTGCCGGCCAGGGCCAATGCCGGCGCCACTCGAAGTAAGCAATCGGGCGATATCTGCCGCGTATTTCACCTCGGAATCGTCCTCCGGGGCGTACCCCAGTACAGCCCGAGCGCTTTCCAGCGACCAGAACGCTCTGGTGTTGCCTGAGATTCCGTAGACCACCTGCCACGGAACGCCATCCGGCCGTTCGATGTTGGGCGTCTCAATCGATTTCATGATCAGTTGACGTAGGTCACGTTGACTCAGGTGCGCCCCCAGATCGCGCTTAAAGTTCGACAGGCCTGAACCACCGGTGTGCTGTTCGCTCAGCGTACTTAGATCGTCCGTCTCGTACCGTGATCCGGGAACCTCTCGCGGAGCGCCGATACGAATCTGCACGACCTCCAGTTTGCGACCGAATATGCCGCACGCGTACGGGAACCCCAGGAGTTCATAAGATGCTTTCGCCCAGCCGTAGAAGTTGTCGGAGACAGGAACTTCCCTGGGAGAGACCATCTCTTTCTGCTTGTTGTGAACCATTGAGTGCTCGTACCAGTCGGCAGCATGGTTGGAGCTTGCCATGACGACCCGACGCACGCCTGCATCGTACGAACTGCGGTAGATGTTGTTGGCCATCTGGATGTTTTCGAACTCGACGTCGAACCGGTCGATGGCCTCATTACCGGCAAATCCACCTGAACGCTTATAGCCAAGGTGTACAACCGCATCAACGCCGTCGAACAGATCTGCATACTTCGTGCGATCAGGATTGATCAGGTCGGCGATCTGAATTCCCGGAACCTCGAGGCCGTCCCTGTTAGTGGTCTGTACGTCCACCATTCGGAGGTCATACCGCTCTTGGAACTCCGCCAGTAGCTGAGAAGCAACGTATCCGCTAGCTCCCGTCAACAAAACCCTCGTCTTGGCCATGGCCATTTCTCCTGATGCGGTCGCCTGTGCAAATGGCAGCGTAGGCTACCAGTCCCATTTGAATGGCGTGTACTATGCCCGCCATGTCAAACAGAAATTGGTATAAAGGAAATCTTCACACCCACACCACAGAGAGCGATGGCGATACAGAGCCGCAGCACGTCGCGGAGTGGTACAAGGATCACGGATACGACTTCCTGGTCCTCTCTGATCACAACCACCTGACCGTGCTCGACGACGCCGATGGGCATCCGGGAAAGTGGCCATTGCTAATCGCTGGCGAGGAGATCACCTCTCGTCTGTTCAACAACACCGTCCCGGTCCACGTAAACGGCATTGGCTTGAAGTCATTTGTGGAACCGGCGGCAGAAGAGTCTGCCCGTGAAACGTTGCAGGAAAACATCGACCGCATCCGTGCGGCTGGTGGCCTGGCGTCGATAAATCACCCGAATTTCAAGTGGTCGTTGACTACTGAAGATATTGTGGATACAACCGGCGCATGGGCCGTTGAGATCTACAACGGCCACCCCGGGAGCAACGGGAACGGTGGTGGCGGCTCCCCGGGTGTTGAGTCGATGTGGGATACAGCGCTCACAGCCGGTAAACGAATCTTCGGCGTCGCCACAGACGACTCACATCACTACATTCAGGAGTTCAACGCCCAGTTGGCCAATCCCGGGCGTGGATGGGTAGTGGTGCAGACGAACGATTTTTCTGAAGCGGGACTCTTGGAATCGATGAGCGCGGGAGCTTTCTACTCATCGTCTGGCATCGTCATCGACGATATGAAGGTTGCACGAGACGAGATCGTTATCGATATGGCGCCGTACGATAGCGAGAAGTTCACCACCATCTTCTACGGTGAAGGCGGCAAGCAGCTTGCGGTGGAACACGGCGATTCGGTGCGTTTCGTTCCACCAAGCACTGAGAAGTACGTGAGAGCGACTGTGCACTCATCCCGTGAGGCGTTCAAAGCGTGGACTCAGCCACTGTTCCGGGATGCCTGACCCCATCGTGCAGCAACAAAGCCATGCTAAACTCCCGTCGCTTTCATCCGACACATTTCGGCACAGGACTTCCCAATGAAATACTGCTACGCCAACCGCCGCCACACTCTCTATCCCGAAAACGTTGATTCCTGGTCACCAGACCCCAATTCGTACACCGACGATTTCCTGAGGAAGTCCATCGATATCGGCATGGACGGACTTGAGATCGGCTTCCAGGTACTCGATTCTTTTGGCGATGACGACGATGCGATCAAAGGGTTCGCCAAACGGCTATCCGACGCCGGAATACCAGCAGTAGCGATCAGGTCAGGTGGATCATTGACCGCGGCCATGAGCTATGCCGACAACAAAGTGAAACTGGCCCGCATGGTCGATGTCGCGGGCATGATAGGCGTTGAGATCGTCAATGGGGCTCTGAGCGCACCCGCTCGCCGTCCCGACGCACAGGAGAACTCACCCGGCTGGCCAAAGTCTCAGGACGCCAGTCGCGATGCAATGATCTACGACTACGAGAAGCTTTCCGATGAACTTCGGGAAGCCGCCGATCGCGGCGCCCCTCGCGGCGTGACCGTTTCAGTGGAAGTGCACCAGAACTCGCTGGTGGACAACTCATGGTCTGGCAAACTGGTCCACAAGCTGGTTGATCGCGAGAACTTCGGACTCAACCCGGATCTTGGCAACATTGTCTGGACCTACGACGAGATGGAAGAGACGACGGAACACGCGATCAGGGAGCTTGCTCCAATATCCGTGTACTGGCACTGCAAGAACCTGCACCGGATCAACCACCCTGAGAACAAGCGCACCGTGTTCCTGCGTGTGCCGCTTCCCGATGGTGAGGTCGACTACCGCTATGCCATCACAACGATGGTTGAGGCCGGATACAAGGGCTATCTGGCTATTGAAGGCGCATGGGCAGGCGACCAGTTCTACCAGGACAAGAAGAGCGTGGACTACTGCGAGAGCGTCCTGGACGATATCGGAGCTAGGTAGGCTTCAGACTCGACATTGGCGTTCGCCTTGCAGCAAGCAGGGCGAGCGCGCCGAAGATGAACATTCCCACGATGATTCCGAAGGGAATCGTGTAGCTGCCGCGCTGGTCGAATATGTAGCCCGCAACAAGCGGCCCGGCAAGCTGCGGCATGATGCCAGCAACGCTTACGAATCCCAAGATCGTGCCGAATGACCGGAGTCCGAATGCCTCGGCTACGGTAAGCGGTATTAGCGCGCCCATCCCACCGAAACCCAGTCCAAATACCAGCACCGCGGCCCACACCGCCTGCGAGCCACCGGCAACAATGAAGAGAAACACACCAGTTGCCTGAATTAACAGGGTGAGAACGAAGGCGATTCGAGCAGTGATCTTTTCGCTCAAGAGTCCAAAGAAGAGCTTGCTGGTGAGCCCAAAAGCAGCCGTGACAGTTAGGGCCGCGGCGGCAGCTCCGTCTGAAAAACCCTGGCTAGTCAGGTGGGGAATCATCTGGCTGAGGATTACTGAGTAAGTAAACGCGCCCGCGGTAATACCTACCGTGATCAGGTAGAACGACAACGAGTGCAGGGCCACTCGTCCTGACACACCCGGAATCTCCGTACTTGTGCTGGCTGAGCCATCTTCCGAGGCTTCTTCAACTGGACGTTCCCGAACGACGACCAACACCAACACGGCAAGTCCGGCAGAGATCAGTCCGAGAGACGCGAATCCCCATCTCCACCCGGATGTGGCGATAATCACTGCCGCAAGAGGAACAATTGTCAGGCCACCAAAGTTGTTGCCTGACGTCACAATCCCCATCATTCGACCTCGAGTTTTAGGGAACCACAGGCCTACGAGTCGCCCCGCTGGCATCACGGTTGCACCAGGCATGCCGATATAAACAATTGCGCTGTACAGGTAGAACTGCCAGAGGTTATCGACACTGCTCCGGAGAAGGAACCCGAGCGCCATGATCAACAGAGAGATCACCATCACGGGGCGAGCGCCGAAGCGATCCATTATTCGACCAACAATTGGAGCCACCACACCCGACACGAAGCCAAGAGCTACGCCCCAGTTCACTTGCGTCCGCGTCCACCCAAACTCCTCTTCAAGCGGCTCAACAAACGCACCGAAGGCGTAACCGGTCATCCCAACGCTAATTCCGGTGGACAAAAACGCCACCAGGGCCACGTTCCAGCCGTAGTAGATACCTGCGATTCGCCTGACCGCGTGAACCGGCGAAAGACTGGCAAATGTGACCCTGCTGCTCAAGTAGCTCATTACCTCATCTGTTGATCCCAAAAATTGAAGAGATAATGGGAACCGGTGAATGGTACGCCCGCACCGGGGTAAGGGCTTGTATACTCCGGCTCCCAGTCCCCAAAATAACTGAAAGCAAGTGCCCGGAGTTCTCAACATGCCTGCAACGCCTACATCAGCAACCGTTTTCGAGCCCGCGATGGGTTGGCCCGCCGTGCCGCACGGCATGTCCTTCAAAGAGGCAACCTCGGTTGCGGTAGACGGCAATGACAATGTCTATGTGTTCAACCGTGGCCAGTACCCAATGATGGTCTTCAACCAGGATGGCGCCTACCAGAGCACGTGGGGCGCAGGCGACTTCAATCGACCTCACGGCGCATATGTTGGCCCGGATGGCAATCTATTTTTAATTGACGATCTTGACCATTCCGTGAAGAAGATGACCACGGGCGGCGACCTTCTATACGTGCTTGGGACGGCCGGAGTAGCAGCAGAGTGGCAGCAGGGCGGCATCTTCAACCGGCCTACCGATGCGTTTGTCTCCCCGATATCTGGCGATCTGTTCGTGACAGACGGTTACGGCAACTCACGGGTTCACCGTTTCACCGCTGAAGGCAAGCATGTTCTCTCCTGGGGCGAACCGGGCACGGGCCCCGGCCAATTCAGTCTTCCGCACAACCTCGTGGTTCTCGACGACGGCAGGGTAGTGGTCTGCGATCGTGAGAACTTCAGGCTTCAGGTCTTCTCGGAAGAGGGCGAATTTTTGCAACAGGTTCACGCTCACCGGCCGATGGCGATTGGCGTGGGTAAGGGAGAAGACAAGGCAATTTACGTTGGAGAGGCCGGCGCGCCGCCGGTGCAGGATGGCGTTCCCGGCCTTGGGCTGCAGGTAAAAGTGCTTGACTACGACTTCAACGATATCGCCCGAATTGGGACGGGGGTGCGCAGTGAAAAACCTGATAGTTTCATCGCACCTCACGGCATCGCAATCGACTCGCAGGGCAGTGTCTACGTTGCTGAGGTGGCATACACCGCGTACGGATCACTCCAGGACCCACCGCGCGAGGTGATCAGTCTTCGCAAGTGGGTGCGCGCGTCCGGTTAGCGCTTGCCGCCGGCCATTGCGGCGGCTTCGGGGAGGCGCCTCAGGTAGAGCATGGCAACTATGCCAATCGCGGGACCAATCGCGAGCATTGCAAACGCGGGACCCCAGCCCGAAGCGTCCACGATCACTGGCACAAGCCTGATCGTGATTGCCGTTAGGGCGAATCCGATGCCCGTTTGGAAGGTCAGCATTGTGCCGCGATACGCGGGGTCACTTAGCTCAGTCATTGCGGTTGAAAACTGTGCTGAATCAGCAATCACAGCCGCTCCCCAGATGAGTGCGAGTATCACGATTAATACGGACAGTTCAGTTGGAATGAAACCAATAGATAACGCTAAACCACCTGAAATGCCCATCGCGCCTACAGTCACGTAGGCGCGGCCATAACGCTCCGCCAGCAGCCCCGCGCCGAAGCTCGCGATGGCACCCGCTGCGAAGACGGCGAACGCAAGCGCGCTGGCCAGTTCCAGCCGATCGCCGACCAGAGGCTTGCTGCCAACGACGGCCAGCAGGAACGCCCCAATCCAGGCCCACATGGCGTACAGCTCCCACATGTGGCCCAGATAGCCAATCAAAGTCAGCCGCTGTGCGCGGTTGGTGAACAGGCGCAGCATGTAGCGGGGCGCAAACGTCGCTCCCTTCACGTCGTGCGGGCCGTCGGAAACAAGCACCCACACCATCAGGCCGCCCAACAGCGACAGTATGGAACTGCCGATTATGGTGGCTTCCCACTGGTCGCTGAAGAGCGATCGCAACAGGTGTGGCGACCCAGAGCCGATCGTGAGCGCTCCGATCATCGCACCAAGCGCGATGCCACGTCCCTTCACGAACCAGCCGGAGAGGATCTTCATTCCCGGCGGGTAGACGCCACCAAGGAACATTCCGGTGGCGAATCTGACGACGATAACAACTGCGAAATTGTCGATGGGAATCACCAGCAGGTTCATCACACCGGCTGCGATGGCGGCTACTCCGTAAAGACGGCGTGCAGGAATGAGGTCAGCGAGGTTTGTAACCGCAATCAGCAGCGATCCAGCTACAAAGCCCATCTGGACCGCAATTGTCAGCCAGGCAATATCGCCAACACTGAATCCTTTCTCAGCCTCAAGCGCCGGCGCAATGGCGTTCGTGCTGAACCATACGGACAGCCCGAATACCGTGGAGACTGAGATGAGCAGTAACGCCCGATTCCTGGAACGGTCCTCGACCTCAGTCAACTGATCTGCCCGTGATTTTGTAGACGAATCCATAGATCATAGGATGCAGAATCTTCTCGGATGATCGCTGTCCTATAGGTGCATGTCAGAGAAGAGTTGTGTAAGTGACTCATCGATTCCGGTCACAATCTCGTCCACGTCACCGTTTTCGATTATCAGGGGTGGTCCCAACGTGATCGCACTCGCCGATGGTCGGAGGATCAGTCCGCGCGCTTCGAAGAGTTTGACCAGAGCAGCACTGACGCCATCTGAGATCTCATATCGCTCTTTTGTTTCCGGGTCCTTCACCAGATCAATCCCCAGCAGGAGGCCAAGCCCGGAAACGTTGCCAATTATTTCGTGCTTATCCTTCAATTCGGTGAGTTGATCAAGGAAGTACGCGCCCACTACCCGGGCGTTTTCCACCATGTTTTCTCTCTCGATAATCTCAATATTCTTCAGCGCAGCCGCGGCGGCAACGGGATGGCCGGAGAACGTCAGAACGTGCTGGAAATATCGAGTATCAGTTCCCCCGGCGAAGGCGTTCGCGATATCTTCACGGGCAATGCTGGCGCCAATTGGCAGGTAGCTGGAGACGATTCCTTTTGCAACCGACATGATGTCTGGCACAACGTCCCAGTGTTCCACCGCAAACATCTTTCCGGTACGGCCAAAGCCCGTGATCACTTCGTCAGCAATCAAGATCACCCCGTATTTGTTGCAGATCTCCCGAAGCCGCGGCCAGTACTCATCACCGGGAACCGCGACGGGTGCGGGAACTGATATCGGCTCTGCAATGACTGCTGCAACTGTGTCCGGTCCATGGAACTCAAGCAGCTTCTGAATCTGGTTGGCACAACGCTCGGCGCACTCATCCGAGGTCTCCCCGCCCATCTCACATCGATATGGGTATGGCTGCGGCGCGTAGACCATTCCGGGGTACGCAGGCTCGTAATCGGCACGCGTCGATGCCTGCGACGAGCCACCAAGCCACATCGTCAGTCCAAGCGCTCCGTGGTAGGAGTCCCGTCGACTGATCACTTTGTAGCGCCCAGAGTGGCCAGCTCTTCGGTAAAACGCCCGGGCAATCTTGATTGAAGTCTCATTGGACTCTGATCCACCACTGGTGAAAAACGACCGGTTTAAGTCACCCGGCGTCATCTCCGCAAGTTTCGCAGCCAGTTGGGCCGTCGGTTCGGATGCGGTGCCATGTGGGAAGTAGTGCAGCTTCCGCATCTGTTCTGCGGCGGCGTCTGCAATCTCTACCTGGCCGTAGCCAGAATGCACAGACATGTAACCGCCGTTTACATCAAGCCAGCTCTTTCCTTCAGCGTCGATGATTCGCGCACCTTTGCCAGAAACGGGAACAATGGGATCTTCTTCTGCCAACTCCTCCCACCCGCGATTGTGCATCCACAGGTTCTCAACGATTGCTTTGCGGGTTGCCTGAACTGACCTGCCGGGAGTCTTGGTTGCCACTGGGTATGCTCGATTGCTTGCTAATTGCCTAATGCGTGCGGCGATCTTGAGAGATGAAACGTTCCCGGTCAAGTTCCAGTTGATCTACTGTTGGTCACTATCGACCAAACAACCCCTTTGCGCAATTGGTAGTAAACCCCCACGCACTACCAGAAAACGGCCTATCTGATTCCGATACGAAACCCTCTAAGGTTTTAGCTGGCCCGAAATTCCTTTCTGTCCGCGATCACGGGGATGTTATGGATCAGTCGATAGTAAGAGCCGTCCTCGCACCAACCAAACTGGCCTGGAAAAGTCAGGATGGGCGCGAACTAGACGGGCCATATGGCATCAACGAGTGCGCGATGACAACCGAGATCACATTCAACGGACAGCTCGAAGGTAGAGCATTCTCCAGTACGGGTATAAAGTTCCGCTCAGCAATTATTTGAGCGGCGCGATGCATAGTCGGCCCTATTGTGGGCAACGCCCCGGGAGAATCTAAATGAGAGCAGGTTTCGGACAGTTCAAAACCGCCACCACTGAGTATATTGAATTCGCCGCCCAGTTCGGAGCCACAGACATCCTTCTGAACACTCCAGACCTGCCTGGTAAAGGTGGCCGCTGGGAGTTGCGTGATCTGGTGAAGCTGCGACTTTCGATCGAGCAGTGGGGCATGAAACTCTCTGCACTGGAAAACGTCCCAACCGACTTCTACGAAGACATCATGCTCAATGGTCCGAACCGTGACCAGCAGATCGAGAACATGATCTACACAATCCGAAACATTGCTCGCGCAGGCATTCCGATATTCGGCTACAACTGGATGCCGTCGCACGTCTGGCGAACGCCGCCAGAGGTGATTCGCGGGGGCGCGATTGCAACGGCGTTCGATTACGAGTGGTCGAAGCGGTTGCCGCTCACGCATGGCCGGGAGTACTCGGAAGCGGAGATGTGGGAGAACCTTGAGTACTGGATCAAGATCATCACGCCCATCGCAGAGGAAGAGGGCATCCGGCTGGGCATCCACCCATGCGACCCGCCAGTCGAGAAGCTCGGCGGCATTCCGCAGCTCTTCCGCTCGTTCGATTCCTACAAGCGCCTCACCGAGATAGTTGACTCACCATCAAACGCAATCGAGTTCTGCCAGGGCACATTCTCAGAGATGGCTGATTCTGCCGGCGAGGGCATCTATCGGACTATCGAATATTTCGTTGAGCGCAAGAAGATTCTCTATGTCCACTTCCGCAACGTGAGTGGAACTGTGCCAAAGTTCCGCGAGGAGTTCGTGAATACAGGCTACGTGGACATGTACAAAGCGATGCAGATCTATAACAAGCACGATTTCGATGGCTTCTTCATCGACGACCACGTGCCGCACACGCATCAAGATACGCAGTGGGGCCACCGTGGCCGTGCGTTCGCAAATGGCTACATACAGGCGCTGATTGAAGCTATACAGAAGGGCGGATAGGGGAGCATGCGAGTAGGTTTTGGACTAGTCAGAACGGCAACGCCGGAGTATCTGAGATTCGCCGCTCAGTTCGGCGCGACGGACATCAGTATCAATCTCAATCGAGCCGATCTTCCGTCCGCAGGCGGAAGGTGGGAGCTTCAAGAACTCGTCAAATTACGGCAGTCAGTCGAAATGTTTGGCCTAAAGCTCTCTGCGCTGGAAAACGTGCCGACTGACTTCTACGACCACATCATGCTCGGGGGCCCCAGGCGCGACGAACAGATCGAAAATATGATCTACACGGTCCGCAACATTGCGCGGGCCGGGATACCGATCTTTGGCTACAACTGGATGCCAACGAATTCGTGGCGCACGCCATCAAAGCAGATTCGCGCCGGTGCTGAAGCTACGGCATTCGACTATGAGATCGCGCAGGAATCGCCGCTGACTCACGACCGTGAGTACACGGAAGAGGAGATGTGGGACAACCTGGAGTACTGGATCAAGATCATCACGCCCGTCGCAGAAGAAGAAGGCATTCGGCTGGGCATCCATCCATGCGACCCCCCGGTGGAGAAATTGGGCGGCATTCCGCAGCTGCTGCGCTCATTCGACGCCTACAAGCGTCTGACCGAGATTGTGGATTCGCCAAACAACGCAATCGAGTTCTGTCAGGGAACATTTTCTGAGATGGCAGACGCTGCCGATGGCGGTATCTACGACATGATTCGGTACTTCGGCGAGCGCAAAAAGATTCTCTATGTCCACTTCAGGAACGTGTCGAACTCGGTTCCGAAGTTTCACGAGGAGTTCATCAATACTGGACATGTGGACATGTGGAAAGCGATGGCCATCTACCAGGAGGTCGGCTTCGATGGATTCTTCATCGACGATCACGTGCCACACACCCATGGTGACACCGATTGGGGCCACCGCGGTCGCGCATTCGCAAACGGATACATTCAGGCGCTGATCGAAGCCGTGCAGAAACAGGCGGTGAGGTGACGGTATGAGGGTCGGCTTCGGCCTCACCGATCGCGCTACTCCGGAGTACTTGAAGTACGCGGCGCAGTTCGGCGCGACCGACATACGGATGGCAAGAGGTGTGGTCCCGGCAAGAGGTGGTCGCTGGGAGCTTCAGGATCTGGTGAAGCTGCGTCAGTCTGTAGAGCAGTACGGCCTCAGCCTGACGGCTATCGAGAACGTGCCGA
>DBZV01000171.1:0-192 GCA_002311865.1 Dehalococcoidia bacterium UBA1151
GAACTGGCGGCGAAGTACCCATTCAAGGAACGCGAATTCGGCGGCGCATGGGACACTCCACGCCGCGCCGACGGGACCATGGTGAAGCCGTAGGGGCCGTTGCGCCTACGGAATGCGACCCCGATCGTCACAAGTCAAAGAGGCGCCGGGATTTTTTCACGGCGGCTCTTTTTGCGCGCGTAGTGGCAGGTT
>DBZV01000171.1:247-7430 GCA_002311865.1 Dehalococcoidia bacterium UBA1151
GTGGCAGGTTTGAAACCTGCCACTACGCGGCTTTGAATACTATCTAGTTGGCGATAGTCAGATCGGGGTCAAGGACATCTATGCCCTTGCGGACCTGACCAAGCATGTCGGCAAGGTGCTGCTCAAGCGCGAACAACCGCTCCCGAGAATACTCATCCGCACCTTCGCGTCGACTCGAAATCTCAGCGTCTACGGCGGCCACCTCGCGGCCAATCTTGGCGTCGGCCTCAGCAATCCTGCTGCCAGCTTCTTCCTCAGCCACATCGATAATCGCCCGCGACTTCTCCTCGGCGTTTGCGATGATCTCCTCAGCGCGGCGCTCGGCGGCCCGTAAGACTTCCGTCTCCTCAATCATCCGAATGGCCTGCTGCTGAGCAGCATCCGTCGCGGCAGTCGACTTCTCTTCGGCGGTCTCTCGAATCGACGTCGCCTCTTCGTCAGCGTACTGGCGCATCCGTCGTGCTTCCAGCTCGGCCTGTTTGAGGATGCCCTCTTTCTGGCGAACTATGCCCTGTGCCTCAGCGATCTCTTCCGGCAACTGCGTGCGCAGCGCCTCAATCAGGCGCGATGCATCATTGATATTGATCAGCCGACGTGATGTACCGGGGAGTCGATTCCCCCCAATAAATTCGGCTTCCAGCTGCTCTACAAGTTCAGCTATGCTCATCATTCCCCCTCGTTCCGGGACTATCTATTTGGAACCTGTTTACCTGGAGACACCCGTCTCCCACTTCCTTTACGACTAACTTCTCCCGGTTGTCATCCGGACTTGCCGAGTCGTTCCAGAAGTGCTTTTTCAACGTGAGCCGGAACGAAGCTTGAGACATCCGCATCCAGACTCGCGATCTCCTTAACCCTGGTGGAACTGACGTACTGATTGACGAGTGATGAGGTCAGCATCACCACCTCAATCTCCGGCGCCAGCTTCCTCCATACAAGCGCCATCTCGCGCTCATGCTCAAAATCGAGACCAATCCGAAGGCCTCGTACCAGCACCGTTGATCCGATGCTCTCTGCAAATTGCACTGCCATGCCGCTGAACGGCATCACGGTAATGTTGTCGACCCCGGCAACCGCCTCTTCAAACAGCGCAATCCGCTCGTCGGTATCGAATAGCAACGTCTTCGGTGGTGTTTCGTAAACCGCAACCACTACTTCATCAAACAGTTTGGCAGCACGAATCGCCACGTCCGCATGCCCGTTCGTGCAGGGATCAAATGTGCCTGGAAAAACTGCCTTGTGAATGTGACTTTCCAACTTGCTATTCGCCGCTTGTCTGATCGTCACCCGACCAAACTGTGAAGACACTTAGACCCGTGTCCCCGTACTTCCGCACTGTCGATCTATTCAGTAACCCGTATCTCTCGTTCAAACCTGCTTTGTTGCTGTGCTCCGCAAAGACAATGGAGTTTTCGTTCGTCATCCCTGACTCTGACCCGATGTGCTCAAGCACCGGGCCGTACGCCTGTGATCTGTACGGCGGATCAATGAAGATCAGATCGTAGTTGCCTTCAAGCTGCTTCCACAGCGATTCCGCATTCCCACGATGAACCTTGCCTTGCTCTTCGAACCTCAGCCTTTCCAGTTCCTGCCTTATCGCAGCGCACCGCTTCGCATCAATTTCAACGAAGTCGCAGTGGTCGGCGCCTCGCCGCAAGGCCTCAATTCCCAGAGCGCCGCTGCCCGCAAAGAGATCCAGCACCCGCATGCCGGTCGGCCCCGCCGGACCTAGCATCGAGAACATGGCGCCCAGAACCCGCCCCATCGTGGGACGAAGGTTCGTCTGGCGTCCGTTCTGGGCCCTGGCGACTCGTCTTTGCGGCATCACAGCACCTGCATCGCGAACTCCACCGGACCACAGCAAATCACCAGCGAGCCCGATTACTCATCGACTTCGCAACGATTATTAGGATTTCGCCACCAAAACCCCATCGTCAACTGATACGCGTTTCATGGCGTTTCTGAAGGTTGAAGACTGCGAGTCGCCCACACGGAACGAATTCAATTCGTCGCAGGTGAACATGCCGACCAACCACCCGCCATCCCGGAATCGCAGGCTCCGGGGAGATCGCCGGGATCCAAGCACGCCTGTATCCGAGGTCCAAGCATTCACAATGCGGTGCTACTCCCTGATCCCCGCATGCCGATCCATAATCGCCACCGCCACATCCATCACATTTGGAAGTTCTTCCCGCACTTGCTCAGCACGATGTTTCAGGTCATCAGCAGAACCGATCCCCAGATCGTGCAACAGTCGCATCAACCCGGGCAGGAATTTCGCTGCCAACTCCGCCGAGCCCGCCAAATCCAAGATCCCAAGACACCGGGCGTACGTCGCAACAATCCAGAACACCGCTTCTCGATGAAATCCCTGCTCGATCAGCTCCAGAGACCCGTCAATTGCAATCGGGCGCGCCAGTTCGCTGATATCCGATGAGAATCGATGTGCCACCGGGCCAAGCGCCGCAGTTTTATCGAACACGCCGGTGAGCGTCGTTAGATGTCCGCGAACCTGATGGCTGGACAACTTTTGAGAGCCCTGTAAACCTAACAGTGATTCGTAGAAATCCAGGTGCCCAAACCCCGATAAGACTTCCCGTGCGGCGAAAAATCTTTTGCGAACAGTAGGGTTTCTCAGCCCCGCTGCCAGGATCACGTGTGTCGTGATACCAGCAGCAAATAGCCACGCCGTAACCTGTTCGTGGAATGGCCGATCCTCCCCAACTTTTTCAACGTAGCCCAGGCAGTTGGCACGGGCGTCTTCGACCCGCTTCTCAACCCACCGACGTTTAGCGAAATCTCGCTCTACCGAGGCGCTCAGCTCACCAAGCCGCCCCGTGGGATCCGAGATCACGCTCGAAGTTCGAAATCCACCAGCCGCGCGGTAGGTCGACAGCACTTCATCGGGCCCAGGAAGCTGATCCAATAGGCGTGCTGAGACTTCGAAGATCAGCCCATCTCGCAAAAACTTCCCACGCCGCTCCGGCTGCTCATCTCCAGTATGAAATTCCGCGAGATCCACATCTGAGGTCGCCGTAAAAGTCGCGTCCTCGGCCATCTCGACTATCGAGCCGCGGAACATCGCCCCGGCAAAACTCGGCACTCCGCTGGCCTCTTCGGCAACCCAATCTCGTGCAACCTCTCGGGCATCCCTGACAAGCACATCCAGACCCTCTCACTAGTATGGACGGACCGTAGCAGCAGAAGGCATCTTGAAATCAAGCCCCCGTGTGGTTATATTCTGGGTAGAGATAAACAAACAGCCCGGTAATATTGCCGGGCTGTTATTGTCTGATCGGGCACTCGCAAGTCGTCGCCCCGGGGGCACCCCCTATCCGTCTTTCCAGCGAAGGCTGGAACCCAGGTGCCTCCACTATTTAAGTCAAACTACGCTCAGTCCGCTTCGCCCCACAGCATTTGCAGCAAGCAGAGTGGCTCGACTATTCAGCCCGCGGCAAGTGTCCAGGTGAGATCGGCGTGAGAGGTGGAACCCCATCTTGACAGCCGCCCGGACAGAATATGCTTCTTTCGGTCGCTGTCCGCCTCACGCGGATGCCCCATCGCGATGAACCTAATGAATCATCCACTGCTCAACTTCAGCATGATCAATCAGATCACTCAACTTGGCAAACGACGCCTGGAACGCCGGATCGCTCCCCAGATCAGCCATGACCTTATCGAACATCGCATCCAACGCCGCCAGACTATCCGCCTCAATCTCAACCGCCATTCGATCTGTGCGGCCACTCTGGTGATCCGTGAGTATTCGCTGCTTGAGGCCTGGCTCCTTTGCGGCAATCAGGCCGTACATCTCATTTGCCCACTCGACCAGCCTGTCCGCCGCCCCCACCTTGCCGTAGAACACTCGTCTCTGAACGATTGCCATCGACGGAGCTCCGCTTTCATTTATAGATTGATGGGCACGATGGTAGCCGCGCGCACCGTTAGACCGCAACGAGCCCTTGTTGCAGGGTCACCATGTGGCTCCAAGGAAACGGCCGCAACCCATCGTCGCGATCAATCCCCATATACTGACAGCGCACCTACTGCGAACCATCCCCTGGCCCTCTCTCAAATCACC
This sequence comes from Dehalococcoidia bacterium UBA1151, assembly GCA_002311865.1. GTDB lineage: Bacteria > Chloroflexota > Dehalococcoidia > Lucifugimonadales > Lucifugimonadaceae > UBA1151. Next base: position 4,329 of record DBZV01000171.1, read on the forward strand.
ATGCCCAACACTCCCACCATCACCTACACCTGGACTGACGAAGCACCCGCGCTCGCCACCCACGCACTCCTCCCAATCGTGCGCGCCTTCGCAGGCGCGGCTGGCGTGCAAGTGGACACCCGCGACATCTCTCTCGCCGCCCGGATCCTCGCCCAGTTCGCCGACCAGATGGAGGGCGACCAGAAGTTCTCCGACGATCTGACTGAACTTGGCCGAATGACGGAGCATCCTGAGGCCAACATCATCAAGCTCCCAAATATCAGCGCCTCCGTGCCGCAGATGAAGAACTGCATTGCAGAGCTGCAGGCCCGCGGCTTCGCACTCCCTGAGTACCCCGACGCGGCCACAACGGATGAGGAACGGGCCACCAAAGCCCGTTATGACGTTGCCATTGGAAGTGCGGTAAATCCCGTGCTGCGGGAAGGGAACTCCGACCGGCGCGCACCAAAGGCCGTGAAGGACTTCGCCCAGGCGCACCCGCCGCGTATGAGCGCGTGGCCGAAAGACTCAAAGACTCACGTGTCCACCATGGCCGCCAACGATTTCCAGCACAACGAGAAGTCGGTCACAGTTGACGCGGCAACCACGGTAAAGATTGAGCACGTTGCTGCCGATGGTTCAGTAGCCATCCTTAAAGAGCCGTTCCCGCTTCTGGCCGGTGAAGTGCTTGATGGCACATTTATGAGCAAGCGTGCACTGGTCGATTTCCTGCGTGAGCAGTTGCGCGATGCGAAGGCCAAAGAGGTGCTGTTTTCGCTCCACTTGAAGGCCACAATGATGAAGGTCTCGGACCCCATTATTTTTGGCGTCGGTGTCCGGGTCTTCTTCGCACAGGTGTTCAATAAGCATGCCGCCACGCTTGATGAACTGGGCGTTGACCCCAACAACGGCTTCGGCGATCTGCTAACCAAGATCGCTGATCTGCCGGACGATCAACGCACCGCGATCGAAGTCGATATCGCCGCTGCCTACGCAGACGGCCCCAGCATCGCGATGGTGAACTCAGATCGCGGCATCACGAACCTCCACGTCCCAAGCGACGTCATCATCGATGCCTCTATGCCGCCAATGATTCGCGACTCGGGCGGCATGTGGAACGCCGAAGGCAAGCTCCAGGACGTCAAGGCGATCATCCCCGACTCCAGCTACGCCGGCATCTACGACGCCGCGATCAAAGATGTGCAAGAGCACGGCCAGCTGGATCCAACTACCATGGGCAGCGTTCCCAATGTTGGCCTCATGGCGCAGAAGGCCGAGGAGTACGGCTCGCACGATAAGACCTTCCAGGCAACCACAGCCGGAACAATTCGAATAGTCGATGCCATCGGCAACACGCTCATTGAGCACGCCGTGGAAGAAGGCGACATCTGGCGCGCCTGCCAGACCAAGGACATCCCCATCCGCAACTGGGTTGAACTGGCAGTTCGACGTGCCCGCGCCACCGGCTCGCCCGCCGTCTTCTGGCTCGATAACGACCGCGCCCATGATGCTCAGATCATCAAAAAGGTCGATAGCAACCTCGCCGATCAGGATACAGACGGCCTCGAGATCCACATCCTCAGCCCTGTTGATGCAATGAAGTTCTCGTTGGACCGCATTCGCAAGGGTCAGGACACGATCTCCGTCACCGGCAACGTCTTGCGTGACTATCTGACAGACCTCTTCCCAATCCTGGAGCTTGGCACCAGCGCCCGCATGCTCTCCGTCGTACCCCTTCTGAACGGCGGCGGCCTCTTCGAGACCGGCGCCGGCGGCTCTGCCCCCAAGCACGTGCAGCAGTTCGAGGAAGAGGGCCACCTCCGCTGGGACTCCATGGGCGAGTACATGGCAATTGCCGCGTCTCTCCAGCACCTGGCCGAGCAGGCCAACAATCCCGGAGCACGCGTCCTTGCCGACGCACTGGACACCGCGACGGCCAGCTACCTAGACAACGACCGCATCCCATCACGAGTAGTGAACGAGCTAGACAGCCGCGGCAGCATCTTTTACGTCGCGCTTTATTGGGCACTGGCTCTCAGAGATCAGACGGACGACGCAAACCTCTCCAGACGATTCGGGCCCATCGCCGCGGCTCTCTCAGATAATGAAGCCCAGATCCTCGGCGAACTACTCGCCGCCCAGGGCACCCCGCAGGACCTCGGCGGCTACTACATGCCAGACACAAACCTCGCAGCAGCCGCGATGCGCCCCAGCGCCACACTCAACGCGATCATCGACGGGATCTAGTGGATAGTTACCGATGTAATTGGGAGGGGCTGGTGCCCTGTCTCCCCACCGAAAGCGGCGTAGCAGGTCAACACATGGTGCTCTGAATCACCGGAGCGTCGATCAGCGTCCCATCGAAAAAGATCCCGACGGTATACCCGTCAACATTTGCAAAGTGATAGGCATCGTACCGCCCCCTGGAGTACCGAAATTGCGGATCGGCTGACGCGAGCTGTAACTCGATATGCGTGGAGTCAAACCCGAACCGAGCTGGATAGGGCAGAAGCAGGTAGTTGAACTTTGTGCCATCCGGCCACCTACCCGGCGCGCCTGAAACATATATGGCAGAACCATCCTCACAAAGCTCATATGTGACCCCATTGGCGAGGACGCGAGTCCCCAGAAAATACTCGCGCCAGGCCGCCGCGGCGTCAGTCCGCGAAGGAGCTTCATCGAGCAGCGAACTTACCTCTCGCGGCGGAGGTATGACCGGCTCGCCCATCCAGGTATCCATGAACACCTCGCCGGTCTCGATATATATCTCAGGATGCGGCGCTGGCGTCGGAGTCAGCAGTTCCGGCGTCGGAGTTGGCCGTGATTCAGGCGCGGCCACGACAGGCCGGGCCGCAGCGATTTGAGGACCCGGCGGGGCATCTATCTTCGCGGGGTTACTAATCACGATGATGGTCTCTCCGCCGCTTTCACACGCAGATGCCAGAACGAGCAACGTCGCAATGGTGAAAGCGCGGAGAGGAATCATAATAGGTAAGTATCGCGAACTGAATCAAGACCGACGATTGTCGCTTCTCGATCATGATGCTCTTTCAGGTCTTGACCGGTCTGAATATTCAGAATTCTCACTGCCCTATCCAACTTGACTCGCAGGCCTCGCGCCAT
>DBZV01000171.1:7530-8095 GCA_002311865.1 Dehalococcoidia bacterium UBA1151
GGCGGACTCGCCCGTTGCCATTCAATTGTCTGTCTGAGGGCTGCCAACCGTGGCACCAATTCCGCATACCCTAGTTCGTCGCGAATCCGGCTCGTATCCACCACCCAGTCCTGGCGCGTCTCATACGGCTGGCTCATGTGCGGGAGGGCGTCGTCCGCGGGCACAACCACAACCTTGCCACTCCACCCGGCGGCCTCGCCAATCGCCTCCACCCACTCCAACTCGGAAAGCGAGTCTGCCTCGCCCACATTGTAGATACGCCCCGCGGCGCGCTCGACCGTCACCGCGAGCACTATCGAGAGGGCCATGTTCTCGGTGAACCCACGAGACGCCCGGCGCTGCGCATGGCCCTCCTCCAGCAGGATCACTGGGCGGCCAGCATCCATCTGCCGCAGGTAGCAGTAGCAGCGATGGAGCGGATCCAGCGGGCCATATACCATCGGCCACCGCAAGACCGTACCCGGCAGGTCGGCATCCCCCAGGAACACGCGCTCAGCCAGGATCTTCCCGACCCCCGACGCGTCGGGATAAAACCGCTCCCGTAGCTGTGAGTCTTCTGTCAGAG
>DBZV01000171.1:8235-8857 GCA_002311865.1 Dehalococcoidia bacterium UBA1151
GAACAGGCTGAGGCGGCCCCGGTTCAAGGCGGTGCATCACCCCGTATGCGCGATACACATCCATGCTGCTGATACCGACAACGCGCGCTGCCACGCCCCTGAAAGTGCGCATAACAACATCGGCGTCCACATCCGACTCGGGGATCATGTGCACCACAACGTCAGGCTCGACAGCCTGCAGCTCGCCCACAATTCCACTCAGCAACTGCTCGCGCCGATTGAACGTCAGGCCGGCATTGTGGACGTGACTAACCGACGCCGGGAGGTCAGGCTCCGTCACTCCGCGGTGTACCACGGTGACGTGATGCCCCAGCCAACTGCCGAACCGCATGCGTCCCGACGAATCCCGTCCCGCCTAAAAACAGCTCCCTCATGGATGAACACTACCTGATTTGTGGTTCATGTGATTGGTGCCCATTGTTACCCCCCAGATAGCTTGCGCTCAAGTATTTCAGCGATTCGTCCACCATCCGGCAAATCCAGCCGGTGCTGCCGGTGAGTTTCGTCATTTACCCACCACCAGCCGCCCTGGGATTCGCGCAGCATTACTTTCAGTTACTACAGCGACGCATCACCTAAGAGTTGATTACGAAACAGGGACTTTCGCCCCCTAACCTTGCGC
>DBZV01000171.1:9030-9182 GCA_002311865.1 Dehalococcoidia bacterium UBA1151
ATCGCGACATTCGCGGAAATGACGAGATCAAACAGGCATATTGAACCGTGTTGATCAGGGGGAGAGTAATGGAAGCCAAAATAATCACTGAGGCCAGGACCCAGCAAGGGATTACCGGCCTCGAAACAGCGATCATCTTGATCGCATTCGTA
>DBZV01000192.1 GCA_002311865.1 Dehalococcoidia bacterium UBA1151
ATGTTTGTAGGCAGCTTGCCGGACATTAGTCCCGGTGAAACCGGGCCTACCCCTGAAGATCTATTTTTCCTTGCGCAGGCCAACACCGGAGCCACATGGCTCGTCGCAAATGAACCGAACAGGCGGGTTCTGAATGGCTACGATGTGGAGAACATTCTTGATGATCTTCACGATTCATACGTTGCGATTAAGGCCGGAGACCCGAGTGCCCTGATCGCCAGCCCTCCCCAGCTCAATTGGCTGTTTACGTGCATAGCTTGCAACGCGAATTTCCCTAGGGGGACAGATTGGATCCCGGAATTCCGGGAACGGTATCTACTGCGATTTGGAGAAGAGCCGCCGATAGATATCTGGACGGTAAACGCGTATCCGCTTGTATGGAACGACTTACCAACCATCAATCCCCAGATCGTGACCAGCCAGATTCTGGGACTGCGGGTGTGGCTGGATGGAACCGGTTCCCAGAAGCACAAACCCATCTGGGTTACTGAGATCGGGCTGCACTGGGGATGGGACAATATTCGGTTTGATGTGCCCCACTGCAACGGGCTGCCGTTTCCGGATGGCACCTACCAGGAAGGCTCAACAACGGCCTACCTGAACTCTGTATACGATTGGCTCGAGGATAACGCTGCAGTGTTGAATGTGGAACGCTGGTTCCAGTACATCTCTTATCACCGCATTGACGATTGCAATACCGATGGCTACGCGGGCGTCACCTTGTTCGATAGCGAATTTATCGGGGCCAACCTCACCGAGGCAGGCAAGGCGTTCCGGGATCGCGCGACAGGAGTGCGGTAGTTTCGACAGGCACGTGTGGCACATCGGGCCTGAGGGCGCTAGATTTGCTGGACGATGATTCCCAACTCGTTTGTAATATTCCCCGGTGTCCGCCATTCAGTTGAGGAGCAGATCTGGGAGGCAGGCATCACGGACTGGTATCGCGCGCCGGCAGCTTTGCTGGAACCGTGGATATCCGAGCCAGATCTGGAAGCTGCCCGTAAGGCGCTGGAAAGACACGATGCGCGGCAGTTCAACGACGCCCTTCTTGGGTCAGATCGGTGGCGCCTCTATCAGGACTTCATCGACGAAGCGGCGTTCCTGGATATTGAAACAACAGGCCTCTCTTCGGGCGATGCCGTGGTGACCATGGTTGGCGTGCTGGATAGGGGCGGATTCACGGCGTACACCCGCGGAGAGAATCTGGAGGAACTGCCTGAAGCGATCTCAAAGAATAAGTTGATCGTTACATTCAACGGCACCAGTTTTGATTTGCCGTTCCTGAGGCATGAGTTTGAGGCATCGGGTCGGGGTGATCTTTTCGATCATGCCGCCCATCTGGATCTGAGGTACGCGATGCGCAGGGCTGGCTATACCGGTGGGTTGAAGCGAATTGAACAGACTTTGGGCATTGGACGGGAAACAGCACTCTCAAAACTTAGCGGCAGGGATGCAATCACACTGTGGCGGATGGCCGATGAGGGCGAGAAGGGCGCCATGGAGACACTGATCCGGTACAACGCGGAGGACGTGGCATCACTCCCCGATCTGGCGTCGATTGCCTACGATGAGCTCAGCGCCATGCTTCCAATCGATCTACCACCAGCACAAAAGCGACACTGGGTGAATACGGACACACTGCCGTTTGACGTTGATCTGGTGAACTACATCACCCGAGGCAGGTAGCTGTCTCCCATCGGAATCTGGCGCTGGAGGTACTCGGTGCTAAACTCGCGGATAGCTATTTCCTCCCGTCGAGACGATAAAATTCTCAAGATAACCGACCACACAAAGTACTGATTCGACTTGTCAGAACTCGAATACTTCGAAAAACCACAGCTGAAGCGCACGATTCTTTTCACCGCGTTCTCAGGTTGGCCAGACGCGTCTGAAGCGGCTACCCGCGCTGCCCGTTATATGGTCAGGCACCTTGGAGCGCGCCGGTTCGCGGCTATCGATGCGGAGGAGTTCCACATCTACACGGAGCAGCGCCCGGCGATCTCAACAACGCGCTCTGGCACCCGCCGCATCACCTGGCCAAAGTATCGTTTCTACGCCTGGCGTCCAGAGGACCCGGAAGAGCGCGATGTGGTGATCATGATCGGCTCAGAGCCGCAGCTCAAATGGCGGCGATTTTCTGAGTTAATTCTTGATGTTGTGAAGACGTGCAATGTGGAGCTGGTAGTCACGTTGGGTGCGCTCTTAGACGCCGTTCCACATACCCGCCCGCCGCGCGTGACATCAAGCGCGACGAGCACAAACCTTGGAACGGGTCTCTCTCACATTCAGTGGGGGCCGTCGCGCTATGAGGGGCCAACGGGCATCACGTCCGTGGTCATTGACGCCGTGTCGAGAATCGGCATTGAATCGGCCAGCATATGGGGCCACGCCCCGCACTATTTGCAGGTCCGCCCCAATCCGGTGGTCACACTTGCACTTGTACAGGCGGCCCAACAATTCATATCGCAACCGATGGACGTTGAACGACTTCGGAGCCGCTCTGAAGAGTTTGCAACAACAGTGGAGCGCGCCCTTGAAGATCAGGATCAGGTCAAGGGCTATGTGAAACAACTTGAACAAAAATACGACTCGGATTCCGATGAGGACGAGGATCGGGAGAGGTTCCCAGAAACCGACACAGATGCCCTGGTGGCGGAGGTAGAGGAGTTCCTGAGAAGAGGATCCGATCAATCGAACAATGGAGACCCACCTGTTGACTGAGTTTGTTGAGCGCCTGCACAACCTTGGGAAGACCGAGCCCGCACCGATGGGATTTGGCCGACGGGTTGAAAGAAAGCAAAACCCCGCCCTGCTCATCATCGGTCAAACATCACCATCCAATATCAAGGGATTCCTGGGCTCTTCAAATGTAGACGCCGTAGACGCCTTGCTGTTGGATGGTGTTCCCGGCAAGACTGCGACGAAGCCGCTGAAAGACCTTCTATGGGGCGTCAAGACTTCCAGGGTTAGTCATGAAGAGATAGACGACTTAAAAGAGGCAGGCTGCGCGCTGATTCTGATTGATTCACCGGACATTCACTCCTCCGTCCTGAGGGAGGATGGAATCGCGAAAGGCGTTGCTCTCCCCCTGGATATCAGCGACCGGGATGCCCACGTGCTGGATGACCTGCCGTTCGATTTTCTGACGGTTGATTACACCACTAAACCCGGCGATCTGACGGTTGCAGCGCTGATGAACTACCAGGCTGCCGTCTCTATGGTCAGCAAACACATCTTTCTTCATGTGAGCGAATCTCCAGAAGAGGCCGAACTTGAGCGGCTCCGGGACCTACCAGCAGACGCCGTCATTGTGAATCTTGAATCGATCTCTGACGATGCTCTTTCCACGCTGAGGGAGCGGGTGAACGCGCTGGACGCCCGCAAGCCACGAGGCCATCATGATGAACCGATCTCCGCGCAAACATCATCCTCTTCATCCGACGGAGGCGAGCATGAGCACGAAGAAGACGATGATGATGACTATTAAGCTGCCCAATGCGTGCTCGGCATCAAAGCCGTCCGCCTAGCGGCCCTATGGGCCTCAGATTGCCCACCCGTAACTCGTGTTACTAACTAACTTTCAGCTTCTGCAAAACGACCCATCAACGTGGGTTGCGCTGCTGCTGGTCGTGGCATTTGCTGCGGCCAGCGCCGTAACGATCCATGAGGCCGCCCATGCCTGGACCGCGCTAAGACTTGGCGATCGAACAGCATTCTTGCTGGGGCGCGTCACGCTGAATCCACGAGCGCATATCGATCCCAACGGCGCGATTCTCTTCCTGCTGGTTTTCTTCGGGTGGGGGAAGCCGACGCCTGTGAATCCACTGAACATGGTGGTCGACCCAAGACGCGGGATGGCGCTCGTATCCGCTGCGGGTCCCGTCTCCAACGTACTTCTGGCTACGCTGTTTGCGCTCCCGTTCAGGGCTGGATTTGTGGAATGGCGCTCACCCGCGTTCAACTCTCCGTTCTCTGGCGGCACGGCGGAATCGATAGTCGCGGACTTCCTTGTCTACGGGATTTTGCTGAACTCATTCCTGGCGGTGTTCAACTTGATTCCGCTGCCTCCATTGGACGGATTCAAACTGGCGGTTGGCATCCTTCCTACCCCTGCCGCACGTAAGTTCAATCAACTGGGTCGGTACGGATTCGGGCCTTTTATGGTCCTACTCTTTCTGGAGTTCTTCACGCCGGTGAGCGTTCTCTCAGGCGTACTGGTGCCGTTTGCGGACCTGATAATCGAATCTGTATCTGGTCACTCTGTGAGATGAGCGTTGTATGCTGGCTTATCACCCGACACGATATTGCAAAACCAACCATAGGCATCTGGGAGCATTAGGGCGGTAACTATGGAACAGATCACAATAATTGGCCTTGGCTACATTGGCTCTTCAATTGGCTACACGCTGAGGCTGAACCACTCGAAGCGTTATGAAGTGGTTGGCTTTGACTACGAATCTGGAATTCAGCAGAAAGCCGATAAGACTGGTGCACTGGATAAGAGCGAGTGGTCCATGCCGGCAGCCGTCAAAGATGCGGATAAGATCGTAATTGCGACCCCCGTTGGCGCAGTGCGCTCCCTTCTTGAAGATATGGCAGCCCACGTGAAACCTGGTGCGGTTGTGATTGACACAACCACCACCGCCGCTGATATCACCAAGTGGGCCGAGGAGCTACTCCCCCGCTCGGTTGGGTTTGTCTCTACCTACCCGCTTGTGTCAGGCCGAAGCATTGAAGATGCCACGGGCGCAGAGTTTGACGGTGCCAGATGGGCCGCAGCTCCATCCTCTACTGCGCCACAAGAAGCAGTGCGAGGTACGATACGTCTGATCGAAGATCTTGGCGCCACAGCATTTTTCATCAGTGTTGAGGAACACGACAGCTACATTGCGGCTGCTTCAAACCTTCCCATAATTGTCTCAAATGCCATGATGCTGACCGCCGCGCGCAGCCCATCCTGGAGAGAGATCAGCAAATTCACCACTGAGCAATTTGGCGATACTTCGAGCGCAGCTGCCATCAATCCGGATACCAATATTGGCGCGCTGACCGCCAACGCTGAAATGACGATTCACTGGATCGAGCAGATGATTATTGAACTGAACGATTTCAGGACAATGCTTGTGAGCGACGATCGGGCAGACCCTGATGGGCCGCTTGCGGAGACCATGAATCAAGCATGGGAAGCTCGATTGCGGTGGGAGAACAACATCGCTCCTGCCGACATTCACCGGCCCGATCTGCCGACCAGCGGCGATATGATGCTGGGCATGCTGGTTGGGTTTCGCGTTGCCGAAAAACTGAAGGCTTCCCGCAATCCCAAATACGATCAGTATTGAGTATTGGCGGCTCGGGCACGGTAAAGGCCGTAACGGTATCCAAGCCCTCGCAACTGCGAGGCACGATTTCGCCACCCGGTGACAAGTCGATATCACATCGCGCTGCGATGCTTAATGCCATCGCGGTTGGTGAGGCGCGGGTTACCAACTTCTCCTCGGGTGAAGATTGCACGTCTACCGTTGGTATCCTCCGGGCGCTGGGCGTCGACATCGAACGTTCCCCGGGTCTCAACGGTCTGGGCGACTCGCTGGTTGTCCGAGGTGTGGGTATGAATGGCCTCACCGAAGCTGGCGACATACTGGATACAGGCAACAGCGGCACCACAACCCGTCTGATGTCTGGCATATTGGCCGGGCGTGATTTTCAGTCGATCCTCAATGGAGACGAATCGATCAGATCGCGCCCCATGGGCAGGGTCATCGACCCACTGCGTCAGATGGGCGCTCGGATCTCTGCCCGTGATGATGGCAGGCTCGCTCCAATCGTCTTTCACGGCGGGGAGTTACACGGCATCGACTTCAGTCAGCCGGTAGCGAGCGCCCAGGTGAAATCTTGCCTGCTGTTTGCCGGGATGCGCGCAGAAGGCACCACCACAGTGCGAAGCCCTGCCCCGTCCAGAGACCATTCAGAGCGCATGCTGCGGGCGATGGGCGCACCTGTGATTGAGGATGGATCAGATGTTTCCATCACCGCGTGTGACCTATCGTCGGTGGACGTAGACATCCCCGGGGATATCAGTTCGGCTGCGTTCTGGCTGGTGGCCGGAATTGCGCATCCCGACGCGGAGATCACTGTGCGAAATGTTGGTCTGAACCCCACTCGCACCGGCTTCCTCACCGTGCTGGAGCAGATGGGTGCGGACATTCAGATAGTGAACGAACACGATTCTGCGGGTGAGCCGGTGGGCGATCTGATCGCCCGCTCCAGCAAGCTGCGTGGCGTGCACATTGGCGGCGATCTTATTCCATCGTTGATTGATGAAGTCCCGGTGATCGCAGTCGCAGCAGCGCTCGCGGACGGTGAAACGGTGATCACTGAGGCGGAAGAGTTGCGGGTAAAAGAGTCCGATCGTATTGAGGCAACAGTGGCGTGGCTTCGGGCGGCGGGCGGCGAGGTAGAAGAACGACCGGATGGCATGATCATCTCAGGCGTGAAATCTCTTCACGGCATCACGGCGGATAGCTTTGGCGATCACCGCATTGCGATGGCGCTTGCAATTGCCGGCCTGGTGGCCGAAGGCGATGTCAACATCGAAAACGCATCCGCGGCCGATATCTCGTACCCCACCTACTGGCGCGACCTTGAAAGCATTGCCGGCGTGGTCGGGTGAGCACAGAGTCCTCCTCTAACGCTGAACCAACACCGCTGATCGTGGTGGTTTCAGGTCCCTCCGGCGTTGGCAAAGACACGCTCCTGGAGCGCATGGAAGAGACGCACTCTGATCTGAACTTCCACTTTGTCGTGACAGCCACAACCCGCCTCCCCAGAGAGGGCGAGCGGGATGGAATCAACCACCTTTTCCTGTCGCGGACCCAGTTTGAGATGCTGCTGGAAGATAACCAGTTGCTGGAGCATGCCGAGATCTACGGAAACTACTACGGCGTGCCCAGACGGCAAGTCGCTCGCTCGCTTGAAGAGGGCAAGCACGTGATTCTGCGCGTTGACTACCAGGGTGCCGAACGCATCCGGGCGATAGTGCCGGAAGCCCTTTTCGTGTTCGTTATGCCACCAGACAAGGAGACTCTCAGGACGCGTCTGATCGCGCGCGGCCAGGACACACCGAAGTCCATTGAGCGCAGGATGGCGTCTGCCGATCACGAAATGGAAGTTGGAATGACCTTCGACTACCAGATCACGAATCGCGATGGTCAGCTTGATGAGCTTGTCGAGGAGCTGGTGCAGATCATCGAAACCGAGTCGCGGCGTGACCCACCACGCCAGATGGGCCTCTAGCCGCCAGGTATTTCCCCTGTTTGCGCATATGCGCCGCCCACGGCCGTTGCGCCCTGCTAATCTTGCCCCTCTACGAATGGGGTTCAGCCGAACAGAGTGCAAGAGTTGGAAAAGTATCGCCACCTGAAACTGGAAACTGGAGCGATCCTCGCCAGAGATAAGACGATTCATCTGGAGGCGATTGAACTATCTCCAGGCGAGTCGACCGCGCCGAGACGCCATCCTGACTCTGACCTGGTAGTGCTGTTTTACGAAGGCCGAGGCACGGTGCGCACTGCCGACCGCACTTTCTCATTTGGCGGGCTCCGACAGGCGTACGCGCCAGCGGGTGTGACGTTTGAGATCACCAACACCGGGCCCACGCCGCTGAAGATGGCGTACGGTCTCTGTCCCAACGGCCCAACCGAGGTTGCCGAATCTCGCGATCCAAAGATTCAGTCCGGCGGATTTACCATGCGGGGGATCATGCAGGTCGACCGCTTTCCGGACTCCGGCTTGGTGCGCGGCGGCATGTTTTTCCTGGAGCCGGGGCAAGAGGCGGGCTATCACAGCCACGATGGTGCACCGGAGGTTTTCGTCTTTCTCCAGGGCCAGTGCGACGTGCCCATAGAGGGTGAGATAGTTCATGTGGGCCCGGGAGATGTGGTGTGCGTTGCGGCTGAGATGAAGCATCGGCTCCTCAACACCGGAACAGACAGACTCGTTGTCTGGCTGACGGTTACCCCAAACGTGACGCCCAGCCACACGTTCTACGAGCAACAGCCGGACGGCCTGTACAAGCGAATTACACCTCGACTGGACGGCAAGCCGATCTTGCCGCCGTCACGATAACGATTGGAGACCGGTAATACAGTGGATTTTGAGTTCATCAAGTACGAAAAGCGCGATCACATCGCCTACCTGACGATCAACCGACCCGACTCTATGAACGCGCTTCATCCAGATGCCAGCAAAGAGATGGGGGTCGCGTTCGAGGACTACAAGGCCGACCCTGAAGCGTGGGTGGCGATCATCACGGGCGCCGGTGACAGGGCCTTCAGCGCCGGGTTCGACCTCAAGTACGCGGCGTCTCGATCTGATGAGGAACCGGCCGAGAATGTTCCGTTGGGACGGATCACCCGGGACTGGGAGTGCTGGAAACCCATCATCGCGGCGGTGAATGGCTTCGCGCTGGGCGGTGGCATGGAGCTGGCGTTGGCGTGCGACCTGATCATCGCTTCCGAGAACGCTGTATTTGGGCTACCGGAGATTCACCGCGGCTTCCCGCCGGGCGCGGGTGGTCCGCAACGACTCATGCGGCAGATTGGCTGGAAGCATGCAATGGGGGTTCTGCTCACCGGCCGGCACATAGACGCCGCGGAGGCAGAGAAACTGGGCTTCGTCAATGATGTGGTGCCGCATGCTGATCTGATGGCCGCGGCCGAAAGATGGGCAGAACAGATCAAAAAAGGCGCGCCCCTCGCCATCCGGGGAGTAAAGCAGATGGCCTACGAGGGGATCCAGCTCACCTACGACGAATCGATGGATCACAAATACTCCGAAAACGAGATCGTCCGCACCTCAGAGGACCGCAAGGAAGGTCCTCGCGCGTTCGTGGAGAAGCGGCCACCGGTGTGGAAGGGGAGGTAAATAAAGGCAACCCATAGGGAAGAAGATTGGTTTTTATTTTCGCTCAGGCTGACTCTACTCAATGAATCGATTCTCATCTGGTCCATGAAAACTAAAAATACATCTGAACACTTTGGTCAATAAATAAAAAAGATGTCTACTCCAGTTTGCCGATCGAAGTTA
>DBZV01000051.1:0-10377 GCA_002311865.1 Dehalococcoidia bacterium UBA1151
CGCCGGCGGCATCGCAACGCCGGCCGACGCGGCCCTCCTGATGGCGCTCGGAGCGGAGACCGTCTTCGTCGGCTCCGGAATCTTCAAGTCGGATGAGCCTGAATTGATGGCAGCTGCCATTGTGAAGGCGACGACACACTTTGAGGACCCGGACATCCTGGCTGAGATTTCAGCTGGCCTTGGCAAGGCGATGCCTGGCCTTGAGGTCAACAAGATGGACGACTCCGAGCGGCTTGAGAAGCGGGGCTGGTAAGCCTTTGACTCGGATAGGCGTTCTGGCTCTGCAGGGCGACTTCCATGAACACATACAGGTTCTTGAGTCCCTTGAGGTGGCAACTTCGGAAGTACGGCTTCCAACCCACCTCGAGGGGCTCGACGGCTTGATCATCCCCGGCGGCGAATCCACTACCATCGTCAAGCTTGGCGACCTTTACGGATTCCGTGAAGCGATCCGGGCTGAACTTGATCGCGGGATGGCGCTGTGGGGAACGTGTGCGGGAATGATCGTCATCGCAAACGAGCTCACAGATGATCGACCTACGCCATTTGGTTACGTGGACATGAAGGTGTCCCGCAACTGGTTTGGCCGCCAGGTTGATAGCTTCGAGCAGGATATCGCTATCGATGGGATAGATGGTGATCCCTACCACTGCGTCTTTATCCGCGCGCCCGCGGTCGCCAGGCTCGGAAACTCAGTTGAGGTTCTTGCCACTGTGGATGGTGATACCCCGATTGCGGTGCGGAGCGGTAAAATTTTGGCAACGGCGTTTCACCCTGAGCTGACCGATGACACCCGGGTGCATGAGATGTTTGTTAACCTGGCCAGAAACGGGAACTAGCACCTGTCTGAAGATCTGAGACCAATGCGTTTGATGGACATCGCCGGATTGGCGAGGTTCTCAACTCACGCTGGCGTCTCAGAGATGGTGACGCTTGAAGGTGTCACCGATCCTCTTCATGCGGGCTTCTCCGTATTACGCCATCTTGGCTATGCGCTCAGCTCACACACTGTCTCTGGATGCTGGGTGGGTGGTCCTTTAATGCGCCCCAGGATCGTTGCTCGGATGGGTCGAATCAGCGGGCCGCAGATCTGGCACATCAAGTCCCTTTTTGTGCCGGGCAGCGGTACGTCTGAACTTGATGAATCTATTGCGCAGCTGGCGCGCGCGGCTGCTGCGGCTGGTGCGATTCATCTCAACTGCCGTGTGGAAGAGGACAGTCCTGTGCTGCTTTCTGCCCAGCGGGCGGGATTTGTGCAGTCGCGCACTGAGTTCCTCTATGTGCTTCCTGCGGGAGAGGGGCCTGGAGATGGTGCAGTTGAGTCGGTGGCGATGGAAATTGGATTGAGGCGGCGTGTGCCATCGGATGACATGGCAATCTTCAGGCTCTACTCGGCTTCAACGCCGGTGGAGGTGCGATCGCATGCCGGGATGACGTTCGATGAGTGGGCGTCGGGCATTGAATCTCCATCCCAGGCAGCCCAGGAGTACGTACTGGATGATGAAGGCCAGATCGACGCCTGGATCAGGATTTTTGATTCCGGAGCTACCAGGTATTTCGAAATAATGGTCCATCCTGATTCACATGCGGGCGTGTCGCCGTTGCTTGAGTGCGCGGTGGCTGGATCGGGGAATAAGGTCGCAATGAGCCTCGTGCCTGAGTACGCGGTTTCTATTATCACAGCACTGGAACTAAAAGGGTTTCAGAGCAGCAAAACGTACCACTCATTGGTGCGGACAATGGCCAAGCGCGTTGAACAACCCGCAGCCGCTATCGTCACGATCAACTAAAGGTGGGATAATTACAGATACAACATGACCCAAATAGCAGATTCCAAAGACCTAATCACAACCGAGTCATCTGACGACAACCGAATCGTTGATGATCTCAAGACGCTAGTTTCGACGGTTCCTGCACACATCCAGACGGCGATCCGAGGCCTTGGTGACCTGAATGGAATTCTTGAGGTTGTTCTGGACCTTGGGCGAGAGCCGGAAGTGCGGTTCCTTGGCCGACAGATCCATCTCGATACTGGAGAGGTAACGAGTGAGGACATCGACTGGGTGGTTGAACGCGTCGGAAATTTTGGCGACGACAACCGCGCCGGAATCGAGCGGACACTCCACCGGATCTCTGTAATTCGAAATCGCATGGGCAAGCCGGTTGGACTTACTCTTCGGTTTGGCCGGGCGATATTTGGGACGATCAAGGTCATTGAGGATTTCGTTTTCAGCGGCGAAAGCATCCTGCTGATGGGTCGCCCAGGTGTTGGCAAGACGACGATGTTGCGGGAGATCGCACGTGTGCTTGCGGATGATGCCGGGAAGCGTGTGATTGTTGTGGATACTTCCAATGAGATTGCAGGTGATGGTGATGTGCCTCATCCGGCGATCGGGAGCGCCCGACGGATGCAGGTTCCAAGCACGCCGGATCAGCACAATGTGATGATTGAGGCGGTTGAGAACCATATGCCGGAAGTGATCATCATTGACGAGATGTCTACGGTGGAAGAGGCGCTGGCGGCGCGGACGATTGCCGAGCGTGGAGTTCAACTCATTGCTACCGCGCACGGAAACACGCTGGAAAACCTGATCTCAAACCCAACGCTATCTGACCTTGTTGGCGGGACACAGGCGGTCACGCTGGGGGATGTTGAGGCCCGCCGCCGCCGGACACAGAAGACGGTGATTGAACGGAAGCAGAAGCCGACATTTAACGTAATTATTGAGATCAATGACTGGAACAACGTTGGCGTGCACCGCGATGTTGCCAGCGTTGTGGACGATACTTTGCGCGGCTACGCGACGCGACCGGAGTTGCGGTGGCTTAGCAACAATGGCGAGCTGAAGCAAGAGACATCGGCAGCCCTGAAGTCGGAATCGAGTGACGCCGGGAGGTCGCCCGAGTGCCGTCAGCGACCTGAAATCTTTGAGCCTGATCACGTACGGGAACAGCCCGAGCCAGTTCGTGCCGATCCTGAGATAACTCGAATCGTGGCGTTTGGTATCCCTCGCCCACTGATGCAGGATGAGGCCGACAGTATTGGCGCCGCGGTTGAGATGGTCCGGGATTTGGAAGATGCGGACATGTTAGTGACGACGAAGGCCCACTACGGGCGGCGTCCCAGGGCGGTGCGTAATGCTGAGGACAACGGATTGGCAGTCTATGTCTTGCGCAAAGGCACCACTGAACAGGTGCGGCGATTCTTGCGGCGGTTCGAGTCGACGCTGACCCCCGATGATGATAGTCCGGAGCCGCGCAGGAGTTCGCGGCGCGGCGTGCACAAAAACGGGAATCGCTCGGCCATGCAAGAGACGGAGTCGGCGGTGAAGAAGATCGAGGCTGGCGAAACCAGTGTTGAACTTGCCCCGCAATCCGCATTCGTGCGCCGCTTGCAGCACAGCCTTGCCAATCGAAACAACGTTGGGTCGGCCAGTGTTGGGTCGGAGCCGGAGCGCAGAGTGGTGCTTCGGCGGCGTCGATCGTAGTCCCGTCAAGATGAGCCCATTTATCACCCTTGAGGGTGGAGACGGCGCGGGCAAGACCACGCAGACAGGATTGCTTGTCGAGCGACTTCGGATGGTCGGTATCGATGTGATCCAGGTGCGGGAGCCCGGTGGCACTGCGCTGGGTGAGGCGCTGAGGCCGCTGATCAAGGGCGAAGTTGATGCATCTCCGCTTGCCGAGTTGCTACTGCTGGAGACGGCGCGTGCGCAGCTTGTAGAAGAAGTTATAGCGCCGGCACTTCAGGCAGGAAAGACGATTGTTTCAGATCGATTTTACGATTCCACGGTGGCCTACCAGGGCTTCGGGCGTGGGCTGGATTTGCAGATCATCCAGGACCTGAACCGCATCGCAAGTGCTGGCATTTCGCCTGATGCGACTATCTTGCTGGACCTTGAGCCATCTGCGGCGCTGAGTCGTATCGGCAATGGCGCTGATCAGCGAAGCGATCCCGCGGGGCAGCAGCGATTTGAGTCACAGCCGCTTGAGTTTCACGAGCGGCTCATCGAGGGGTATCACTCACTGGCAGCTGAGGATCCATCGCGGTGGTTCGTGATTGATGCAAGTTCGAGTGTTGATCGGGTTGGCGAGAAGATCTGGGCCGTTGTGTCCAGCGTGCTGAGGCTCTGAGGCCTCGCACCACCGTGATAGTACGGATGGTACGGCGGCGCTATATCGGCACCACCCAATATCCCTCACCCTGAGCCGCGCGCGAGGGTCTCCGCCGGGTTTGAATTTTGCGAGTAATTGGTGAGCCAGCGAATACCGACACGATTTGGGCATTTCAGTTCGATGCAACGAATGCGCACATCCCAACTGGCAAACGCCGTTGCCCGCCTGAGGCGGACGGAGCCTCCTTCCACGTGGGATAGACGCGGGGCGAAAGATTTCCCTCCGCATCCGCTGTCAACGATTTTTGAGTTGACGCGAAACCGGTCTGCCACATGGACAGACCGGAATCCTTACGTTTTTGAAGTTTAGAGCTTTCGGTTTACATTTCGAAAATCGTTATCGACTCAATGGCCACTCCGGGCTCGAAAGCTGAGGCGGGGTCGCGTTCGGGGATTGCCAGGACCACGTCCATACCTTCTGTGACTTTGCCAAACACGGTGTGAGCTCCATCAAGATGTGGCGTTGCACTGAAGGTGATGAAGAACTGGCTGCCGCCGGTGTTTGGGCCGGCGTTTGCCATAGAGAGCACCCCGGGACCATCGTGTTTTCGATCACTGAACTCGTCTGGAATGTTATAGCCGGGCCCGCCTGAGCCTGTGCCAGTTGGGTCGCCGCCCTGTGCCATAAAGCCGGGGATTACCCGGTGGAACGTAACCCCATCATAGTAGCCGTCTCGTGACAGCTTCACGAAGTTATCGACGGTGATCGGCGCGTCTTTTTCGAACAGATCGATAGTGATCTCACCGCCCGGAATTTTCATCACTGCGGAGTAGTCCTTTGATACGTCGATGGTCAGGTTGTCGGGCAAGATTGATAGCTCCTTTGGGTCAAGAATCTCAGTGCTGTTTAGTGGGCCTCGGCTATCGCCTCCGCCTGCAATCAGCACCCTTCCAGAGTTCAAGATAGTAGTTGTATGCAGCCCTCTTGGGGTGGCAATCAAGCCTAGCACTGTCCATTTGTTGGTATCAGGACTCCATTGCTCGATGGATGCGTTCGTTCTGGCCAGATCACCCCCACTGATCAGGATCACTCCACCGTTATCCAGTGGCACAACGCCGGGGCCAATGTGATCGTCGTTCGTGCTTCCTGTCTGTGTCCAGGATTCAGAAGCGGGGTCGTAGATTTCGCTGGTGCGCACAGCTATCCAATCATCGGTAATGCCGCCCGCAATAAGCAAGCGTCCGTCGGGAAGGAGAGCCGCGGCATGGAAGGCACTGGGTTGTGATCGGGGCGCGATTTCCGTCCACGAGTCCGCCACCGGATCATAGATTTCTGACGAAATGAGCGCCCGTCCGTCGGCATCGAGACCCCCAACGACCAGCACCCGGCCGTCACCAAGGAGGGTCGCTGAATGCACTGCCCGGGCGGTGATTGTTGGTGCGGCAGACGACCAGGTGTTCGTAGTCGGGTCGAAGATGTCCACGGAGTTGACCACTCTTTGGGAATCACCACCGCCAACCACGAGGACACGACCATCGCTGAGGAGTGTCGCGGTGTGGGAGGAGCGAGGCTCATCTACATCTCCGGCGTCCGACCACTCCTCGATTGTGGGGTTGTAGAGCTCATTGGATGCAAGTGGGCCGTCGGATGTAGCCCCCAACGTCATCAGGATTCGACCATCCTGAAGAGTTACGGCGCGGTGGAACGTGCGTGGAACGGCCATGTTCGGGCCAGTGCTCCAGATCCCGGTGGCGGGGTCATATATTTCTGAGACACTTGTCGCTCCCGTCGCCGAATCACCACCAGCAATCATGACCCTGCCGTCTGCCAGCTTGCTTGCGGCGTGGGCGCCCTTTGCGGCGGAGATCGGGAATCCTTTGGCCGTGACAACCTCAAATTCCCGTGTATCTATGAGGCGCGCTGATGCAACAGGAGCCTGAATATCGAATAATCGTCCGAAGCCATTGAGCTGCATGATCACTGAAATTGGCGATACCCCACCCGCTGAAGGATCAAGCAGGACGTCGACCTGAGGCCAACTGATGATGCCACTGAGCACCACCTGCCGAATTACAAGATCGGGAAGGCCAAGCCAGTAAATCAGCACAACGGTCCCCGGCGAATTTCCAATCAGCCCTGCTGGAGCGAGTGCCGAAACCTCGTACACATCGACGCCGTTGAGGTCCCTAATGGGACCAATCTCAACATCGGTTAGAAGGGAGGGGTCCAGCGTGACGAAGTCGATCGCTTCTCCTGCTGGTGTCGAGGCTGTGGTTGATTTAAACCAGAGTCCGGTTGCGGGGTCGGTCTCAAACTTCTCGTTGGCGGAGCGGATCTCCTGGGTGACCACCTCTACGTTGCGAAGGGTGGCGTTGATGGTTGAGCGGAAATTCCCTGGCGAGACGTAATCGCCATCCACAGTAATTGGCACTTGCAGGGTTAGTCCAGAGGCAGATGGGGAGAGGCTCATTCGCATCACATACTGATAGCTGCCGGTTGCTTCTGTGCGCCTGAATGCCTCTGCGAGAACCTCTTCCGGCGTGTTGTCCCTAACGAATCGATTAGTCGCCTGCTCCAGGTCCAGCGGCTCCGGGGTGGGGATCGCGGTTGGCTCTGGCTCCGGCGTGGGTGCGGGAGTTGGCATGGCCGTTGGGATGGCCGCGATTTCCGGGGTAACCACCAGCGCTTCCACCGTGATGAATTTAGTGGTGGTGCATGCAACAGCGCCGAGCAGTACGAACGCGGCAAATCCGACGATAATTCGTCGCCAGTCGATTATTGCTCTACTCAAAAAAATCAGAGTGGACTCGCATGATCAGAATCTCCGTGGGGTAAACGTTGAAAATGATGATCTCAACACTGTTTGACGGTCCAGTACTCCCGGCGTAGATTTGTACGGGATTTTGGGATGGCGCGATTCATTGTAATGGCGTGTTCATCCTCCTACTTCCACGTAAGCACCATTCCTGGCACTGCCGGAAGATCGGGCAGCGTAGATGCTCAAAAACACACTGAAAGAGAAACTGAACGCCAACCAGCCAACGGTTGGCCCGTTTGTAAACAGCCCGGCGCCATCACTAGTGGAGGGCATGGGTTGGCTTGGATTTGACTTTGTAATCATCGACTGTGAGCACGGATCGATGGATTACGAAACGACTGAGAACATGATTCGGGCTGCCGAGCTGTCCGGCATTACGCCAATCATCAGAATTGGCATGAACATTCAGCAGCACATCCAGCGCTACATGGATGCCGGAGCGCACGGGGTTTTGATTCCTCTTATTAACAACGCTGCAGACGGCAAAGCGGTGATCGACTCGGTGAAGTATCCGCCGGTTGGCAAGCGCGGCATGTTTGGTGGTCGGCCTACTCGATACGGCCTTCAGGATACGGCTGAATATCTCAAAGAGGCGAACGAGAATACATTTATCGGTCTCCAGATAGAGACGCTTGAAGGTATTGAAAATCAGGACGAAATTATTGCCACCGAGGGCGCTGATCTGATCTTCCTGGGACCGGGGGACCTGTCTACTTCATTTGGATATCCCGGCCAGCCCGCGCACCCAAAAGTCATTGAGACGATTGAAGGACTTACGAAGAAGATTCTGGCTGCGGGCAAACACGTTGGCACCATCACCGCTGATGCGGGACAGGCAAAGCATTGGAATGACATCGGAATCCGGTGGCATGTGAGTAGTACGAACCGGTTCATCAACGCCGGAGCAGGTTCCTATTTAAGCGACTGCAAAGCAGCATTCGGCAGTTAACCAACCCGGTAGATTGGAGAACTTCGGTGGCACAGAAAATTGGATTTATTGGAATGGGTTTGATGGGTGTGCCAATGGCGAGCCATCTCGTCGACGCCGGGCACGAAGTTCGCGTCTGGAACCGGTCACCCGGTAAGACGGATTCGCTGGTGGCACGCGGTGCTATTCAGGCGTCATCTCCAGCGGATGCCGCGGCCAGTAGCGAGGTAACAATCACGATTGTCAGTGACTCACAGGATGTTCACGACGTTGTGGCGGGTCCGAACGGGGTTGGTGAGGGTGCAACCGCAGGGTCGATCATCATTGACATGAGCACCATTTCGCCCGCCACAAGCAAGGCGCTGGCGGCCGATCTGAAGCAGCGTGAGATCAGTTTCCTGGATGCTCCTGTGACTGGCGGGGTGGCCGGCGCCCAGGCCGGAACGCTCTCAATATTGGTGGGCGGCGAGGACGAGGCGTTTGCGCGTGCGCTACCCATATTCGAGATTCTGGGCGCCAATGTGACGCACGTTGGCCCGTCTGGCGCGGGGCACACTTCCAAGCTGGCGAACCAGATGCTGGTGGCTGGCTGCATGATAGGGATCTCCGAGGCCCTTGTGTTCGCGAAGAAGGCAGGGTTGGACCTGGATAAGTGGTTCTCAGCAGTGGAGAANNGGGGCTGGCGCTAGCTGGCATCTTTCAAACATGGGACCAAAGATCATTGATGGTGACTTTTCAGCCGGTTACATGGTCAAGCATCATCAGAAAGACCTTCGATTGATTCTTGAAACGGCTGGAGAGAATGCTTCAGCTGCGCCAATGGTTGGATTGGTGGCCCAGCTGTACCGGTCTGTCCAGGCTTATGGTGGCGAGGAATTTGGTCATCAGGCGCTGGCGATGGCTATAGAAAAGCTCTCAGCCGTTGAAGCCCGCCGGTGAGCCGTGTCGGCGTCACCGGCGCGGAGGGGCATATTGGCTCAGTTCTCCGGGAGGGCCTTTCCGCCCGGTATGAGATCGTGCCATTCACATGGACAGAGCAGGCGTTCGATTCGATGGCTGTCGACCTCTCCGATGCGACGGCGACCGCGGGCATTTTCGAAGGCCTGGACGCGGTGATTCATCTGGCGGCTGATCCCAGCCCGACGGGTTCATGGGAATCGATGTTGCAGAATAATATCTCGGCCACTTACAACGTTCTGGAGGAGTCTCGCAGGGCAGCTGTGAAGAAGGTCGTTTTTGCCAGTACAAACCACACTCAACATGGCTACACGATGGGTGGATCCCCGGACGAGTTAGATCTGAAAAAGAATTTCATGTTGAGGATCGATGATCCGCCGAATCCAACCTCCCTGTACGGCGTATCAAAGCTGACTGGCGAACAGCTGGGCAGGTTCTTCTCTCGCGAGCACGGTCTTCAGTTTGTTGCGCTGAGGATTGGCGCGACGGGGCGTGGCGATGATCCAACATCTGCCGTGGGTAGTCCGTCAGAGGATTATGTGCGTGCGATGTTTATCAGCAAGCGGGATATCACGGAAGCATTCGCGCTTGCGCTGGAGGTTGACAAGGATTTTCTTGTTGCATACGCCGTGAGTAACAACGATCGCCGCATTTTCGATATGCGTAGCACGCACGAGTATCTGGACTTCTATCCGGCAGACAACGCGGAAGACTACTACCCCGGATAATCGAACACGTCGTGCTCAAAATGGTTGCATCTGAGGGTGTCGCATTATCGCCAATATGTGGGGTAGCACCATCGTTATTCTCGTTTATCACCGTTCACCCTTGAGCATCAGGTAGATGAAACTCGTATCAGGGCATCAATCTATACCGGGAGGGGTAGTCAGATTGCGCGAGGATGGCATGAGCCTAATTCTCATCGTGGACGATGACGAATCCGTCAGGAATGAGCTGGCTGGATACATCGAAGGCGGCGAGCATGAAGTCCTGATGGCCGGGGATGGCCAGGAAGGGCTTCAGGCCGCGAAAAATTTCGCCCCTGATGTGATTCTTGTCGATAGCATGATGCCTCTGATGGGTGGCCTTGAGCTGATTGAAAAGCTTCGTCAATCCAAAGGGACTCAGGATCTCCCGATGATCTTGATGACCGATCGCGAAACTCCTAAAGAGAAGCAGCTTGCGCAGAAACTGGGAGTGACCGACTATGTTCAGAAGCCCCTGAGCGAAAATGATTTGCAACTTCGGATCAAGTGGGCGCTGAAGGCCGGAAGTATTGTGCCGGCCGTCCCACGGGATCAGTCTGGCTCAGAAGCAGCCAAAGATGAAGGTGATCTTGATCTGGAAGGCGGGGACTCGAAGGAAAAAGCGACTTCCGGCTCCACTCAGTCTCGTTACAAGGAAGAGCCCGACGAGTCGGTCAAAGAAATTACGCCCGCGAAGGGCGGTACGGTTGAATCCCCCCTCGGGCAATATTGCTGTAGAAATACCGGCAGGCGCCGTTCCAGACACCGTTGGCGTGATGGTCAAGGAGACTGATCAGGCGGAGAAGCCCGAT
>DBZV01000051.1:10505-14502 GCA_002311865.1 Dehalococcoidia bacterium UBA1151
AATTGGCATCAAGGTGGACCCCAAAGATATCGCCAAGAGTGGAAACAATCGGGTTCTCAGGGTCCAGGAATACATTCCCGAGACGGACTCCTGGAGAGAAGTAGCCACATATGTTGATGAAGAAGAAGGGGTGGCCTACACCCGGCGCGACCGCCTTGGTCGCGCGCCAACTGAGACCAAAGGCCTGGTCCTGGTCGTAGAGACCGATGAGGCCGAATTCCCGAAAGAGGCATCTGCCCTCGAAGGCTCAGGTTTTACCGTGGAGCGTGAAACCGTTCCGGGCAAAGTCAAAGAACGCATTCGACGTGAAAAGCCGGTAATTGTTGTTCTGGGTTTTGGAATTGCTGGAGCCGCAGGTTCCACGCTGCTGCGGGAGATCAAGTTTGACCCCGACATTCGGAACGTGACGGTAATCATGATCTCTCATCCCGATGATAAGGAGGCCTACGCTGACGCGATCGCTGTCGGTGCAAGGGAGGTCGTTCCCGGGCCTGTGAATATGGGCGAATTCCAGTTCCGCGTGGATCGTGCATTCGCGGCGATCGCGGCTCGGAAACGACGTGCGACCGCGGTGAAGTCTCAGACGGCAACAGCTGACGCGAAAGCGGGGGGGGAGGCGAACTCACCTCCCGCTCCGGGAGCCTCTCCAGAAGGGGACAGACCACGACCCGCGCCTGCGCCAAGAGGCCGTAGGCGGCCCGTGCGTGTAGCAGCGCGCCCGGGCAGACGTCCCGCCCCCGGATCACAGCCAGCCCGCGGCGTAAGATCGCGTCCGACAAGGCGAAAAAGAGTCACGTAATACCGCTTGTTTGAGCGGCGATCGCCACGTCATAGGTATGTGACGCGCGGGGATCAGCCACACCGTAAGGTTGCGATTCCATTCGGCCGTTGGCCAAATCCAGGTTCGGAATTATGTAGGAATCACCGGCAACAGCACGTGCGATGGCCGGGCAGAAGAGTGGTAAATCGTCTGCTGTGCCGATCTCGTCTCTGTGGATGTCCCGTTGTCTTCACCTGTGTTTAAATTTCGATCGTATCTCGGGAAGTTCGATGATGAAATCTCCAGCCGGACGCGGTGACCAGCTTTGAACACGTTTCCGGTGACTCCCACGTTGATTTCGTACTCGTAAAGCTCATCTGCCGTGAGCAATTCTGGATGCTGGAAAGACTCGCGGTAACGAGCTCTTGTGATGCCGTCACACAGGTTCATCGCGTAGCCACCGGGTGAGACATCGACCAGTTTGGCGGTCCAATCCGTATCCACGCCATCAGTAGCTGCGTGGAGTACGACCTTGATAGGTCCAATGACCGTCATATCTTGCTCCAGCGGATCACTGCTGTAGACCAGCACATCCGGGCGCATCTCCACACCGCGCTGATCGTAAGGTCCCCACGGCACAACTTCTGGTGAGCAGCAGTTGTTGCCGCCAACCGTTTGGACCGGGAACTCCGGGTTGTAGGTGAAGGTATCAACGGACTCATTCTGAGCTGAGTTGCTGGATAGTCGACCATCGCCGAGAAGCCCATTTGCCGCGCCATTGGAGTGCAAGTACCATTTCTGCCACTTGGTGCGGGCAAGCGGCCACTCGTGCTCTTCACGCCACTCGTTGGCGCCCATGATGAACAGCTTTAGCGGCGGTTCATCAACGATATTGGTCTCATCATCTTTGAGCCAGTAGTCGAACCAGCGCAGCTCCTGTCCATCCAGATCGACCAGTGAGTTGGCCCCGAAGTCCATATCGCCTGTCTTCTGCGACTGGGCGAGCCTGTGTGGCCACGGACCCACGATCAGCCGGGTCTGTTTCGACTCGTCCGAGCCGCCGCTTGTGCGCATAGCGACGAACTCGTCAAAAACATCCCTGGAGTAGAGGTCAAACCAGCCGCCCATTATGAACGCGGGGGCCTTTATCTGGTCGTACTGACCCGTTATGTTCACTTGAGCCCAATAGTCATCATCGGAAGGATGATTTAGCCAGTCCTTCCAGAACGGCAGATCTCGGCCTGCCGAGCCATCGAGGTCGATCACCGGCAACGAGCGAAAAGCGTCGGTCCAGCTGTGGTAGTCGATGCTCTGCCCGGTGCGGCCATTTGTCCGCATGCCCCACGTCATCATGACATTTAGCTGGAACGCTCCGCCCGGGTGCATAAGTCCATCGTAGTAGTCAGCGCACATCACGCGCGGAACCAGACACTTCACGGCCGGGTGGGCTAGCGGCGCGCTCAACCACTGCACGGCGCCACCGTATGAGGCGCCGGTCATGCCAATCTTGCCGTTGCACCAGGGCTGATTTGACACCCACTCCTGGGTGTCAAATCCATCTTCAACTTCTTGATGAAACGCATAGTAGACGCCATCTGAATCCCACCTGCCGCGCACATCCTGAATGACGACTGCGTAGCCGGAGTTCGCTAGCATGCGGCCTCGTTCGATCATGACGTCTACGTTGTTGCTGTACGGCGTGCGCATCAGGATCGCGGGCCAGGGACCGGTTGATATGGGCAGATAGATATCTGCGGAAAGGTCGACGCCATCCCGCATGGGCACCTTGACGTCAAGCTTCATCTCAACCGAGTAATGTTCAACCATGGTGTTTTTCTCTGCTCGTGCTGGTGCTCAACCCAGCTCCCACACCGTAGCTGCCTGTCCGCCTTCTGGCAGTCCCAGCGGTAGGCGCACATCAAGCAGGTATGGGCGCTTTTCACGCTGGACCAGTTCCAACGCGCGGGAAATTTCATCGCCGACTTGCGCCTCATCGGTGACGGTCTTCCCCTCCACACCGAAACCCTCCGCGATCTTGACCGGCTCTATGCCATCCAAAACAACTCCAGCGTAATTTCCAGACGATTTCATAGTTCCGTTTGCGCCGCCAAATGCGCCTGCAACAATCCCGTACGCGCCGTTGTTGGCAATGGCCCAGAGCACCGGGATCTTGTGGTGTGCGGCCGTCCAGAGCGCTGAGTCTGCATAGTACATGGAGCCATCGCCGACGAGGCCCACGACCGGTTGGTCTGGCGCGGCGAGTTTGGCGCCCATTACCGCGCCCATACCGTAGCCTTCTGAGCCGCTTGCAGGCCGCAAGTAGATGTTTGCGCCGCCGCCCTCCTTGGGGTTCACGGCGTCGAGCGGGGTGGCAAACTGCTCAGTTGTGATGATGCCGCCGCCCATGCTCTCCAGCGAGCCGTCCAGGGCATCCAGCAGCGCGGCAGAGGAGACGCGGCCTGCTTCTGAGCGGGAGATGAGACCTCGCCGCGCCGCTCGCAGGTCGCTGGCTGCGGTCCGGGCATGCTTGCGGCGTTCATCGTACCGGGCTGGCTCGTACTCGCTCAGCACCATCTGTTCCAGACGTTCGAGTGACCTGAATTCGTCACCCAGGATGGCAAGGTCGAGGCCGGGCATGTTGGTGAAATGTTCTGCGTCAGAGCCGATTGCAATGACCTGTTTCGCGGTGCTGAAACCATCGTAATCGGATGCAGCGCCGCTACCGCCGTGGCGGGATCCGATGGCGACGATTACGTCGGGATCATACCGTTCAGACGCGCTGGCGAACCTGCCGAGATATTGGGGATGGGCCGCAGAGATGCTCCTGAGATCGCCGGGAGCCGACGCGACAGCCACGCCGAAATGTTCCGCAATGGCGGTTACCTTCTCCTGCGCGCCGCTCTTCCAGACGCCATCGCCAACGTAGATCATTGGTCGCTCGGCGGAGTGCAGGGCTGCTGCAACTTTCTCAAGGTCAGAGTCGGCGGGATAGCCACCTCGAGGGGTTTCGATGACGCCTTCTGAGAGGTTGGTGGTGGTCTGGCGGTTGTTCAGCAATCGGTCGTATACGGCGATGTGCACGGGGCCGATGGGCGGGGTCATGGCGACCCGAATCGCGCGTTCGATAGCGGCTGGTAGGCCTTCGGGCTCAATGACGGTCCAGTTGGCTTTAGTCATGGATTCAACAATGGATGTCGGGCCAGCATTGTGACTGAGATCCAGCGAGATACGGTCGCC
>DBZV01000035.1:0-4879 GCA_002311865.1 Dehalococcoidia bacterium UBA1151
TACGTGAGCACTTTCGAGCCGCACTCGCCAAATAAGGGGCCGCTGGACGACCTCTACGACCCCGCAGAGCTGCCCGTCGGCCCCGCTTTTTTGCAGCAGCCAAAGACCGCATCCCTCTACCACCGCACCCGCGCCTCGTATTACTCAAAGTTCCTCACCGAAGGCGGCTCACGAGACGACCCATACATGCGCGACTACCTCCTCGACCCAGACCT
Source organism: Dehalococcoidia bacterium UBA1151 (assembly GCA_002311865.1). Taxonomy (GTDB): domain Bacteria; phylum Chloroflexota; class Dehalococcoidia; order Lucifugimonadales; family Lucifugimonadaceae; genus UBA1151. The sequence goes on from DBZV01000035.1 coordinate 216, forward strand.
GACCCTCGACTCAGAACTCGACTGGCGAATCCTGCGCGCCAAATACCTCTCCAACATCACGCTGGTCGATGACATGGCCGGAATGGTGCTGAACGCGCTAGAAGCCAACGGCGTTGCAGACGATACCATCGTCGTCTTCACCAGCGAACATGGCGAGATGGCGGGCGATCACTGCATGCTGGAAAAGCGCTCGCTGTACGAAGAGTCGGCCCGAGTTCCGCTGCTAATGCACGTCCCCGGAATGGAATCGGGCGTACGCACGGTCCGCGGCAACTTCAGCCAGGTCGATCTGCTCCCCACACTTCTTGAACTGATGGGTGAATCTGCACCTACCGATATCGAGGGGAAATCGCTGGCCAGCGTGTTGGAAGCCGGCGACCATCTTGAAAACAACGACGTCTTCATGGAGTGGAACGGCACCGGCGGCCTCGCCGACCGCAACCTCGGCTCCGAAGATATCAACCTGCTGAACACCGCTCCGTGGCGAGGAGTCGTCTCCGGCGACTGGAAGTTCTGCTACTGCCCCACCGATAAGAACGAGCTCTACAACCTCGCCGACGACCCCCACGAAATGAACAACCTCGCAGAAGATCCCGCCCACGCCGACACAGTAATCAAAATGGCCGCCCGGCTCCGAGAATGGAGCGAACGCACCTCAGACACAGTGCCAATCACGATTCCCTAGTAACGCTGCGCCCCGGCCCCTGGTAACCGCCGGGCTTGCACGGCCCGCTTTCATTTGCGGGTGCCATGCGGCGGTGGAGGGGCAAGCCCCTCAGCTACCGAAATCAGGCGATGCCAAGCGAGGAAGGCCATCCTGAGGAGGAAGACCCCGCGACCGACGCAGGGACCGCATCTTCGGTGCAAGATTGCGGCGAGAAACGAGGAAGGCCATCCTTAGCCTGTCGAAGGGCACCCTCCCGGCATCCCACGCCCGAATCTCATCCGACGCCCAACCCACATCCGTCGTCCTGAGGAGGGTGGCTCCGCAACCGACGTAGGGACCTCATCTTCCGCATCGCGGTGAACTGCAGCATGCCATCAACACTCATCCCACCATCCGTCATCCTGAGGAGGGCGGCTCCGCAACCGACGTGGGGACCTCATCTTCGGTGCAAGATTGCAGCGAGAAACGAGGAAGGCCATCCTGAGCATGCCGGAGGGCACCCTTCTGGCATCAACCCTCAACTCGTCGGTCGACCGAATGCAGCGCCCCCCGCCGCCCCGCGGCCAGTGCGGCCCTTCGGGTCACACCAGCGCGATTATCACCAGCCCCGAAACCACAAGCGCCGCCGCCGTCAGCTTCTGCGTCACCACACCAAACGTCAGCGTCTCCTCCAACGGCAGCGGTGTCTTCCACGATAGGAACACGCTCATGAAGAAGACAATCAGGGGCGTCGTACCCACAATCGCGCTCGTCAGCGACAACGGCCCATTCGCGATCGCATAAGTGATCAGCGACATCGCAACCGTCGCGATTCCAACGTCCACGGCAAGCGCACTGAACTCCCTGCGGCCACGCGAGAAACGGATCAACTCTGACGCGATATCACGGCGGAAGTTCATCGGAATCAGCACGATCGCCATCCCCGCGCTTCGCAACCCCAACGCCTGCCAGAACGACAGATCGTCCGTCACCGTCTTCAGCAGCGTCTGTGCTACCGCAACTATGGCAACCGCAACCAGGAGAATTCCCACGGTGCGTGAAATCGTAATTCGACCGCCAGTACCGGAAAAATTGAGCGCAGCCAGAAACACGCCACCAATTGCCAGCACAGCCGCGATCGACTCCAGAACAGACAATGTCTCGCCAAGGAATATCACCGCAAATATCACTGCCAGCATCGGATGCGACTGCGATATTGGCGTGATACGCGAAACCTCTTCGCGACTCAGCGACCACAAAATCACCGGCGACCCGATTCCCCACATGACACCGACCGCAACCCCACGAATCCACAACTCAGATGGAATCGAGGTATACGGATCCAGCAGGGCGATGATGACGAACGTGATAAGCGTCTGGAAGCCGATGAACAACAGAAACGACCGCACCCGCAATCCCAGGCCGGTCATAATAATCTTGTCGGCGATGTTCAGCATCGCCATCATGGCCGCGGCTATCAGCGCCGCTACTGTCCAGTCGATGGGCCTGGCCCTCTACCTGTCCCGCAACTCAGGCCAGATGCACTCCATCTGCCACGCGTCCAGCGACACCAGCTTTGCCGTGCCGCCGCGGGCGAAAAATGACACCCCAACGCTATCGTCGCGATCAGGGTACGCCCTCAGCGTCAGCGACTGAACGCCGTTCACAAACACCTCCACAATGCTGCGGTCCACAAATATGCGCAGCCGCAACGGCTCCCCCTCAGCAATATCGATTCGCGCAATCTCAGGAGTGCGAGAAACCAGATCAGTCCGATTCGACGATGACGTGCCATCGATCTGTATCCGCGGAGTATCGAATCTCCGAATCGCGTTCGGGAAATACGAGATACGAGTCTGCTCCTCTGCATCGGGCGATCTCAGCACCCGCAGCCCAACCTCGTGCGCGTCTCCCGGCTCAATTACCGCCTCAATCTCGATAGCGTTTCCGGACACCCCATTAAGCACGATATCTTCGCCGGCTCCCGCCTCAACGGCACTCAACCGCACGTGATCACCACGCAGCGACTTCACCTCCTCGACAGGCTGAATCAGCAACGAATCATCAGAGGCCAGCGACAGGTGGTACGGCAGCGTCATGATGTCTCGCCAGCCCTGCTCCGCCCTGCTCTCCTTCACATTGAAAATGCCCAGGTAGCGGCCTGAATCATCAGCCGTCGCCGATGGCGCATGGAGACTCCCAATCGCCAGAGGACCGTTGTTTAAACGACCGTGATAGTCCGGCGAAAAACGATGCGAAGTTGAATCGTAGTCGCCCACGAAATACTGCCCACCGCGCTTGTGGCTGAAGAACAGCAGCATGTGCTTGCCGTTGCCAATCGGCCAAAAGTTCGGCACCGCATAATCCTCACCCGGCTCCGAGGCGTAGTTGCCCTCCACCAGCGACCCAAGATGCTCCCAGTTGGTCAGGTCAACCGACCGAAACAGATGGTCGACCCCAACGCAATCGACGCTCCTCACACCATCCTTGAACACGCCTGAGAGCGCATAGTAGCCATCGCTCTCTTTCCATATGCACGGGTCGAACACCCGGTACGGGTAGCCGTCGTCATCCACATCCACCATCGGAATCACCGGGTTATCGGGATGCTTCTGCCAGTCGATCAGCAGCGGGTCCGACGCCGTCGCAATGGCGTTCCCGGCCTCCGTACCGTGATAGATCGCAACGACGCGATCATCTTCTACCAGCGTCTGGCCACTAAAGCAGTCCTTCTCCTGGTCGGGATACAGCGCAATCGGCAGATCATGCCACCGCACAAGATCTTCAGAAACCGTGTGGCCCCAGTGAATATTTGACGCGCCCACGGGCGTGTACTGATAGAAGAGGTGGTACAGCCCCCGCCACTGGCACAACCCGTTCGGGTCGTTCATCACCGACCCCGGCGGCGAAAAGTGATACCACGGCCGATGCCTATCGCTCGCCAGCCCCTCCCGAGCAGCACGAAACCCGTGCATCTGCTCGTCCGATTCAAGCTGACCTAGTTGCTCTTCCAGCTTCATGTTGCCAGTTACCTCGCCCGATTCACCTCATCGTCGCGAGGGCTATTGTGAACCACCGGCGAGAGGCACGTAACCATGTGCGCCGCCTGAATGTCAGGGCAAAACTGCATTTTTAGTCAGCCGACGACTTACCCAACCCCAGCACATACTCCTGCTGCTCCCGAGTCTCAATCGCGCCGTAACGCGCCGCGCGCACCTTTTCGATGGCTGATTCGGCACTCTCCCCCAACTCGATCAGCAATCGTGCCGCGATCGTCCCCGTTCGCCCCAAACCACCGTGGCAATTCACAGCGATGTTCTGCCCATCCCGCAGAAACTGCCTGATCTCCTCGCCCTGTTCGCCCCACTGCTGCTCAAACTCTTCATCCGGCGCCTGCATGATCACCAACGGAAACTGGAACCAACGCATCCCTCGTCGCACCACCTCTTCGCCAAGTCGCGCTACTCCCAATCGCTTCATCTCATAATCAGGCAAAAGCGTTACAACCGCCGCCGCCTTCCACTCCGCAATCGCGTCCAGATCAGCCTCCATGCTTGGAACCCACGAGCCTCTCGATGAGCTGCGCCGAAACGCAATCGAAGGACACGCCGTCATCCCAATCAAACCAAGCTCCGGCCCCGGCTGCACCACGTCCATCCCAACTGGGATTTGGCCACCTGTCTCCGCCATAATCCAACACCTCTACAACGCAAATTTCTGAATGGAGCCTACACTGGCAGCTCAATCCAATGAGAGTGGGCTGAGCTGGCGGTGGGGTGCCTCGTGCGGATAGACCGAATTTGGGCTCGACTCCGAGGGCGCGCGAATAATCGGAAGCTGATGGGCACAAAAAAGCCACTTGACCGATTGGTGTTTCAAGCCAGTGACCTAATGGCTGAACATCCGCCCGTCTGGTACGACCCCAACAAGCAAGTGGTCTTCGATGTCTCGTCGCCGCCAGGCAGCACCCATGCAGGGGAGATCGTCTACACCAGATGGCCCGCCCTGCCTCTGCCAG
>DBZV01000035.1:4995-5228 GCA_002311865.1 Dehalococcoidia bacterium UBA1151
CTCCTCGAGACCCGAGAATCGTACTACGACTACGTGCCTCTTGGGGAATCCGAAAACGCCGTCGACTGGCATGTAAATTTCGCCGACCCCGACCTCTTCGTAGCGTACAACTCATCCCTGTTCGCGCAAGATGAGATGCAGGTCGCCGAACACCCCGCGCTCGGCGCGTTGAGAGAGGCGCTGGATACCCGGCAATTGCCCGCCGTAACGGTGCAGTCACGCCGCCCAACTCC
>DBZV01000035.1:5433-5682 GCA_002311865.1 Dehalococcoidia bacterium UBA1151
ATTGAGGAGGGCCGCCCTGCGGGTCTTTACGGAAATGCCTTCAGCTATGCCGACAAGGAGGTCGTGCGCCGTGCAACAACCCGAATCGACCCGCCAACAATCACCAATCTGATCGCCATGGCAGCGCCAGTTGAAGGCTACGGCAAGTATCAAGCCGAGCAAATCCGACACGTATTGGACACCGCCTTCACCGGCTTCCGGTGCGCCATTTCGGAGTCCGAGCGACTACGGGGAGGCGAATGTCCCGTC
>DBZV01000035.1:5870-6057 GCA_002311865.1 Dehalococcoidia bacterium UBA1151
TCAACACAGACCAGCTAATAGACCAGAGCCACGCCCTCGGCTTCCAATGGGGCATCAGCGACGGAAACTAGCATCTAGCGTGTTCCACCTCAGAGAGAGTGACCTGCCCCAAATAGTTGTACCAGGCGCTATGTTAGTACCGGGCGCAAATTCCGAGTCCTGAGCCAGGCGTCGGGATGTAGCCTGC
>DBZV01000104.1:0-6867 GCA_002311865.1 Dehalococcoidia bacterium UBA1151
ACCGTGTCGAGGACCACCGTGTGGGGATGCTCCTTCTTCCACGTCCCCCAGGGCAGGACCTCCACGGGGATCATCTCCAAGCGGACGCCCTTGTAAGCCCCAGCCATGGCGGTGCCGATAGGCTGCGACCAGGTGCTGTCGGTCTCGTGGTCGTACCAGGTCATGGCGTTCATGAAGAGCACGCCCTCATTGCCGAAAGTGGCCACTTCGCCATCGATGCGCCGATCATGAACGAGGCCGGTGAAGCAGATTGGGCACCAGCTCATCAGCACCGGCACGCCGCCGATTGTGTCGTTCACCATCTCCCGGTTGCGCATCAGCCCCACCGGGAACGCACGAGCTTCGCCGTTGATCTCGACGCCCATCACCAGCTCATCAGGGCTGAGTGGTGCATCCTGCGAGCCAACATATTCCGGGGAGTAGACAGGCGCAATGGAGTCCGGGTCTGTGTTGCGAAGGTACTCATTGAGATCGACTGTCCGGTCCTCATTGAACGGATTGAGGATCTCAAACGGATCAGTGAATTCGGTATCGAAATGAGGGACGGGAGGCGGAGTTGGGGTTGGCGCGGCGAAGATGAGGCCAGAACCCGTCTGCGTGGGCAGTTGAGCAAGCTCTGGAGTTGTATCAACTACCGGTGCGGAATCACTGATCGATGAACACGCGACGGCAACAAAAGTGACGATCGATGCCGCCCATGCCGCATGGCGCCGCGTGATCAGCATCACGCTACTCCGTGACCTCGATAACGCCGGGTCGGTCCGAAAGGCCGCTTTCGCCCCAAAATTCAGAATCTGGAAAGAAGTCGGCCCACGCCCAGTCGAAGGATGTGATGTACGGAACCTGCTGGAGTGGAGCTCCTCGCAGCGGGCCTTCCACCGCGAGCCCGCGGCTCGTGTCCCAGATCGTTCCCGTCTCCAGATCGCGGATCCGGTCGGGGCCAGCGTCTTCGAAGGTAAATAGCGCGGGAACTGCTGCCGATTCGTCGTCGGGCGTGCCAGCCTGATCACGGAGGAACACGCGGACGTCACGAGTCACAGGGTTTACCCCCACCACGATAGGCCGGTCGCCGACAAGATCGTTGCCCACGCCCTGAGCCTGTAATGACGCGACGTAGAAGGTGCTGGCATCGGTTTTTATCGATACGCCAATCACATAGTCCAATGGAATCAGGTCCGGCAGGAACACCTTGCCGCGTTCGTCTTCCACGACGGTGGTATTCGGATGCTGAGCCAGCCATGTTGACCACGGGGCCAGCGAGTATGGTAGTAGGGTCATTATCGTGCCTTTGAGCTCACCGGCGATAGACATTCCCCACGGCTGCGCCCAGACGCTCTTGGTCTGATGGTCCCAGAGGGTCATTGCGTTCATGAACAGCGCACCTTGATTGCCAAAGGTCTGAACCTCACCGTCAATCCGCCGGTCATGCACCAGACCGGTGAAGCAGATTGGTCACCACGAAACAAGGACCGGCACCCCTCCCACCACATCGTTAGCCATCTCCCGGAACTGCATGAGGCGATGGGGATAGGCGCGCGCCTCGCCGTCTATCTCAACGCCAATCACGAGCTCGGCAGGCAGCAGATCGACGTTGCTTGCTGCCACGATCAGAGGCTCGTATATCGGCGCGATATTGTCCACGTCTGTGGCGTCACGGTATCTATCGGCGTCAATAGTGCGCGCTCCCGACGGTGTCAGCGCCTCAAACGCTGCCGTGTACTCGGCGGCAAGGATGGGGTGTGGACGATTCACATCAGCTTCACCCGCCGCCGACCCGCATGCGACCGCAATCAGCCCGATGATACCCACAGAAATGGGCAGTCGCGGTAAGTTGCGAAGAGCGAGATATAAGAACATCACTTCTTTTGATGGCGAAAAGGTCATTCAGACGCGAGATTCATTCCCAATACAGGTTCCGTAGGCCATATTCGCCTCTCTGTCAGAGCGCTTGACACATGAAGTCAGGACGCGGAAGGTTTGCTCGCCTCACAATACTCATGGAGCTACTAAATGGCCCGGCTGACTTCGGACGAACTCGCCAATGCGATCCCTGATCTGCTAAGTTCGCAATCCCTGAGCGGACTACGCGAATCGGTCGAAACTCACCGCGACGCGTGGGGCATCCCCCACATCAAGGCCACGAATGAGTGGGATCTGTTCTTCGCCCAGGGCTTCATCACCGCACAGGACCGCCTCTGGCACATGGATGCCGACAGGTACCGGGCGCTGGGCCGCTGGTCGGAGTTCGTTGGCGAATCGGGGTTGGCGCAGGACAAGCTGTTGCGGGCCGCTGGCATGGGACGCAGTTCGAAGCTGGACTACGAAGTGGCGTCAGATGAAGCGAAGGCGATGATCGACGCCTACACGGCGGGAGTGAACGCGTTTATCGAATCGGACCAGCCGCTGCCGGTTGAGTACGGAATCCTTGGCCTGACTCCGGAAAAGTGGGAGAACTGGCACTGCATCATCAACTACAAGATGCGCAACTCCCTGCTGGGGACGTTTGAGGCGAAATTGCTGCGCACGAAACTCGTCGGGCAGGTCGACCCCGAAAAGATTGCCGCCATCATGAACGGATATCCCAAGGGGCACCTGATCACGGTGCCACCTGCCGGTCGATACGATGGCATCGACGTGGGTGGAATCGAGGAGCTTCAGCAGGCTGCAAACGACGCAAACTGGCTCAACGAGACCGAGCCGGGCTCCAACGCATGGTCGATCTCCGGAAAGCTGACCGCCAGCGGATTGCCGCTTGTCGCTGGTGACTCCCACCGGGCGCTGGATACCCCCAGCGTCTACTATCAGATTCACCTGTCAGCTCCCAATTTCCAGATCATCGGCCACTCCGTTCCCGGCATGCCGGGCGTGATGCATTTCGCGCATAACGAGCACGTGGCCTGGGGAATGACCTACGGAAGCGCCGATACGCAGGACCTTTTTATCGAGAAGTTCGAGGACCGTTCCGACGGCCGCTATTACCTGTTCAAAGACGAGTGGTCAAAAGCAGAAGTGCTCAACGAGACGCTCAATGTTCGAGCGGGCCAGTCGGTGGATATCGAAGTCACAATCACCCGCCATGGGCCGGTGATCGCGGGTGACCCGTCCAGTGGCAACGGAATCGCGATCAGTGACCCCGGACTGATCGAAGGTACGCGCTGGGTCGATTCTGTGCGTGATCTTATGCATGCGAAATCGGTACACGAGTTGCACGATGCATTCAGCGAGTGGACCGACAGGGTAAACAACTATGCCGTGGCCGACGTTGAGGGCAACTTCGGCTATCTGCACGAGGGCAAGATTCCGGTGCGCGGTGAGCGTAATGGCTGGAGCGCGGTTCCCGGCTGGACGGGCGAATTTGAGTGGGACGGCTACATCCCGCACGATGAGTTGCCGCGGACGATCAACCCTGAGCAGGGCTTTGCGGTTACGTGCAACCAGCGCGTCGCCCAGGCCGATTATCCGTACTACGTTGGCCTCTACTTTGCCGCGCACTACCGGGCCGATCGCATCATCACACGCATCGGTGAGCTAACTCCCGGCACTGCCACGGTTGCTGACATGGCGACGATTCATGCAGAGCGCCTATCGACGCCTGCCACGGTTTTGCGAGACCGTCTGGCATCCCTCGATCTGGAGGACGAAGATCAACTCGCCGCACAGGTGCTCCTGAAAGCCTGGGACGGCAGAATCGATCGCGAATCCGTCGCCGCGTCGATCTATGCCGTGACCAGATCAATAATCACCCGATGGCAGACTGAAACCAGGTTCGGCGATCTTGCTGGCGAACTGATGGCGAAGGATACCGGCGCAGACAACCACCGGCGCCTCATTGTGCTGGAGTGGCAGATGGCGTTGGAGCGGGGCGATGAGTCCGTCTGGCCAGACGGTCATACCTGGGATGGCACGCTGAAAGCGGCGTTGGGAGAAGCGCTGGGTTTGCTGAAGGATCGATACGGCGACGAGACGTCAGGCTGGACGTGGGCCACATTGCATCGAACAGCACCAATTCATCCGCTATCGACAGTATCCCCAGAGAACGCGGATATCTTGAACCCGCCAAGTGTGGCCGCCCACGGCGATGGTGATACGCCACTGGCAGGGAGCTACGGCACGGAGATGCCGTTCGACGTGGGCGGGATATCGGTGAACCGCTATATTTTCGACCCGTCGGACTGGACCAACTCGCGCTGGATTACGCCGCTGGGATCATCGGGCCACCCGGGCAGCAAGCACTACTCCGACCAATCGGTAATGTGGTCAAACGTGGAGTACATTCCACAGCTATGGGACTGGGACGATGTGGTCGCGCAGGCCGAGTCCAGCCAAACGCTGAATCCGGGTTAGGACGCGGGGGAGCCGCTGGGCGGGCCGGGTTTCGGCGTCGCGTGAACCTATCGAGCATGTCATCTTGAGCGTAGCCGACAGGCGGAGTCGAAAGATCTGGAGTGTTTGCATGCAGGTTAGTCCGCATCACGCGCACTCCGTCGCACCGTCATCCTGAGGGCCGCTGAGGGACCTCGGCGTGATGGATTGGGTGCGGCTAAATTAGATTTTCGCCCCATCTCACGTTTCAGGTCCTTCGACTACGGCGCGGAGCCGCCTCCGCTCAGGATGACATATTGGGGGCTGGCGCGGCCGGGATTAGTTCCCCCCTGCGCCACGCGGAAAATGGCGCAGATTCCCCGCCCCCCAGGCCCCGCGCAATGTGATGCAGGTTCCCTTCCCCCTGCGCCCGCGCGATGTGGTGCGGGTTCCCCCTGCCTAGTGCCACTTTCGTTCGTCTTCTACTGTGCGAATGTTGCGGGCGGGGAACTGCTTGTAGGCGTATTTCTCAAACTTGCTCTCATCCAGATCGATACCCAGACCCGGAGCGGTCGGAAGCTCCACGTAGCCGTCGCCGACTTTGAACGATTGACTCATGATGTCTCTGGAGAAGTCTTCCACGTGGACCATGTATTCATAGATCAAGAAGTTAGGCATTACGGCCGACGCCTGAATTGCAGCGGCCGCACCGACGGCAACACTATTCCAGCCGTGCGGTGAGACGGCGATCTGGAATGGCTCGGCCATTGAGGCGATCTGGGTGATCTCAAGAATTCCGCCGACGTTGCAGATGTCGGGATTCAGGATGTCCACCGCTCGCTCCACACAGATGTCCCTGAACTCGTCTTTGGAGTAGAGTGCCTCTCCAGTCACAATTGGAATATTCACAGCGTCTCTGACTTCCCGCAGTCCAGCAACGTTGTGGGCAGGAACCGGCTCCTCGAACCAGTATGGCCGGTACTGCTCGATGAGCTTGCCAACCGCGATGGCATTCATTGGCGCGAGCCGCCTGTGTACCTCAACCAGGAGCTCCACTCTGGGCCCGACGGCCTCGCGAATCGCGCCAACGATGGCCGCTGCATCCTCCAACTCTGAGTGATCAACCCAGGGCCGCCAAGGGCCAGGGAACGGGTCGAACTTCATTGCGGTGAATCCGTTCTTGACCACTTCTACGGCACCCGCCGCATACTCGTCCGGCGTCGACATGCCGCCGGACCAACCGTTGGCGTAGAGGCGAATGTGTGGTCTCACCGGTCCGCCCAGGAGGTTATAGACGGGCTGGTCCATCACCTTGCCTGCGATATCCCACAGCGCAATCTCGATGCCACTGAACGCGCACCAGAAGTCCATCGCACTGCGCTTGGTGGCGAAGTCTTCGTAGGCCCATACCCGGAAGTGCCGAATGTGCATCGGATCGCGGCCCACGATGTAGCGGGCCATCTCATCGATGTGGGCGATCACCGTCTTGTCGCGGTCGGACTGCGTATATGCCTCGCCCCAGCCGTGGATCCCGGCGTCAGTCTCAACCTTCACAAACAGAAGGTTTTTGCCAGCCCCGGGGTGCAGTAGGAACGTCTTTACATCGGTAATTTTCATGATTGAGTCCAGTAGTTGAGAGCGTAGCGTCATTTGAATCAGGCGGGCTACCTGATCATCAAATGTTTAAATATTCGTGAATAATAAACCCTGTCACATGAGTTGACTTCACCATCCACATCTATAATCCGGAATCCGATCTCCATTGCAGCCCTCCCTGGCTACCGAAGCTTTCTTCGAATAATGATCCACATTACCAAATCGCAACTTGCTGAACTCATTTCTCACGCGCTCCGCGAAGATCCAGTGGAGTGTTGTGGGTTCCTGATCGGCACAGAAGGCCGCACGTCCAGTGTGAGATCAACCCGGAATATTAAGAGCGACTCACAAAGTCGATTCGAGATGGACGAATCAGAGTGGAAACAGGTGCTGATAGAAGCCGAGGCGTCTGGTGAAGGTGCGGTTGCGGTTTACCACTCCCACACCAATACGCAGGCATACCCGTCGGTAACTGACGTGGAGATCGCCGTTAAGAATGGGTGGGCGGGGTATCGCCACGTGGTGATATCGCTGGCAGAGAAGACGCACCCGGTGGTCAGGGTGTTCATGATCACTGCGGACGGCGAAGTTAATGAGGAGGTCATCCAGACGGATTAGTGGGGTTGGGGCGTCGAGGGAGGGTGGCGCGAGTGGCCGCCGCCTAGACCATCGGCCACGGGACGTTCAAGTCTGGATCCAGCACGGGGAACACCGGGTTTTCGATCACGTTGTCGATGCGGATGCCCAGGTACTCGATCTCCTCATCGTCAATGAGTTCACCAAGCGCCATGGCCATCGAGCGGCCGGGTTCGATCAGCGTTCTGAAGGACTTGAGGTCTTCGATCAGGGCGGGGGAGATTTCCTCGCCGCAGAATTCCCACATGACGGTGCGGAGGCGTGCATGGGGGTTGAAGGTCAGGCCGTGGTCGATGGCCCAGATCTTCCCGTCGTCGTCCAGCAGAACCGCGC
>DBZV01000104.1:6880-39678 GCA_002311865.1 Dehalococcoidia bacterium UBA1151
GTCGGCGTTGTTTGTTATGAGATCGAACAGAGCGACTGATTCGAAATTTGCCAGCATCTCTTCCCGGAGTGAGAAGTAGTTGCCTTGCGGCTGGGCATCGATGAACAGTTGAACGCTGCCGATTCCGTGTGGTCCTTCACGGATGACGGTCGGCGGAACGCGTGGCCAACCCAGTGCAGCACTCAACTCAAACGATGCCGTTTCGCGCTTGTATAGCGTTCCGGCAGGAAAATCTCGCAGAGGGCGCTCGCCACTCTGCGGCTTGTAGACGGCGTGCACTGGCTCCAGTCCATCCCCGGTTTTTAGTCGCACGATGAAGACGTAGTTCGAACCTTCTGGGTGCAGGCCCATACCGTCAATTTCAGCCGTCTTGAGAAGCTCTAGCGTTTCGCCCAACCCGCCGGCATCGCGTTCGCCCATTTCTGGAGACCCGGCGCTCAGGCCAGCTCGAAGTCACCTTTGTGGTGACCGTTGGTTTTGGGGCAGACGTGTCCCTCAGGGTCCTTTGGCCCGCCGCACAACTCGCAGCGCGGCCGACCGCGTCCTGCGGCATCAATCGCCTGTTGAGAGAGTTTGATTGCCATAGTGCGCCCAAAACTGAACTGAACCGTCGCGGGTGCTTCCTGTACCTGATCCTCGTCTTCATTGACAGGATCGACCGCTTCAATCGTGAACGTATCACTGTCCGAGTCATGCCTGATTCGGAGATCGGAAGCCTTGAACTCGGCATCTGCCGGCGATGAGGGCGCGGCTAGTTCTGGCTCGAAATCCTTTGGATCGTCTGTGGCCACCTCGGTAGCGGTGAACTGCCTGATGGCGAGACCGATCTGGAAAAGCTGCTCCTTCTCCATCCATATGACCGCACGGCCCCTTGAACTCTCCGCGGTGATTTTGAACGTGCGCTTTCCCGGCTCACCAACATCGGTGGCGTCCATCGTCTCGATAACTCCGAGATCTATTCGCTCATGCTCCATCAATGGATTTCAGGCTCCTGACGAAGTGGGGAAGCATACTGATCAACATGCGGTATGGGGGATCGACCGACCTTATGGATGTATCGATTTTACGCATTCTTCAGCTTCGGGAGAATTTCTCGTCCTGTGACTTCAATCTGTTCCGTCTGGCGCTCCGCCGGTGCAAGCCAGCTCAACAAGATATCTTCGGCTCCCGCTTCGCCAAACGCTTTCAGCTGCTCCACGCACTCATCGGGAGTGCCAATGAGACAGTATCGCTCGGCCAGCTCACGGTAATCACCATCGTAGTTGTAACCGGCGCGCAGGCCATCGGTCGCGAGCTCCAGCGCCTCTTCGCGCGTCTCGCCAATCGCCGTCATCAGGTGCAGGCTCCAGCCGAATCCCTCGGTAGTGCGGCCCGCGTCGGCCATCATGTTGTTAATAGTTTCGACCGATCGCGCATAGGTCGATGGCCGGTAGAGATACGGAATCCAGCCGGAGCCCTTGTCGACCGCCCGTTTCATCGCAGGCTCGGTACGGCCTCCCACCCAGATGGGCGGTCCGCCTTCCTGCACTGGCGATGGGTAGAAGGTGAGGCCTTCGCAGGAGAAGAACCGGCCGGTGTGGGTCACGTCAACCTCGGTCCAGAGTCGCTTCATCAGGATCAGTGACTCGTCCATTCGGGCGCCGCGCTGCTTTACGGGCACGTCCAGGGCATCCCATTCGCCAGGGAACTCACCGCCAATGCCAACACCAAGTGTGAGCCGCCCGCCGGAAGCTGCATCAACAATGCTGGCCTCTTTCGCAAGCATTATCGGGTGGTGAAGCGGGACGATAATTACTGATGTCAGCAGCCTGATCGAAGTTGTGGCTCCCGCCGCTGTGGCTAGCGCGGAGAGTGATATCTGCGTCGATCCGGGACGATCATCGCGGTAGATGTGCTCTCCCGCTCCTATGAAATCAAATCCAAGCTTCTCAGAGAGCCTTGCGTGGGCAGCTGTTTTGTATGGATCAGCAAGGTTGGAGCCAATCCTCAATGTCATCGCGTCCTCTTCTTGTTCATGAGATGTCAATGCGGGCCCGTATCTGTGCCCTGGGATGATTTTCGGGTGCTTGGCACAGTATCGTATCGTGCGCCATTAGATTAGCGTGATAAAATTCGGTATTAGAGGCGTTGGACGCTGCTCCGATGATAGTGGAGTAGCGCCTGAACGGAGACGAGTATTTCGGTAGAGCCAATTAGCGAGCCTGGTTGGGTGTGAGCAGGCGCGGTGAACCCGGGAGAAAATCCCTTCGAAGCTGCCATCCGAAATCCCGATGCATGGGAGAGTAGACATGGCCGGGTAAGCGATCCGTTATCAGTCGCTGGGACATGAATACGTGTCCCGCCGAGCGTTCTCGATTCACATCGAGGGAACTCAGGGTGGTATCGCGGGCCAACATCCCGTCCCTGTTATGGACGGGTTTTTTTGTGCCTGCAAATCTCCCGGGAGAGATAAGAATATGACCGGAATAGAGCTCTACGACGCAACGCTTCGCGACGGTACGCAGATGGAGGGGATCTCCATCTCTGTCGACGATAAGCTGGCAATTGCGCAGCGGCTGGATGAGATTGGCTTTCACTACATTGAAGGCGGCTATGCAGGGGCCAATCCGAAGGACGATGAGTTCTTTCGGCGCGCAAGGTCGTTGAAGCTCAAGAACGCCAAGATCACGGCTTTTGGGAACACTCGTCGAGCTGGAGTGGAACCGCAAGACGACACGGTGCTGAAAGCGCTTCTTGCCTCAGAGGTCGAGGTGATCACGCTGGTGGGCAAATCCTCAGAGATGCAGGTCAACGAGGTTCTTGAGTGCTCACTCGAGGAGAATCTGGCCATGATCGCCGACTCTGTCAGGTATATGAAAACGAACGGTCGGCAGGTGTTTTTCGATGCTGAGCACTTCTTCGATGGGTATAAAGCGAACTCGGACTACGCTCTCCAGACATTGAGGGTGGCGGTTGAGCATGGTGCTGAAACGGTGATTCTCTGCGATACCAACGGCGGGACGCTTCCCACCGAAGTTGGCGAGATTGTGGCCGATGTGAAGTCGAAGATCGACGTCAAACTCGGTATCCACACCCACAACGACACAGACACTGCCGTCGCTTCAGCGCTGGCGGCAATTGAGGCCGGCGTAGAGCAGGTACAGGGCTGCGTGAACGGCTACGGCGAGCGCACCGGTAACGCGAATTTGATCAGCCTTGCGGCGAACCTGAAGCTCAAGATGGGAATCAACGCCATCAGCGATGAGCAGCTTGCCGGGCTCACCGAGCTGTCGAACTACGTGGCGGAGGTCGTCAACCTGCCGCCGCATACTTACCAGCCATATGTGGGTGCAAACGCCTTCAACCACAAAGGTGGGTTGCACTCCGCAGCCGTCCAGAAAGTTGAAGACGCCTATCAGCACATCAAGCCAGAGCAGGTTGGCAACTCAAAAGGATTTGTTGTCTCCGAACTCGCTGGACGGGGCACCGTTCTCAAGAGAATCGAAGATCTTGAACTCGAGCAGGAACTTACGAAAGAAGATGCCCGCGACATCATCAACATGGTCAAGGAAAAAGAGGCCGGAGGGTTCCAGTTCGAGCGCGCAGACGCGTCGTTTGAACTGATGGTTCGCCGTACCTTGCCCAACTATGACCCGCCATTCGAGTTGATCGACTTCCGGGTACTCGTCGAGAACCGAGGGCACGGCCGCGCCGCCGATGGCTCGCAGATTACGTCTGAGGCGACGATCAAGGTACGCGTCGGTGAAGAGGTGCTGCACACCGCAGCGGAGGGCAACGGGCCAGTCAACGCGCTTGACGCCGCGCTGCGAAAGGCGCTGCTTCAGAGCTACCCGGCGCTGGAAGGGGTCAAGCTAACTGACTACAAAGTGCGCGTAGTTTCAGACAGCACCGGGACGAACGCGGTGGTTCGCGTGATCATCGAGACCACAGATGGTATTGAGACGTGGCGAGGAGTTGGCGCATCGCCAAACATTCTTGAGGCCAGCTGGTTGGCCCTGGCTGACTGCATGGAGTACTGGTTGGTGCATCACGTTGCCAATGGGGGCAACAGGGCCTAGATCTGCTTCACGCCCAGAAACGCCCGCTTGACGCGATCCAGGACTGAGCCTCGGCGCGGCCTCAGGTCGTTGGCTGCGAATGTGACGATGTCCTGTGATCCTGCCAGCACTGGCCGCACCCACCGACGGAGCCGCCGCATTGTGTTCGGCGTGGGTTCGTATCGCCTGTCGAACGTGCGGAAGGGGATCCACTCGTCCGTGAGGATTCCATCTTCGTTCATGCCAGGCGCCATCACGTAGCCGCCAGCCTCCTGGACGATCAGGATGCCGCCCGCGTAGTCCCACGGGGCTGCCCAGCCACCCAGCATCAATTGGAGCTTGCCGCTGGCAATCATCAGTAGATCGTACACAATGCTCCCGCTAGACCGTGGGTCGCCCATAGACTTGCGAAGACCATCGCCAAGTCTGAACATCCTGTTCACTTCCATTGGCACAGAGGTAGTTCTGCCGTGCTGAGGCCCAGGCCCTGGGGTGGGGCCTTTGACTGCGATTTTCTCCTCATCGCGCCATGCGCCGCCATGCAGTCGAGCGTGGAATATTGAGTACCCTCGCTCATTCGGCCACGGTATGTAGCAAGCCCCAACCACTGGAGCGCCGCGAAACAGGACACCTATCGAAACGGCGTACGTGGGCAGGGCATTGGCGTAGTTCGTCGTTCCATCTACAGGATCGACCGCCCAGACAAAATCTGGTGCAGGAGGGTCGGCGTCGGGCGGATCTTCCTCGCCCAGCAGTGCGTGCTCAGGGTAGTTGGCCCGCATATGGGCTTCCACCAGGCGCTGGCTATCTCGGTCCACCTCGGTCACCAGACTGCGGGTAGCATCTTCCTTCTCCTCCACGACGAGCTGAGTTTCAAATCGGCTGGCGACGTATGTTCCGGCCTCAAGAACCGCCACTTGTGCCGAGGATTCGAGCGCGACTAACGCTTCTTCTGACAGTCCAAACGGCAGACTTTCTGGAGATGTAGAGCCTGGTTCAATCAAATCAGATCAACTCTTTTATGTTCGTTGCACGTATCAACAGTTGGACAGGGAAGTGCTATCAGGGAAAACGGCATGTGACCATGCGTCGCGCACACATCCTAGAACACCATGGTCGGTTCGCTTACAATTTTACGAAGAATCAGCGCTCAAGAATCCCGGGACTCGCTGCCCACACGACTATATGACACCTTGATAAGGTGCTAAAGACTCACCTTCCATTGTGGGGGTGAATCGCGAAACCCGCGAACTTGAGCCCGAAACGACGATGGGATTGCGATAGGCATGCCGATATTCAGTAGAAATCAGGAACCCTTGGACGACTGGGCGGTAATCCAGACGATCCTTCACGCCGAGTCACAACTGCACGGGCAAAGTGAAATCACTCCATCCAGGCGCGCTGGAGTCCTCTACCGACCAGATGACGGGAACCAGTTTCTCTCCACGCTGGAGCGGCAGCTGATCCATATTCTCAATGAGGGCGAGGGGGCGACCAAGACCGCCAGCCGGATTGAGGAAGACGAGCATGGCACGAACTGGGTAGTGATGGACGATGGCAATTTCGAAGATCTGGTGAGCTCCGTTTATACCATTGGCAACGCGATGCAGTACAACGAAGCCGGGCAGCACAGAATTGCGGCGGTTTTCGAGTTCTACCGCAGTGGGAATGTCGCTGGGGAGAATGATTGGGCTCCCGGGTCGGTTGGTTACTGGGTATACCGGTATGATCGTCAGCGCTTCTATCCTTTTGTGCCGGAAGGCAAGGAAGCGCGGAATCGCGCCGGTGAAATGCAGATTAGCCAGATGATGCGCAGAGCCAACATCTCTGTTGAAAAAGAGATGGAAGAGTGGCGACCAATATGGGGCATCCCGTTCTAAATAGACACCACGCACTTACGAATGGTGAATAGCACGCCGATGGAATCGACAAGACCGATCATCGGCGTTCTTGCTGTTGGCGAGCCTGATAGGTCTGCAGCAGTATCTGTAATCGACCTGCTCGGTGGATTAGCTCGGGTCCGTGCATGGGACGACGGTGTTGATGGATTGGATGGGCTATGCGTGCTTGGTAGCAATGGATTTAGTCTCAGCGAATCGCCTGCGCCCACACTGATCACCGAAACGCTCAGTGCGGACATACCGTTGCTGGCGATTGAGGGCGGGATGCATGCGCTCAACGTCGCGCTTGGCGGTGCCCCCCCTGGTCCAACCCCATCGCATTGCAGCGAGGATGGCAGTCTGGCCAAGGATGGCATGTTCATGGCGCTGGGTAGCAAGCTTGCCGATACGATTGGTGGCGCGGGCTTCGTCAGCCCCGCGTCGTGCCATGCTTATGGCATATCGCGGGGTGTGCTGGCTCCCGGAACCCTGGCGTCCGCATATTCCAATAGCGATGGCACAATCGAGGCGTTTGAAGTAACCGCTAACCGGTGGGTGATCGCGGTCCAATGGCCTGCGCATAGATTGGAAGATCAGCCCTCGGGATTCGACAATCTGTTCCACGCCCTGATTGGACATTCCGCCGTCGGTTAGCCAACAAGCGCTATCTCCCATCAATTCCCCCGCTCAAATAGGCTGCTAATTCCTCCTGAATTCGACCCCGTCCGTCGCGCTCGCGCGTGTACGCGCACAAGATTTGGGTCGGTTTTCAACTGTAATTACGTTGAGAATGACCCTGAGCAGGCGTAAAATTAGAGGACTTCCAACCCATCTCATATTCGGTCGCCGGGCAGGGGCAAAATTTGCCCTGGTCAGCTAACCGAAAAATCTCCTGGAGTAGCTCTGTGACAACCACCAATATTGGTGAAGTTCGTCCCATACGCATAGATGACGAAATGCGCGCCTCTTACCTGGATTACGCGATGAGCGTAATCGTTTCCAGAGCGCTTCCAGATGTGCGAGATGGCTTGAAGCCGGTGCAGCGCCGGATTCTCTACGCAATGCAGGAACTGGGGATGCGTCCAACGTCCTCATACAAGAAAAGCGCCCGGCTGGTTGGCGAGGTGTTGGGCAAGTTTCACCCTCACTCAGACTCACCGGTGTACGAGGCGATGGTCCGCATGGCACAGAACTTCTCGCTGCGCTACATGTTGGTGGATGGCCAGGGCAACTACGGAAGCATCGATGGTGACCCACCTGCTGCCATGCGCTATACAGAAGCTCGCATGGCCCGCATTGCAGACGAGATGCTGCGAGACATCGACCGTGAGACGGTCGATTGGGTAGACAACTTCGATGCCTCGCTGAAAGAGCCAACGGTCCTCCCCGCAACACTGCCCAACCTGCTGGTGAACGGTGCATCCGGTATTGCCGTTGGCATGGCTACAAACATCCCGCCGCACAACCTGAGGGAGATATGTGACGCAATCGTCCACTTGATTGAGCGCCCTGACGCCACTGTGGATGACCTGATGGAGTTTATACAAGCGCCTGACTTCCCTACCGGCGCGCACATCTGGGGTCGGGAGGGCGTTCGAAACGCCTACGCGACGGGCCGAGGCCGAATCGTTCTTCAGGCTGAGCACGAGTTTGAAGAGATCCAAAGAGGCGGCGACAGGATCCGAATCGTATTTACCGAGATTCCTTTCCAGGTCAATAAGGCAACGCTGGTCGCCAAGATCGCAGATCTTGCCAAGACGAAGAAGGTTGAGGGCATATCCGAGGTTCGAGATGAGTCTGACCGTAAGGGAATGCGCGTAGTTGTGGAACTGCGCCGTGCAGCTGCGCCGAGCGTGGTGCTGAACGGTCTCTACAAGCACACATCCCTGAGGACCGCATTCTCAGCAAACATGGTGGCATTGGTAGACGGTATGCCGCAGACGCTGACGCTCAAGGCATCTCTGCGCCACTTCATCGACTTCCGACGTGAAATCGTCACCCGCCGAGCGCAGTTCGACTTGCGCAAGGCGCAGGCCCGACTCCACATCCTGGAAGGTCTACGGATCGCCGTCGATAACATCGACAAGGTGATTGCACTAATTCGTGCCTCTGCCGATGTCGAAGAGGCCCGCAACAACTTGATGGCGGAGTTCACACTCTCGGAAATCCAGGCGCAAGCAATTCTGGATATGCAGCTACGCCGACTGGCGGCTCTGGAGCAGGAGAAAATCGAAAATGAGTATCAGGAGCTACTGGTTCTCATCTCTAATCTTGGAGCGCTGCTGGCCGACCCCAAGAAGATTCTGCGGGCAGTTCGCACGGAGACGCTTGCGCTTAAGAAAAAGTATGGTGACGAGCGCCGCACAAAGGTTCACGTTGAAGAGCTTGGTGAGTGGCGTCGTGAGGATACGGAGCCGCACGAAGAGGTTGTCATCACCCTTTCCCGTGCTGGATACGTAAAGCGCATCCCAACCAGCACCTACCGCCGACAGCATCGTGGCGGAAAGGGCGTCAAGGGTCAGCGAATGAGCAGGGAAGACGATGTGGTCCCATTCCTGCAGGTAGCGGATACGCACGACGTTCTTCTGTTTTTCACGAACCGCGGACGTGTGTTCCACACCCGTGTATTCGAACTGCCACCAGATGCGACACGCACATCGCGTGGGACGCTGGTACAGAACTTGATCAACCTTGAGGCGGGAGAACGGGTACAGGCCATGGTGGCCGTCTCTGATCTGCTTGAAGACACCTATCTGGTGATGTGTACAGAAGCGGGACAGATCAAGCGTATGCACCTCTCCCTGCTGGCAAACTTGCGTCGTTCAGGCCTCAATGCCATGAACTTGAAGGCGAACGACTCACTCGTCTCTGTGATCCTTGCGCAATCCCCGGATGATGTTGTGATTGTGACAAGGAATGGCATGTCAATTAGGTTCGGCAGCGATTCCGTCCGTCCACGCCAACGTGCGGCGGGCGGAATGAAGGGCATAACGCTGGTCGGCAAAGATCTGGTGGCCGCAATGGACGTTGTGCCAGCCGATAGTGAGGACTCACGACTGCTTATTGCCAGCCGCAAAGGCTTCGGAAAGCTCTCACTATTGCGCCATTATCGGCAGCAGAAGCGGGGCGGCAAAGGATTGATCACACTCAAACTAACACCAAAGAACGGCAAGGTGGCAGCCGCCCAGGTTGTCCAGGCTGAGTTGGAGGCGTACCTGGTCACTGATCAGGCGCAGGTTATCAACATTCCGCTTGGTGAGGTTCGCCAGACCGGTCGCAATACACAGGGCGTCACGCTGGCGAAGCTGGATAGCGGCGACTCAGTCTCTGCCATCCGAGCGGTGGGCCCACGGCGTACCCCGGCGGAGAAGCTGGACCGGCCTGTGGATGAAGCCGAAGACAACAGCAATGGCAACGGCGAATCCGAGAACGGAACCGGTGATATTGAAGCCATCGCCGCAGTTCCGGTCGATATGACGGACGAGCAGTCACCAACAGAAGGAGAGGATCGGGCCGAAGAGTAGGCCCGATCTGAGGCCGGTTGCTCTACCGATCAGGAGTCTGGCTGGCACGGCACCCATGGCCTATCATCGGCCTATGGGTGATGATCCTCGCCCCGGCGCTGTTCCTTGCGCCCAGGGTGCAGGACCGTCTGCTATCGGGTCTTGGGGAAGCGCCAACTGAAGCACGCGCAGCTGCGAACCTGCTGGAAGAAGAGCTTGGCGCGTCACCGACGGGTATGGCGTTTGTCTTCCGGCACTCCGAACTCACTATCGATGATCCCGAGTATCGGGCAGCGCTTGAGGCGGCGATCGCGCCACTTCGCGAATTAAACGACATCAACCGAGTGGATTCGCTCTTCTCGACTGGATTTCGGGAGATGGCCTCGGCCGACGGCCACACAACCTACGTCAATGTCCTGATCAACTCAGACCCCCAAAAGGCTCTGGACGACTTCCCTCGCCTCAAGAACTCGGTGCAATCAGACATTCTGGAAGTGAAAGCCACTGGCGGCCTGGCGATCTTTGCCGATGTGAATGAGTCCAGTGAAGATGATCTGCGGCGCGCTGAGATATTCACGTTCCCACTCGTGCTGATCGCGCTGTTCTTCGTGTTCCGGAGCTTTGTCGCCGCCAGTATTCCGCTCATCATGGGCGGAATTGCCGTGACGATCACGTTGGCGGGGATCTACCTCCTCTCGTTGGGTGTTGGCATGTCGGTGTTTGTGCTTAACGTCTCGACGTTTCTAGGGCTGGGTGCTGCTATCGACTACTCCCTGGTGCTGGTTGGACGGTTCCGAGAGGAGCGCAGGGATCACGATATTGAGGAGTCCGTCGGCCGCACCATGGCCACAGCCGGACGGGCGATCGTAATATCCGCGATTACGTCAATCATTGGCCTCTCTGGACTGCTGTTTTTCGACTACATGATGTTGCGGTCCCTGGGCATTGGCGGTGTGATGGTGATTGGCGTGTCCGTGGCGGTGGCACTTACGCTGCTACCGGCGCTCATGGGGCTGGTCGGTCATCGTCTCGGTAGCGGGCAGTCCGGTATAGGCGGCGAGCTGATGTGGGGCCGTCTGGCCAACTGGGTGATGCACCACTCGTGGTCGGTGTTCATCATCGTGGGCGTGGGGCTGATTGTTCTTGGCGCGCCCATATTGCGCGTGAACCTGGGGACGCCGTGGGCTGACATACTCCCGCCATCAGCCGAGTCGCGACAGGGGTGGGACCTCGTCGCCGATGAGATTGGGCCTGGAGAACTTGCGCCATTGCTAGTTGTTTTGACGCCTACGCGCGGTGAGTTCGAATCTGGCGATACCTCGGCAGTAGCCCGCCTGGCCGACCAGATTGGCAACGACCCGCGTGTTTCTCGCACGGTCAGCGTCGCCAATCTCCTCCCTGAGCGCGCGCTTGAGAGTGCAACAGAGCTATCTGCAATGGCCGCAACGCTTGGGTTGGGTCCAGAGCTGGTTGAGTTGGTTGGTCAATTCTCAACCCGATCGATAATGCTGATCACCGTTTACAGCAAATTCGGACCAGCAACCGACGAGACGGAAGACCTGGTCGACTGGCTTCGTGAGCTTCCAGAACCTGCGGGTCTCGAGATCGTGGTCGGGGGTGGCACTGCCGATCTCAAAGATGCGACAGATCGCATGTACGATCTGTTCCCCTGGGTGATCCTTTATGTGATGGTCTCCGTCTATCTAGCGCTGATGTTCATGTTCCGCTCCGTGCTGTTGCCGCTTAAGGCTGTCCTGATGAACACCATGAGCCTCTTTGCAGCATATGGCGCACTGGTTCTGATATTCCAGGATGGCTGGCTCGACTTCATCCTTGGCAACACGGCAACAGGCTTTACCCAATCGACAGTTCCCATACTCATCTTCGCCGTCGCATTCGGACTCAGCATCGATTACGAGGTGTTCCTGCTAAGTCGCGTGAAAGAGTACTGGGATGAGACCGGCGATAATCGGTATGCCGTTCAGAAGGGCATGGAGCATACTGGCAGAATTGTCACTAGCGCGGCGCTGATCCTGGTGCTTGTAGCTGGCTCATTTGCAACCGCAGATATCGTCGTCGTGAAAGCGCTGGGCATTGGCACGGCGATTGCGATCGGACTGGATGCCAGTGTGGTACGAGCGTTCTTTGTCCCCGCGATCATGCGGCTTTTGGGCAACGCGAACTGGTGGGCGCCGAAATGGTTGACCCGCCTGTCGATACCGGGCTTACGGGCGTAGAAACCGCGAGACCGTATAATCGCCATTTTCTGAGCATCCGTCCGATTCGGGAGAACCGATGACAGAACAAGCCGACAACAGCGCGAAGTATCGGCGAGCGTGGAGCCGCTTCGCCACCGGCGTCACAATCATCACCACCACAGAGCCCGGCGGCGCCACGCACGGCATGACGGCGAACGGG
This sequence comes from Dehalococcoidia bacterium UBA1151, assembly GCA_002311865.1. GTDB lineage: Bacteria > Chloroflexota > Dehalococcoidia > Lucifugimonadales > Lucifugimonadaceae > UBA1151. Next base: position 18,719 of record DBZV01000104.1, read on the forward strand.
GTGACATCCGTGTCGCTCGACCCGCCACTAGCGCTCGTCTGCGTCGCTCATTCACGAAACTCATACGCGCTGATTAGTGAATCTGGTGAATTCGGTATCAGCGTGCTTTCCCAATCGCAGAAATCGGTTGCTCAGCACTTCGCGAAAGACCCGGCGGAGCGCGGCCCAACTCCAGACGGTATGTTCGAAGGACTCGGCGCCGGTCCTGCTGTGGTGAGTGGCTCGCTCTCCATCTTCAGCTGCCAAGTTGTATCCCACCACGAGGAAGGCGATCACTCGATCTTCATAGGCCTTGTGAAAGAGTTCGAAACCCGAGAAGGCGAGCCGCTAATCTGGTATGAAGCCGGCTTCCCCGTGCTGGAATCTCAGGATTGATCCCCTCTCTCTGCGGGAGACTTCACAATGAGGGCGAGTTGGAGGTTCGCCCATGCTCCATCAATCACTGGAACAATGGCCAATCTATCCGTTTGACGTGGGCTCGCGCAACAACGCCATAAGAATAATGTCGTCGTATTTGCCATCGATGTAGCGTGCACGGCGCTTTACGCCTTCACGTTCGAAGCCGCACTTGGTGTAAAGGGAGATTGCCGCTGTATTTGAAGCGAAGACCTCTAACTCGACCCGCGTGAGGCCTTCGTCCCACACGAGATCAATAGCTGCCCGAACCAGTCGATATCCAAGGCCCCGGCGCGATACGATTTCAGCACGCCCATGCCCAGGTTGCCAGCGTGTTCAAATCCGGGCTTTTGGCCGATGAAGACATGCACCAGCCGACTACGTGGCTGCCATCGACTGCGAACATTCGAATATTTCACCCTTCGGCTGCTTTCACTGTGAACTCGCGAATTGCTTCCAGTGAGGGTGCTACCAGACTGGCGAGGTGGACGCGTTCCCTGGCAACTGATTCGAAGCATTCGTGAAAGCTCTCGGCGAGATCGGCTGAGCCTGGTTGGATAGTTTGCTGGGCATGGACGTGTGGGCGGGTAGTGAGGGTAGTGGAGTCATTGTGCGTCTTGGTTCAACTCACGGTCGACATTGTGAGTGGTTAAATAGAGGAGGGAAGAACTACAGCGACATCACCAGCCGCAGACCCGCATCCACCTCGTCCATACCCCCTGATTCAACATGCCCAGCAATCTCCGTCAGCAGTGACCGGTCTATCGTAAGTACCTGCGAAACATTCACCGTGGAGTCTCTGGGAAGTCCAGTGGTACTTTGAAGCAATAGGACATTCCCTGGCGCATCAGCAAGGTTCGTATTCGACGTTATCACCGCCACTAGGATGGTACGAATGGCGCTACGGTTGAACTCATCCGACTGAACGATAAGCACCGGTCGACGGTACCCTGGACCGGAGCTGACCGGGGGCGGTAGCGACGCCCACCAGATCTCACCGCGCAGCAACTACCACTCCTCCGGCGGAAGGGAGGCGAGTTGTATCTCTCCGAGCACGGGGTCCAGATCCGACGATTCATCGGCATACATCTTGTTGAGTCGATCAGTCACATCTGAACGACTCTCGGCATCGATGAATCTCTCGAGCGCACGCCGATACAATTGACTGCGCGAAACCCCCAACCGCCTGGCCAGAGCCTCGGCCGCCGCAAACGTGGCATCGGGGATGGAGATCGCTGTTTTCATACCAATAGTATAACCGGAGTTATACCGCGATGTGAATTCGCCTTACAACCTGAAAAATAGGACTTCGTCCGCTTCGGGACTCGGCTTCAAGCCACATAGCGTCCATCGGTGTAACGTCTGGGACACGCCAGGCCAGATCAGGAACCGAGCCAATGGGACACGATAAACAGCCGTTTCAACACCTATTTGATCTCTCTAATGACCATCGTGCTGCACACGGTGAAACCTGCCACGTATATCCAAGTCCCCAGGCGGGACAGTGGGCGGCCCTCGCAGCTGTGTTTTCAGTTGAGCGCGTGCTTGAGATTGGTTGTGGTCTTGGGTATCAAGCCGTCTGCATCGCAGAAGCCGCGGCTGGATGCCGTGTTGAGACGATTGAGAATGACTCGGAACATGCCGATCTGGCAGCCGCGCAAATCTCCCTTCTCGGTTTTGCTGACAGGATCAAGATCATCCGAGGAGACGCGGAGTCGATCATGCCGAACCTGAAAGGTCCATATGATCTGGTCATTGAAGATGCTGGAGTCGACTACTCGCGATAGCTTCCCGTGTTGACGCGTTTGACTCGTCCAGGCGGACTTTTGATCACCCGCAATCTCTCTGATCACATTCCCGACTGGGAGCGGCAGCTGCCGATGCAGGCGATCACAATCGTTCGATCGAGGCCAATCGATCAAACATAGGCCGGTATCGATGGTTTCTACCCATTGACCCTCTACCGCCCCGGAACCTAGAATTGTTGGATTGGGAGAAAACATGTCAAATTATGCAGTAGTTCGAACTGGCGGTAAGCAGTACCGCGTTCGGATTGGCGATACAGTTACCGTTGAGCGTCTGGTCGGAGAGATTGGCGATCCAGTCAACCTTGATGATGTTCTGCTCACGTCCATAGACGGCGAAGTCACTATCGGCACACCAGTTCTCGAAGACGCTTCCGTCCGAGCGGAGATTACCGATCAGCCCCGTGGCAAGAAGGTGATTCACTTCCGTTACAAGAACAAAACCCGCCAGCGCACCAAGCGTGGGCACCGCCAGCTCCACACCGATTTGCTTGTTCAAGGCATCTCATCAGGTGAGTAGGCCCGGGCCAATCAGGAGAGTTCGTCATGGCACATAAGAAAGGCGGGGGTACTTCCCGCAACGGCCGAAAGAGTAACGGCCAGCGCCTTGGGGTCAAGGTCTACGCCGGTGAAATCATCACCGCCGGGTCAATTCTGGTGCGTCAACGCGGCACGCCAATAAAGCCCGGAATCAATGTGGGCGTCGGTAACGACCACACGCTCTACTCTAGGGTTGACGGTCAGGTTTACTACGACCAGGCGACCAAAAAGCGACGTCGAGCAAACGTCCGCCCCATGGGGGAAGTGGTGCGGGGCTAAGACTGCCTCTCCGTCTGGTGTGCCTTGAAAAGAAGGCCACTTGTCGAGCCGATAGGAACAAACAATTATGAAAACAGGACTACACCCCGACTATCATCCACACGCCATGGTCACATGTTCGTGCGGGAACACCTTCGAAGCCGGATCAACCCTTGAGTCGTTGAAGGTAGAAATCTGCAGTGCATGCCACCCGTTTTTTACCGGTGAGCAGCGCATTGTTGACACTGAAGGTCGTGTTGAGCGACTCCGACGCCGATACCAGATGGCGCAGGAAGCGGCAGTGGCCAAGGCTGAATAACCCAGAACAACCGCTGAGGCCGGGCGTTACTGTCCGGCCCTTTTGGTTAACTACCTTGCAGAATCCAGACGTGTGGGGCATGTAGACTTCGTCGCTAGCATATGGAACAAAAATCAAGATATCAGTACGGTGGCCAGGCCATCATTGAGGGCGTGATGATTCGCGGCCGAGAGCAGGCCGCGATTGCCGTCAGGAATCCCGCTGGTGAGATCTGCGTGCGGGAGCTCACCGTGCCTGGCTGGGCGACGGGGAGACTCCGGGGCATTCCCTACATTCGGGGCATGGTCATATTTGCCGAGACGCTGATAGTTGGAATGCATGCTCTGAGCATGTCCGCCGCACTATCTCTTGAAGAGGATGACGAAGAAGGCGCTGAGGAGTCGATCAGCAACTTTACGATCGGCCTTATGCTGATCGTGGCGATTGGCCTTGGAATTGGCATCTTCTTCCTGGCGCCGTTCTTTGTTTCCAAGCTTTTCGAGAACTCATTTGGCTCGATTGGCGCGAATATCATCGAGGGTGGACTGCGTCTCGGGGCGTTTGTCGGATATATCTGGCTGATCTCAAAGATGAATGACATCGAGAGGGTTCTTGGCTACCACGGTGCCGAGCACATGGCCGTCCATGCTCAGGAAGCCGGCGACGATATGACTGTGGAATCGGTGCGAAAGTTCCCGCCCGCACATCCTCGTTGTGGGACGGCATTTCTGCTGACGGTGATGCTGCTGGCGGTTCTGGTGTTCATATTCATCCCACGTGAGCCGATATCCCTGGTTATCCTCTCGCGCGTTCTCCTGCTGCCGCTGATTGCGGCCGCCGCCTATGAGTTCATCCGCTATGCCGGACGCCATCCACACAACATTGGAATGCGCATCCTGATCGCGCCAAGCCTGCTGCTGCAGGAGATGACCACGCGCCCACCAAACGACGATCAGATTGAAGTCGCAATTGAGGCGCTTACCCACGCCGTCAAGTTAGATCAAGGCGTCCCAACAGAGGACCACAACGTCCCCCCCACCCAGATCTGGGCAGATGCGCCTAAAGAGATGAGTCCGAAGAAGGTCCCCGAAGAGGGGTAACCTGGTTCCGTCCGCTCCCGCGCCGCGAGAGGTTGGGGGCGTGGCTGCACACGGATCACGCGTAAAACAGCCGAATCCCCTCACCCCAATCCTCTCCTGCGAGTGAAGAGGAGTGAAGAAGTTACTTCCGGCGCGCTCTCAACTCTGCCCAGACTAGATCGGGGTCGATCTCTGCGTCTTCCATTAGTACGAGGCAGTGGTAGAACAGATCGCCAAGTTCTTCGGCTGCGCGCTGAGGATCATCGCCGAGGCCGGCAATCGAGGCCTCTCCGGCCTCTTCGATGACCTTTTGAGCGATACGTGCGCGCCCGTCTGCAAACAGTGACGTAGTGTACGAGCCTTCTTTTGGATTTCGCTTGCGATCGGCAATCACCGCGCCTAATTCGGCCAGCACGCCAGGACCTAGCGCGGTTTCATTTGCGCCAGTGTCTGGATTGGCGTGGTCCAGGAAGCATGATGTCTCGCCAGTGTGGCACGCTGGGCCGGTAGGATTTACCTTCACCAGAATCGCATCGGCATCGCAGTCTTCGACGACGCTAACGACCTTCAGGTAATTCCCTGACGTCTCGCCTTTGTGCCATAGCTCGTTGCGCGACCGACTGAAGAACCAGACGTCTGGCCCCTCGATGGTCTTCTCCAGCGCTCCCTGATTCATATAGGCGAGGGTAAGTACGGTGCCTGTGTCAGCGTCCTGGACTATTGCCGGAATGAGGCCGGCGTCATTGAACTTAACCATGGTCAGATTGCCTCTTGTGGGCTTCTGCTACTCCGCCGCCAGATTAACGAGTTCCAGTAGCGACTTGATCTCCTGAACCGGGCGCACCCGGCCGTCGAACTCTCGATTGTCCCGGTTGATCCATACAGTCTGCATGCCTACCTGCGATGCGCCGTAGACATCGTCCCAGAGATGGTCGCCAACGTACCAGCACGATTTAGGCGGCAGTCCCAGCTTGTTCAGGATGCGCTTGAACGCCTCCGGGTGAGGCTTGTAGATGCGTGCAGACTCTGAACTGAACACCGACTCAAACTGAAGCCCGTGCTCCTTGATCAGCGGAAGCACAAAGGCGTCATCTGCGTTAGAGAATATCGCCAGCCTGAATGTCTCGCCGAGTTTGGCGATCGCTTCCACCGTCTCCGGGTACGGATCGCGCTTCGCCATGTGCTCGACTGAGCGCTTCGCCGCAAGTGCTGCGTCACCATCGATCTTGTCCTCATTGAACACCATTTGAAAGCACTCCAACCACGCCTGTTCATACGGCTTGAAGGATGGGTTATTGCCCGGATCCTCCATGTTTGTCCGGGATGCACGGAAGTTCACCTCAAAGACCTTCCAGCGCTTCCACAGTTCCGCGCCATCGTAAGGTAGCTTCTGCTCGGCTGAAATGTCGGCGAACGCCTCTTGCCAGCGCTCAGGGCTGTTGGCAAACAGCGTATCGTATACGTCGAATATGATCGCTTCAGGCCTTGTCAGGCTCATCGGTGCTCCCGTGCATTGTCGGATTAGGTTTGCGGCTCGAACGGCCTTACGGGCACATTCCGCTCCGCCAGGTAAGCCTTCGCCTCTGCGATGGTGTACTCACCGTAATGAAATATTGTTGCAGCCAGCACCGCGTCAGCTTCGCCTTCCGACATAGCATCGTGCAGGTGCTCGAGGTTGCCCGCTCCACCGCTGGCGATGACCGGCACATTGACCGCACGGGATATCGCTCGCGTCAGTGCCAGGTCATAGCCGTTTTTCTGGCCGTCCTCATCCATGCTCGTTAGCAATATCTCGCCCGCGCCAAGTTCAGTTCCCAGTTTGGCCCACTTCACTGCGTCTAATGCGGTGGGGCGCCGTCCTCCGTGTGTGTAGACACGCCAGCCGGATTCCGCGGGCACGGGCTCTTCGCCTTCCAACGCCACAAACCCGGAGTCAGGCTCCCGCTTGGCGTCGATCGCCAGCACGATGCACTGTGCACCAAACTCGGCAGATGCCTCAGCGATCAGCTCTGGCCTTTCGACCGCCGCACTGTTTATGGACACCTTGTCCGCGCCCGCTTCCAGCATCCGGCGCACGTCTTCAACCGACCGAATGCCACCGCCGACCGTCAGGGGAATGAATACCTGTGATGAGACGCGTTGGACCACGTCGACCATAGTGTCGCGCGCGTCTGAACTGGCGGTGATATCCAGAAAGACGAGTTCATCTGCGCCCTCCCGGTTGTATCGTTCCGCAAGCTCTGCCGGATCACCAGCATCACGCAGATTCACGAAACTGGTTCCCTTTACGACGCGGCCCTGATCAATATCCAGGCAGGGAATAATTCGTCTTGTCAGCATTGGAGCCGCGTTTTAGCGCGAGAGGAGAACGACGTACTCGTAATGATTCATGTCGTAAGTCGAAATGATCTTGAACCCTGCTTCAGTTGCCGCGGCGACCGCGTCGTCGCGTGACAATCGAGCGTCGGTTGGAGGCCCAACCTCCATGTCCTCTTTGCGCCAGTCGATGATGGCTCCCCAGCCGCCGCGTCTTAGCGCACGCCGAGTTTCCTTGAGTAGTGCACCGGGATTGTTGGCCTCATGCAGTGAGTTGACCAACAGAGCGCCGTCGATGGAATCATCATCCAACGGGAGCTTGGACTCCTTGGAGAGATGCATTATGCCGTTGGTAAGGCGCGCCTCGTCCAGCCCTAGCTGGACCTTGTCTAGCATCTCCTGCTGAACGTCGACGGCGTGGATCTTGCCGTCAAACGCGTACTTGGCCAACGGGATGGTGAAGTAGCCGGGGCCACAGCCAATGTCTGCAATCTCCTGGTACACCCGCATTGGCAGGTAGCCGAACACTATCTGGGGATCGAGAATCGCGGCCCTTGACGGTGCCAGAAGTTCGTCGGCTCTTTCGACCGGGAATTTCTTCAGGTGCTTGCGGCTCGCCGAGGTTTTCTTGATCGTGGTAGCTGGGGACATTCAGATGTTCTCCTGAAGCTTCCTGATGGCGGCCTTGAGGTCAATGGCGCCGGTATAAATTGCAGTGCCTGTAACGGCTGCCTCAGCACCTGTGCCTGCTACTGCCAGCAGGTCATCTAATTGGGCGATGCCGCCCGCGGCGATCAACGATATTTCTGTGTTACTCAGTATATCTGTGATGCCATTCACATTGGGGCCACGCATCATGCCATCTCTGGCAATGTCCGTGTATATCACACGCACAACGCCGTACCCAATCATCTCTGCGATCAGATCAGACGCTTTTCTTCCTGAATCTTCCTGCCAGCCTCTTGTGGCAACGATGCCATTACGAGCGTCAATACCTGCGATTACGTGTTGCCCGCCGTGCTTCGACACCGTTGCGGCCACGTCATCTGGCCTTTCCACGGCGGCGGTGCCGAAGATCACTCGGTCCACGCCCAGGCCCAGAAGCTCATCGGCGTCTGCTGCGGTACGAATTCCACCGCCCACCTGAATTGGCACTCCAACTGAGCGCGCGATAGCCGCAACAACCGTCGCATTACCGCGTTTCCCATCTTTTGCGCCGTCCAGATCAACTACGTGGATGCGGGATGCTCCCTCTTCCACCCAGTGCGCGGCCATACCGACAGGATCATCGGAGAAGGTCGTTTTCCGGTCGTAATCGCCCTGCACAAGTCGGACGCACTTGCCATCGATCAGGTCGATGGCCGGTATTACTTCCATCAATTCGCCTTCACGCCGCTGGCGCTGAGGGAGAGATCGACGAATCTGCGGTAGATATCGAGACCCCTGTCCTGGCTCTTCTCAGGGTGAAACTGTGTGCCGATAACGTTGTCGCGCGCAACCACGGCGCAGATCGTTGAACCGTAGTTTGTTACCGCCACCACATCGTCCTCTGAGGCCGGTATGCACTCGTAGCTGTGTACAAAATAGAAGTGTGTATCCTGGGGCGTTCCATCGAATATCTGCGGCACTTCATTACCCGGTCGGATGAACTGGACCGCATTCCAGCCCATGTGTGGAATTTTTCGGGATACCCCATCCACCGACGGCTGCATTTCCCGCACAATTCCCGGGATCAGGCTGAGACCCGGCAACTGGCCCTCTTCGGATGAGTCGAAGAGCACCTGCATGCCCAGGCACACGCCAAGCACCGGCTTCCCCGTCAAAGCGAATTCTTTGATGGGATTAACAAGATCAAGCCGCATGAGCGCTCTCATGGCGGCATCGCTCGCCCCGACACCGGGCAGCACAATGCCTGCCGCGCCCATCAGTTCGGCAGCATCGGCAGTGACTCTTGCATCGGCTCCAACTTTCTGGAGAGCCTTATCGACACTGTGGATATTTGCCGCGGTGTGGTTGACCACCGCGATGTAGCCGTTTTCACTGTTCATGGGGTGTAAATATAGATCGAAGAGGTTTGATTTTGCATCTAATGAAAGTGTAACGCGTGCGGAACGGCATCATGAACTCTCGAATTTCGAAATTGAGTTCGTATGACGATTAACAAATCCGCAGTAGAATAGACAATGTACACAAGCAACAAACTCCATTGACGGTGCGAATTCACCGGCAAACTTGAGGACTTAGCAATTGGTCACCAGCGGCAACCCCACAATTCCCGCCAACACAATTCAGGTCACAGCAAAGGCTGCGAAGAAAGTTCGCCAGTTTGCTGAGGGCGATGGTATGGAGACGTTTGGCCTTAAGGTCGCGGTAAAAGGTGGCGGCTGTTCAGGTCTGACGTACGTCCTGGATATCGTTGAGGGCCCTGAAGAAGATGACAAAGTCATCGAGCAGAACGGTATTGAGGTCTACGTGCCCAAGAAGGCGTACATATACCTGGCCGGAACGGAACTCGATTTCAGCGATGGTCTCAACGGTAAAGGGTTCGTCTTCAACAACCCCAACGCCACGAAGACCTGCGGCTGTGGCGAATCGTTTGGTGTTTAGGCGGCATTTAGGCGGCGTATAGACACGCACTCAAGTAAGGTCGGCGCAAGTTGACCACGACCAACTCGCTCACTTATTCGCCCCTTCGGGATGCTTATCCTGAAGGCGCGTCGTACTCCGACATTGGCGATCGTCAGGTAGTCGCGCACTTTAGCGATGCAGATGCCGAATACGAGGCAATTGCCTCTGGCGCAACGATCACTGATCACTCGCATCTTGGACGGCTAACGCAGGTTGGGTCTGACGCGATCGATCTTCTCCACCGCGTCACCACAGCCAACATTGAAGCGATCCCCGTTGGTGGCTCGACACGCACAATCCTCGCCTCAGATCGGGGGCGAATCGTGGATGTGTTCCGTGTCGTCCGCACCGGCGATGAAGAGCTTCTGCTGTTGGGCAGTGGCCTGTTCAAGTCGAACCTCATAGAGATGATCGAGTTCTACACGATCATCGAAGACTCCACACTGACCGACGTATCGGAATCGATGCTTCAACTTGCGCTGGCCGGACCTGAAGCGGAATCGCTGCTTGCATCTCTCGTTCCCGCGATAAGTGAACTTACGGCAGGTGGGATTACGGATGTCGATGGTGTCCGATATCTCAGAGCAACATCAGATGAGGCCGAAGAGTTTCATCTACTTATGCCTGCTGACAGCGGAGCCGAACTCTGGAAGCGGCTGACCGATGCCGGATTCACTCCTATTGGCTCACAAGCGATTCATCGGCGCAGAATCGACCTCGGAATTCCATGTGCCGGAGACGACTACAGCGACCGAACCAACCCGCTCGAAGTGGGCCTGATGGACCTCATCGACTTCGACAAAGGCTGTTACGTGGGCCAGGAAGTAGTCGCACGGCTCGACACGTACGACAAAGTGCAACGGACAATCGTCAAGGTGAGTTCTGACGATGCGCTAATCTCAGGTGAAGATGTCAAACTCGGCACCCGAACCGTGGGGACGATCGGCTCGGTGATATCTGACGCCGACGGCACAACGGCCCTTGCACTCATCCGAAATGAGTTCGCAGACGGTGCAACCGCTCTGGCTACGGAGTCTGGCACACCCATCGTGATATCGCACCGCGATCAGTAACAGTTTCGCTGTGTTAGCGGTATACGAGCATTTCGCCGCCGTCGATCAGCAGCACTTGTCCGCGGACCATAGACGCATCTTCGCTGCATAGCCATGCGACGGCTTTAGCCACGTCTGTAGGCACAACCGGCCTTCCCGCTGGTGTTGGGCGGGCGGCGAACTTCTTAACGCTGGCCTCATCGTCGAACGCTTTGAGGGCGTCGGTCATGATGAAGCTGGCCGATACGGCGTTCACGGCAATATTCCGAGGCGCTAAATCCAGAGCGAGATACCGGGTGAGGGCCTCTAGGGCAGCTTTAGACACGCCAACGACAAAGTAGTCGCTGAACGGCCGGGTAGAGCCCGGGCTTGAGACGTTTACAATCTTTCCACCGTTTGGCATCATTTCCGCAGCCGCTTTGGAGCAGAGCCATGGCGCACGGGCGTTGATGTCCATGGTCCAGTCCCAATGCTTGGTCTGAAGCTCCGTTGCTGGCTTCATCACGCCAGAAGCGGCGTTGTTTACGAGAATATCGAGTTTCCCGAACTCGTCGTTGATCTTCTCAAACAGCGAAGTGATTGCGTCCTCATCACCAAGATGCGCTCGTGTGGAGAAGCATTTCACGCCCAATTCTTCTATCGCTGCATGCGCTTCGCGCGCCGCTTTGTGATTGCGGAAGTAGTTGAACGCAATATCAGCCCCGCGCCCGGCGAGTTCCCGCGCGATGGCGTTGCCAATACCTCTGGAGCCGCCTGTAATCAGTGCGACTTTACCTGCGAGAGGCTTGCTATCAGCGTTGTTCATTTTGGGATCCTTGGCAGGCCGCTAGATGGCCAGTCCGCCGTCAACGCGCAGAACCTCGCCATTGATGTAGGCGGCGTCTTCACTGGCAATGAAGGCAATGGCTGCAGCAATCTCATCTGGTTGCCCAAACCTATTGGCAAATATTCTGCCCATCACCTGCTCCTTGACGGAGTCTTTCAGGTCATTTACGGTGGCCGTCTCCACGTAGCCAGGGGCCACCGCATTGACCGTAACATTTCTGCGGGCAACTTCCTTCGCCAACGAGTACGTGAAGGTGTGGATCGCGCCCTTTGAGGCGGAGTAGTTGACCTGGCCCGCATTGCCTCGAAGTCCCACCACTGATGTGACATTAATTATTCGACCCCAACGGGCGCTGACCATCGGCGCGATAACGGCACGGGAACAGTAGTACGTCCCGAATGTATTGACCTGCATTACACGCTCGAACTGGTCGTCTTTCATTCGCATGAAGAGCGTGTCATCGATGATGCCAGCGTTGTTGACCATGATCTCGATGGGTCCCAGTGCCTCGATGGTGGCGTCGATCATGGCTTTGACTTGATCTTTATCGCCCACGTCCGCCTGAACCGTGAATGCAGTACCGCCAGCGGACGTGATCTCTTTCTTGAGATCTTCTGCCTCATCGCCGTGGGTGCGATAGTTGATCCCAATCCGGTGACCAGCAGCAGCCAGGCGCCGTGCCGCGGCTTTGCCGATTCCTCTGGATGCCCCTGTAATGAGAACTGTTCTTGGCGTGTCAGCCAATGAAGCATGCCTTCCTGGCGGGTTGTTCGTCTTTTATCCTGCGCCGGTCGATTGGCTGTCGCTAGCCGTTTGACTTTCCCGCATCGCGGTTACTTCTTTTTCTGCAATCGCAACAAAGTCGGTCTCCACTGCTTCGCGCGCGGTGTGTATCGCTTGAGATATCTCGCGAGCACCGGCTTTGCCGTGGCCAACTATGGCTACTCCGCGAACTCCCAGCAAAGGTCCACCGCCGTACCGCATGACAGGATTCGTGAGCGCAAAAACCTTATCGGCCAATTCGTTAAGTTCAGTAGAAGAATCGTACTCCCTAATCAATGTGGAGAGTGCGGATCCCAGTGATTCCGTCAGCTTCATGACTACGTTGCCAGTGAATCCATCGGCAATGACAACATCAGCGGAATCGAACGGGAGATCGCTGGCTTCTACATTCCCAATGAAGTTCAGATGAGACGCTTTCAGGATTTCAGTCGTCTCTTTGACGAATTTGTTCCCTTTGCCTTCCTCAGCACCCACGCTGAGTAGCGCTACCCTGGGATTCTCGACTCCAACCAGTAGTCGGGACATCGTTGCCCCCAGCGCGGCGAAGTCTGCGGCTGCGGAGGGCTTCACGTCCACGTTGACGCCAACATCGAAGATCATCGTGTTTGGTGAGAGTCCGATAATCGGCCCACCAAGCGTTCCGCGCTCGATGCCTTCGAACGTGCCGAACAGGAAACTTGCCGCGGCGATTGTTCCGCCGCTGGAGCCCATGCTGACGACGGCGTCTGCGATGCCGCGTTTCACACGATTGGTGGCGACAAAAATGGATGCGCGCGGCTTTGACCTGAATGCCAACGCGGGAGCTTCGCCCTCTTCCACCACGCCGGTGGAACCGTAGATAGTTATGGGGAGATCATCCACGCCATCGTGCTTCGCCAGCTCGGCGCGGATAACTTCCTCATCACCGACCAGGATCACCTCAACGCCACCCTTGAGGACGGCCTCGATGGCGCCCTTTACGGGCTCCTCTGGCGCAAAATCACCGCCCATAGCATCCAGAGAGATGGTAATCAGTCCATCTTTAGCCACTTTGTGCCTCCATGGGCGTCCGTGCTGTCATCATCTAGATCCGAACCGTCGCCGTGCCGGTAATCGCCTCGGTATCGTCCGGTTTGACGCACACAACCGTGCACGTCACCGTCTCTTCACCGTCCGAGTCCGACACCCTGGTCACTTCACCCGAAATCTTGACCGTCTCGCCGGGAAAAATTGGCGCCTTGAATCGGACCTTCAAACCACCTGAGCGGCCCCACGAATCAGGGAACGCCAGACTCAGCATCTCAGAGACGAACCCCAAACCAAGCATCCCGTGCGCAATACGCTTCCCAAACTGCGTTCCCGCGGCAAAGTCAGCATCCAGGTGAATTGGGCTCCAATCATGCGCCGCGTCTGCGTAAGCGTTCACTTGTTCTTGAGTCACAGTTTTGGTGACTTCAGGCAAGCTCTGCCCCTCTACCCAGTTGTTTCTGGTCATTCTGGAATGATAACCATTGAGATTGCTCGAGCGATGCCATCACCAGAAGTGGTAGTGAAGGTCGTCTCCACGGTGGCGAACCGGGATCCTCGGCGCACGGAATTTCCCTTCAGGACGGTGATTGCGACGATCGGCTCGTCTAACTGAGCAGGCGCGGTGTATTCAACTTCCTGCGATGCGTGGATTGTTCCGCCACCCAACTTTAGCGCTTCAATTACCTGCGACAGTCCCAGGGCGATCACCGCCATGGGCGGCACTTTGCCTTCTGCGGCCAGTTGAGATTCATCGCCAACCGCGGCCGCGTACGCCACGGCCATATTGGGATCAATCGTGAACGACTGGTCCTCAAACCGATGACCGGGCTCAAGAGAGCCCAACAGTGAACTCATTCAAAATACCCAAATAGTGAAATTAGAGACAAAATGCCTAGCGATTTTATTGGTGCGGTCACGCTGCGGCAAACGTATTGCCAGTGGCTCAACTGTCGACACCAGATTTACGGAGCGCATCGGCCTCGGTCAGCCAGTACTTTGCGAGATCAAATGATGATGGATTGCGGTAGTCGAGTGTCGACAATGAGAGCACCCTGTGGATGACGCCGGTCGATACGACTGCCTCGTTAAATTCCCCCAGAGCGGGCACTTTTATGCCCAACGCCTGTGCCATCGCGCCGGCGGCCGTCATTCCGCTCCGATTGAGGTAGACGCGGGTCAGCAGCCGATTCTTGTACAGAAGCGAAACGCCTGACTCTGTTTGCTTGAGCCGGACGCGCATGTGTGCGCTTGGCACCGTCAGCAAGTTGTAGGCATACTCCAGTGCCCGTGCGCGGCTGGTTCCCAAATAGCATTCTCCGTACTCGGCGGACGTATAATCCGCTGGACCGCAGGCTCCCTTCAAAAAAATCAGACGGAGGGAATCAGACGGATGAAATCAAATGAAATTTTATAGTCGGAGAAGCATAGCAGCGTGACTCTCAAAGGAAAGGTCGCCATCGTTACCGGTGGTGCGACTGGAATTGGTAGGGCGATAGCCTTCGCCCTCGCCAGAGATGGAGCCGATATCGTCGTGGCTGATCTCAACAAAAATATGGCCCAGGAAACGGCTGGTGAGCTTGAAGAGCTCGGGGTCACAGCAAACGCGGTGATCTGTGATGTCACCAAGCCCTGGATGATTGAGAAGATGGGCGAATCGACTCTGGAACGGCTTGGCCACATCGATATCCTGATCAACAACGCTGGAGTTGCTGGTGCGGCTGGCTGGTATGAGCATGCTAAATCCCGCGAAGAAGACTGGGGAGCGGCGTACGACGTCAATGTGAAGGGCATATTCAACTGCATCACAGCTCTGACCCCATCCATGAAGGAGCAGCGAAGCGGCAAGATTATTAATCTCGCCTCGATTGCGGGACGTGAAGGCCGCCCGGCCATTCCGCACTACTCCGCTTCAAAAGCCGCGGTGATCAACTACACGCAAGGTCTGGCCACCACTCTGGCTGAGTACAACATCAACGTGAACGCCGTCTGTCCGGGTCTCCTGTGGACGCCAATGTGGGAGCAGGTGGGGCAGCGATATGCAGCACACAATAGGGACTACGCCGGACTTGAAGCCAGAGAGGTGTTCGACCGTATGATCGCGGACGTGATTCCATTGGGGCGAGAGCAGACGCCCGAAGACATCGGCGATGCGGTCTCGTTCCTTGTTTCAGATGATGCGCACAACATCACAGGTCAGGCACTCAACATAGACGGTGGAGCATTCCTAAGATGACCCTTGAACTGGAGAACAAGATCGCCATCGTCACCGGAGGCGCGACCGGCATCGGCCGTGGCATCGTCAGGATTCTTGCGGAGCGTGGCGCCGACATCATAGTTGCCGATATGAACGAGAAGGCCTCTGACGAGGCCGTGGCGGAAGTCGAGGGCATGGGCCGTCGATCATTGTCTGTGCCTACCGATGTGACGGACGACAACGGCACGGATGGGATGGTCGCCAGCGCGCTGTCTATGTACGGTCGTGTCGATATTCTCGTATGTAACGCCGGGGTTGCCGGCGCACCGGGCTGGTGGGAGCGCGACGAGCCATCGGCAGACGACTGGGATGCCACCTACGCGGTGAACGTCCGCGGCGTAATGCACTCTATCGAGTCCGTGGAAGGCCACATGACAGAGCGGATGAAGGGCAAGATTGTCGTTATCGCGTCAATTGCCGCGCGGGGCGGGGGAGCGGGGCCACTGGCGCACTACCGTGCGTCAAAAGGCGCCGCGTTGAACGTGTCGCAGGCCTACGCACTCCGGCTGGCGCCATTCAACATCAACGTCAACACGATTTGCCCTGGCATACTGTGGACCGATATGTGGGATCAGATTGCGAAGAGGTACCTTGCGGATAATCCCGGCGATACGCGAACGCCCCGCGAGCGTTTCGAGCATGGCTTGAGCATGATTCCTCTGGGACGCGAACAAACGCCAGAGGATATCGGAAAAGTCGCGGCCTTCCTCTGTTCAGACAAGGCAAAAAACATCACCGGCCAGGCCATCAACGTTGATGGCGGAATGAAGATGAACTAGGGCGAGAGACGCCCCTAAGTGGGACGGACATCTCTGCCCGAGCGAGACCAAGTCCCCTCTCCCTCTGGGAGAGGGTTAGGGTGAGGGCGCGTCCGATGTTCACTCATGTCTAATCAATTGCCCGAGATCGCACTCGCATGGGCCCTTCGACTGGCTCAGGAGAACCAGAGATGCCCGTGCTACGGCCGACGCGCTACTCTTCCTCGTCTGGTTCCGGCTCGGCGCTTTCAGGCGCATCGATCGCCCGCTCGAACAGCTCCATACGCTCTTCGGCGTACTCTTCATCGTCGATCTCACCGGCATCGTGGAGCGCGTCTAGTTCTGCGATCTGCTCGACCAGCTCTTCCCGCCGTAGCCCTCCAACGGCATAGGCTGGCCGATTGCGGTTGCGGTAGAAGAAGACGTAACCCAGCAGAATCGCCATCGCTGCCGCGGCCGCGGCCGGGGTGCCAATCGTCGCCCAGGCGCTTCCGCCAACGAAGTTCTGGAAGCTCTGAAGCGTGGATGGCTCAGGCAGGTCGGTAAAGACGATCTCGAGCCGATCGGTACTGGAGAGGCCATTGCGCTGGAACACGCGATAGTTCGTATCCCCCAGTAACTCATCACCGACCACCTCAAACCCCTCAGAGCTGACGTTGCCGTAGGTTGGCGGCATGAGGATTCGATACTCGAATACGTCAAATCCCAGGCTGCGGTCAAAGATGATGGATGAGCCGTCGTACTCAACTACATAGCTGTACAGAATCCTGAAATCGCCGGGCGGTACTGCATTGGACATGGCGAAACCGGTCTCGATTTCAAGCACGTTTCCGGTGGGCAGGTCCGCGTCGACGGTCAACTCCTCGTAGCCTGGCGGAAGGCTGAAGCGGAGGAGCTGGGGAATCCCATCAGGAGCCGGATTATCAAGATCAGGAATGAACGTGCGATCACTACCGTTGCTGAGCTCGACCAGCTCCAGAATTCCCATCAGCTGATCTCTGCCATCCACCCGAGGGATGATGGTCACGTGGGAAGTTGCGCTAATGCCTTCAAGGGTCGCCGTGGTCTCAAATATGCGTAGTCCAATGCCAGTCGGATCGAGAGCATCTTCCACGCGTACAGTCTGCCGAAGGTTTCCGTGCAGCGTCTGTAGTTCGTAGCGGTAGCCCTCCGTTTTTGGAAATTCGGTGAACTCAAATGCCCCATCGGCGCCAACCGCGACTGACTGCTCGCCCACAGGAATGTCGGAGGCGTCGTACGTCACCAACGTTACTTCCATGCCGTTGAGGACATCTGCGCCTGAACTGACCTGAATTACGTTGCCCGCAATGCGATCGGGGATCTGCGGTTCGTCCTCAATGACTACCCTGTCCTGGGCGAGCGCGCTGGGAGTTCCGGCCACAATCAACATTGCCAAAACCAGCAAGAAAGCGGTAGCTATTCGGGGCCGGAACGATTCCACTTTCATTCGATTCATTTCTCGGGTGCGTCTTCTGGATCTATAGACGCCTTGCGCGCGGCCTGTATTTCAAGCTCCAGACGATCTTCGTCACTCAGCTCCTCTGGCAACTGGTCCTGGGCGCGCATTAATTCTGCCGCACGAACTCGCAGTTCACGAAGATGGGACTGGTACTCATCTTCACGAACTATCTCCGCTTCATAGTCGGCCTCAAGCTGCCGAATCTGATCGTATAACTCTTCGCGAGCTACCCTGAACTGAGCCGCTTCCGAGATTTCAGGTACCGCGCCTGCACGTCTCCTCCTTCCGCGCAAGAACGGCCAGGAGATGATCACCACCACGGCGATAGCGATGAGTATGCCAGTTGCTATGCCCAAGGAATCTTCGTGCCGATCACGGGGGTATTCATGTCATACGAGTCAAAATGGAGCTGAAGCGTAGGGTCAGTCTCCCGTCTGCAACGCGGCGGAGCGCGTGGGCCGCCGACGTCTGTTCAACGCAGGACTTAACTCTACTGCTGGTTGCGGCCAGAGTGCGATGACCGAGCCGAGGATGAAGATGGGACCGGCCATCCATAGCCACCACGCCAGCGGGTTGATACTCACCCTGAAGACGGCGCGCGTGACGGGACCACCTCCCGCGAGTACGCCCTCGCCCCGTTCATTGAGGAAGTCGGTTGGGATGATGTAAAGGTCCTCGATTGGTCCCGTGGAGATTCCGGCTCGTACAGATACCTGGTTGAAGCCGGGGTAGAAGGCGCTCCACGGCCGTAACTCGCCAGCATATTTACCGTCTTTGTACACATTAATGATGGCCCACTGAGCCAATCGGTCAGCCCGCGGCTCCTCACCGTGGCCAGCGAACTCAATTCGATAATTGTCGATCTCGAAGCTCTCGCCAAGATTCAGGATCGTATCTTCACGCTGGCTGTAAAACCCGGTTCCAATGATGCCGAACGCGAGGACAAGAATCGAGATATGGACCACGTACCCGCCATGGCGCGGCCGATTACCGTTGACCAGCTTCCAGAATCCCACGGCGAAATTGTCGCCCGCGCGGCGCCGGGCCATCGTCCCTCGATACCACTCCTGCCCGATGGATGTGATCACGAATACCAGCACGCTGAATGAGAACAGCGCAATGGGCTTCTCAAGCCCGCTTGCCGCCATTCCAGCCAGCGCCGTAATTGCCAGGAGTGCTGGCCACAGCAGCCAGCGTTTCAGTGAGGCGCGGTTGGCCCTGCGCCAGGGCAGAACAGGCCCAACACCCATCAGGAGCACCAGTGCCAGCAGCATTGGGCCGTTGATGTGGTTGAAGTACGGAGCAGAGACGGTGACCGTCTCTTCCTGGGCAAACTCAGACGCCAGCGGGAACAGCACGCCCCATAGTGTGACGCCAACTATTCCCAGCAACAGGAAGTTATTCATCAGGAAAGACGCTTCGCGAGAGAGAAATGACTCGAGCGGACGGTCGCTCTTGAGGTCGTTGAAACGCCAGAAAAATACGATAAGGGCAAACGCCAGGCTGAACAGCATGAAGGCGAGGAAGATGATGCCCAGCGTTGACGCGCCAAATGAGTGGACAGACACCACCGGACCACCCCGATTGATGAACATGCCGAACTGCGCCAGCACAAAAGCTACGCTCAGAAGCACCACGTTCCACATACGGAACATTCCACGGCGCTTCTGCACCATGACAGAGTGAATAAACGTTGTGAGCGCCAGAAACGGCATGAAGGCTACGTTCTCGATCGGGTCCCAGGCCCAGTAGCCGCCCCAGCCAAGGATTGTATACGCCCACCACGCACCCAGCAGCATGCCGGAGCCAAGCAGCGCCCAGATAACGATTGCGGAGACGCGGGCGGCATCCAGCCACTCATCTCGTGTCTTACCCGCGATCAGCGCGCCAAACGCGAACGCGAACGGGATGGAGATGCCCACCAGTCCAGACATCTGCAACGGTGGATGGATGAACATGCCGGGATGCGTGAGCAGCGGGTTGATGCCGAGCCCTTCTGTGGCAACGAAATCGAGCGGAGCGAACGGGCTGGCGAAGAAGACGAGCACGAAGAAGAAGAACCCCATGATTCCCGCCAGAATCGCAGTGGTGTAGGGGAGCGCGTCTTTGAATCCTCTCGGCGAGAGGAACATGGCGATGCTGGTCATGAGTGAGAGCGTTAGGACGATGAACAGCAGTGAGCCCTCATTGCCGCTGAAGAATGACACCCAGAGAAACGAGCGGTCCATCGCGGTGCTGCTGTGACCGTAGACGTACTCGATCGAGAAGTCGTTGGTTACGAAGGCCGTGACCAGCGCAATGGCGGTGACCCCGGCAACAGCCGTAATGAGATACGTGGCATTGCGGGCGCTAACCACCAGCTCCGGCACGCCCTTGCGAGCGCCAAGCACCGAGCCAAGTGTGGCGTACACGGTGAGCGCCAGCCCCAGCATCAGAGTTAGTTGACCTAGTTCAGCCATCCCTAACCGTTCACTTCATTTGATCCGTTGTTAATAGTCGCTGAGTCCGTAGAAACCTTGTTGTCAGCGGCCGTTCGTTGAGGTCCAGATTGCCTCATCTCTTCGTCTACCGCCTCTAGATACGGAGCAAGTGCGTCGTTGGTTGTGCTGGGGGTTGCGCCTGCGGTTGCACCAGACGCTCGCGATGTCAGCGCAGCTTTGCCACGCCTCATGTCTCGAAGAATCATGTAGAGCGCGGCCAAGCCGATTCCCAGAACCACCGGTGGGACAATCCATACCAGTGAGGTGAATCCTGTTGTTGGTGGCGATGCGAGCACCTGGATGCCGTAGCGATCGACGAAAAACTGGGAGATGTCGTTCTCGCTTTCGCCATCGGCCAGCTTATCTCTAATAATCTGACGCATATCTTTTGCTATTTGAACCTGAGCCTGATCGATAGTTTCACTGGGACACACGGGGCACATGAACTTCTTGTCCATCCTGCTGGCCTGTTGCTCCAATGTTTGTTCCGATGAACCACATGCCGCGCCAACGATGAGTGTGAGCGCGATGAATAGATACAGAAGGTTTGGTCTGCGGGTGGAACGTCTCGTCCTGAGGACGGCGGCCATTTCTTAACTCCGTTGCGCCTGATAACCGGTTAAATATGACCCGGTTGCCGCGCTCCGAGATCAAGCCCGACGTGGGCTATCGGGAACTTAGTCCAGTCTCAATATCGTACACGTAGTTCACGATGTCCCAGCGGTCTTCCTCGCTGAGAAGAAGACTGAAGCGGGGCATCACGTTCTGCCCGTTTGAGATGAAGGCAAAGAAGGCCTCGTCTGAGAACTTACTCTGACTGCTTTCGAGAATATTTGGAGCAGGGGAGTACGTCGTGCCATCGTTCTGAGAGGCGTAGTAACTGTCAGCCGCCGTCAGATACTGGTTGATGGCACCATCGCCCCGGCCGCCAACGCCGTGACAGACCGAGCAGTTGACTCTGAACAGCTCTGCCGCCGTCGACGGGATGTACGCGCGTTC
>DBZV01000117.1 GCA_002311865.1 Dehalococcoidia bacterium UBA1151
CTCCCAAAGCTGGCATCGCGTTACAGGCTGATCGCACTTTCGAACGGGAATCGATGGTTTCTGGATTACCTTGTCGCCAACCAGATCAAGTGGGATTTTGACGACATCATCTCTGTGGACGAGTTTGGCCGGTTCAAGCCGCACCCGTCGGTGTATCGTGGCGCGGCGCGTAACCTGGGCCTTGAGGTCGGCGAAATCATGATGATCTCGTCTAACTCGTTCGATGTGATGGGCGCCCGCATGTGCGGCAACCGTGGAGCGTTTGTGAATCGTTACGAGCTGCCGTTCGAAGATACGACGTTCGTGCCGGATTACACTGTGGCGGATTTTGGTGAGTTGGCGGAGGCTATCGTTTAGCGACCGATGATCGCAACGCCCTACCCCAGGTAGCGCGCCTCCAGCGGGGTCTCTTTGAAGTCGTCCCCCACCCGCTCCACGCGATAGGCGCGGGCGCCTGGTTCCTGCGTGACGATTTCGTGGAGGTCGTCGCCGATGTAGTGGAGGGCGCAGCCGTCGTCGGTGGAAATACCGGGGGAGACTTCGCCGGTGCGAATCAACTCCCGGTAGGTGGTTGGGCGGTCGGGGTGTGAGCCGTAGTGGGTGGAGTTGCTCCCTTTAAGGAGGCCCACGCACTTCAGGGCTGTCAGACCTTCAGGTATCGAGTCTGTGATGCAGTCCTCGAACCAGCAGATTGAGCCAGCGCTGGTGCCAGAGAGCACGATTCCGGCCTCCCGTGCTTCTCGCATGATCTCGCCGAAGCCCCACTCATTCCAGACCGCAATCAGGTTCTTCGTATTACCTCCGCCCACGTAGATGATGTCGTGTCGCAGGACGAACGACCGGATGTCCTTCTGCGGCGGCGAGTAGAGACTGAGATGGGACGTCTCGCAGTCGTGCCGCCCGAACTCCCTGTAGAACTCAACGGTGTTCTGTGCGGCGTCACCGGTGGCGGTGCCCACGTAGCAGACTTTGGGGTGTGCTGCGCTGGAGAGACTCAGAAGGTGTTCACGCAGGAGCGGGCGTTTCCACTGTGGCGGGAAGAAGTCGCCACCAATGCCGAATATCTGTTTATCCAACGTCGTCGCTCCTTAGTTCAGCCTCATCCAGCCTGTGACCAGCCTACGCGCGGTCGGCCAGAATCATACTTTGTTGTAGCGAAAGCATGTGAGGACGTGATCGTTGACCATGCCGGTGGCCTGCATGAAGGCGTAGCAGATCGTTGAGCCAATGAACTTAAAGCCGCGCTGCTTGAGCGCCTTGCTCATGGCATCGGAAACATCTGTTGTGGCAGGAATCTGGCTCATAGACTCCCAGCTGTTGGTCAGGGTATCCCCTCCAACCAGGCCCCAGAGGTAGGCATCGAAACTTCCGAACTCTTTCTGGACCTCAAGATAGAGCCGGGCGTTGATCATCGCCGAGCCAACTTTGAGCTTGTTACGGATGATTCCAGGGTTGCCCAGCAGTTCTGCAACTTTCTCATCGTCGTACTCAGCGATAGCGGCGGCATCAAATTTGTCGAACGCTCCCCGGTACGATTCACGCTTCCGGAGAATTGTTATCCAAGATAGGCCGGCCTGCGCGCCCTCAAGCTGGAGGAACTCAAATAGCGTGCGATCATCGTGGACGGGTGTGCCCCACTCCTCATCGTGGTACTTGATCATGAGCGGGTCGTCGCCTCCCCAGTCACATCGAATAATTGCCGCCATTGCCTGATCCTTCAGCCGTTGAATATGCGTAGTATCGGGTGATGAACACAGTCTGCAGAACGTCCACATTCTCCGCTGCGCTGCTTCTTCTCGTCGCGTTTATTGCGACGGCATGCAGTGCATCGTCTTCCGAAATCGCGCCAGCCGAAACATCGGTGGCCGATTCGAAAACCGCTGAACCCACTATTGCCCAAACCGCTACTCCATCTCCAGAGTTCATTCCAATTGAGGGTGGAGTGGCGATTCCCGCATCAATCGCTCCTCAACTCGACGCGATTCAGGCTGCGGTGGAGTCGATTCGGGATTACAAGCCGGGTGGCGAGGTCAACCGACAACTGCTGCCGCGCGAGAAGTTGCGAGCTTTCCTTGCGGCGGAGTTTCGACGGGATGAAGTTCGGATCGAAATTGAGATAGATGATCGCCTGTTCAAGCTACTGGGCATGATTGATGGCGATCTTGATCTCTTGGGCGAATACGAGGTTATGTATGGGACGCAGGTAGCTGGCCTGTACCAGAGCGAGACCGATCAACTGTTTATCGTTGAGGATGACGATACGGAGGAGCTGTCGCTGCTGGAGGAGATCACGTATTCCCACGAGTACTTCCATCTAGTGCAGGATGATCGATTTGACCTTGATCAACTTCAGGATGATGTTGAGGGCAATCGGGATGCTGAACTTGCGCTGATCTCTTTAATAGAAGGGGATGCGACGGCGCTGCAAACCCAGTACCTACTCCAGAACGTCAGCGTGGATCGCGTTGTAGGCTCTCTGGAATCCCTCACTGAGGCGCTTGCGGATATTCCCGATGCTCCGTTCGCCCTCCAACGATTGCTGGAGTTTCCGTACCAGGAGGGCGCGCAGTTTGTTGAGCGTCTGACTGATGCTCAACTTCTGAACTCCTACGCCGATTTGCCTGCCTCGACGGAGCAGATCATTCATCCAGAGAAGTATCTGGCAGGTGAATTTCCGATTGTGGTGGCGCTCCCAGATCTGGCCGGACGGCTCGGCGAAGGTTGGTCGAAGTTTCACGAAGATGTGCTTGGCGAGTTCACCATCGCGCTTTGGCTATCGTCGCTTGGTAGCACCAATGCCGATATCGCAGCGGCCGGGTGGGGTGGCGATCGGTTCGCGCTGCTTGATGGACCGAATGGCGAACGCGCGTTTGCCGCGATTATCGTGTGGGATGAGCCTCAGGAAGATGGCGCGCAATTCACCGGATTTTGGGCGGCGGCACTTGATAAATCTGATCAATACACCGCACTGGCGAATGACGAGCGAACGTTTGGCTGGCAGAGTGATCAGGGAATCACGCTGGTGCAGATTCAGGCGAGCGGCAGGATTTCCGTGGTGGTTGTTCCAGATATTGAGAGCGGTGAAAAACTCCTGCTCGCGCTTGATGAATAGGCAGTCGGAGGCTTAGATAGTTCGCCTTTGGTTGTTATACTCGCCGGGCGAAATATTTCATGTGGCTGCGAGATTAGATATGTGCTGGATGCATACGGCGGCCACAACCGGTCACACAGGGAGTGACAATGCCTTACGAAGTACTTCTGCCGCAGTGGGGAATGGGGATGAATGACGGCCTGATCCTCAAGTGGCTCAAGGCTGAGGGCGACAAGATAGCGATCGGCGACGCGCTCGTCGAAATCGAGTCGTCCAAGGTCAACGCCGATGTCGAGGCCGCAGAAGAAGGCATTCTGGCCCGTATCGTTGTGCCTGAGGGCATGGTGGTGGATACAGGGTCCGTTCTGGCGATAATCCTTGCTGAGGGTGAAGAGGCTGATCTGCCGGAACCGCTCACAGCAGATACACCGGCCGCCGCCGTTCCAGTTGCGCCAGCAGCACCAGCGGCCCCCGCGGCGGCGTCAGGCGGCGGAGGCGGTGATCGACAGCAGGTCACACCAATCGCACGCCGTGTGGCCAAAGAACTGGGTGTTGATCTCAGCACGGTCACGGGTACCGGTCCTCGCGGACGCGTAACTGAGGAAGATGTTCGCAACACAGCTTCAGGCGCTGCTGCCCCGGCTGCCGCGCCGGCCGCGAAGCCGGCTGCGGCTTACTCCGGCCCACCGGCGAAGGAAGTTGAGAAGTTGGCAGGGTTGCGGGCTACCATCGCTCGTCGCATGACGGATAGTGGCCAGATTCCTGTGGTGACGCTGACCACTGAGGTGGATGTGACGGCTGCGCAGTCGATGATGGAGCAGTTGGTGCGGGATTGGCGACGCGAACGCATCCGGCCGCAGTTCCAGGATCTAATAATCAAAGTTGTTGCCCAAGCACTATCTGAGCATCCACGGGCGAATGCCCACTTCAACGTGGATGAGGTGCGCATGATTGAGTCGGTAAACGTCGGTTTCGCGATGGCGGTCAAAGATGGTCTGGTCGTTCCGGTGATTCATGAGGCTGACAAGAAGTCAGCTCTGGAAATCGCACAGGCCGTCCGGGACGTTGCCAAACGGGTGCGGGACAACTCAGTTGATGTGGATGATTACTCAGGTGGCACGTTTAGCGTGACAAACCTGGGTCACTACGGTGTGGATGCATTCAACCCGCTCCTCAATCCACCAGAAGTCGGCATTCTTGGACTTGGCCGAATTGTTGAGAAGCCTGTGATCGTCAACGGCGAAGTGACGACAAGATCGATGATGTGGCTTGGCCTCACGTTTGACCATCGCGCGTGGGATGGCGCGCCTGCCGGAGACTTCTTACAAGCGATTTCACGCTACCTCTCAGACCCGGGATGGATAACTGAATAACGCCGCAGACTACCGGAGACCCATCTGTTGAGTAGCTCCCATGATTAGTGTCGGCATTATTGCCAACCCGGCGGCGGGCAAGGATATACGCCGTCTTGTGGCGCAGGGCCGGGTCGTCTCCGATCAAGAGAAGTCGAACACGCTATTGCGCGTGTACGCCGGATTAAGGTCGATGGGGATTGAGCGTGTATTCGCGATGCCTGAGTCTTCCGGGCTCACTTTCGCGGCAGCACGCGAATTTGAAGCTGACATTCAAACTGAGTACGTCAATATGCCGGCTGCTGAACACGGTGGCGCCACTGCCCGGGCCGCTGCTGCAATTATTGAGGACGGCGTTGGTGCCATTGTGACGCTGGGCGGTGATGGGACGAATCGCAACGTGGCCACCGCAGGTGGCGAAATTCCAATAGTGGCGATCTCGACCGGAACGAACAACGTGTTTCCTCAGATGGTTGAAGGGACGCTTGCGGGCATCGCGGCTGGCGCCGTGGCAAGCGGAAAGGTCTCGAGGGCAGATTCCAGCGTACGCAGTAAGCGGCTGGAGATTTATCTCGATGGCGAGCTGGAGGATATTGCGCTGGTTGATGTGGCGGTGTCCAGAGAGCTATTCGCGGGTACCCGTGCGGTGTGGGATCTGGGGACGATTACGGACGTATATCTGACGCGTGCAGAGCCGGCTTGTATTGGCATCTCCGCGATAGGCGCACATCTGAAGCGCGTTCATCTTGACGATCCTGAAGGCTTACATATTCAGATGGGTGATTCACAATCAGAGCTTCAGGTTCTGGCTCCCACCGGGCCGGGAACAGTACAGGAAATTGGCATCGCCGACTGGAATACGATGAACCCGGGAGATAGGGTCACCATTGACCTGAAACCGGGCATGCTGGCGCTGGACGGAGAGCGCGAAATATCGCTCCTGAAGGATCGCCACGTGGAGATTACTCTCTCGGTGGAGGGTCCCTGGGTGGTTAATGTGCCACGGACGCTTGAGGCGCTGGCAGCCGGGAACGTTGCTGCGAGTAGTGGCTCGTAGATGAAGTATCGGCAACTTGGCAACACTGGTATTGAAGTTTCGCTCTCCGGTTTTGGGACGGGGGGCGCTCGACAGTTGGGACAGAAAGAGGGTTTGACTGCTAGGGAGCAGGATTCCCTCATCCGCGGTGCGATCGATGCGGGGATCACTCTCTTTGATTCGTCCGCGGGATACGGCAACGCTGAAGAGATACTTGGGCGGGCGCTCACTGGAGTTCCGAGAGACGCTTATGTGATCGTCACTAAGTGGCCGCAAGAGAACTTCGCCCCCGACGGATTTGAAATAGCGCAGGAGCCAGGCGACCTCACGAAGGGCGTTGATGACGCGCTTCGGCGATTTAAGACGGACTACATTGACGTGATGCAGTTCCACGGGCTGCACGTGAGTTATTACGATGAGCTGGTTGCCCGCTACGCGCCGGTGATGGCAGAGCTGAAGCAGTCGGGCAAGGTAAGGCACTGGGGATTCAGCGAGTGGGCTCGTCAGGATCCCTGGCATGAGGCGGTAGTACACGCGCTTACAAAGCATCCCGAACTGTGGGAAGTTGTGATGATTAAGCACAATATGCTGAGTCAGTCAGGAACTCACGTGGCGCTGCCGCTGGCGGAAAGAACCGGCACGGGCGTAATTGTGATGGCTGCCATACGGACATACATTTCTAATGAGAGTCGACTTCGGGAGCTGTTCGCGGGATGGAAGCGCGATGGGGTGATCCGGGCCGACTCGGTGCCGGACGATGGCCCGCTGGATTGGCTGGTCCACGACGAGGTAGATTCCATTGCGAGCGCGGCGTACAAGTTCGCGGCTTCGAACCGGGCGGTATCGACTGTGCTCAGCGGCACTTCGAACCTGGCGCATCTGAAGTCAAATGTCGCGGCGCTGGAAGGCCCATTACTGCCGGAAGCTGACATGGAGCGGTTGGTGGGGCTGCTTGGCAGTATCGAGGCAGAAGTGGCTGAGTAGCGTTATTTCAGCGTCTGCTATCGAACAGCCAACCACGGCGAGGGAGGCTCCCATGCCAAGCCAGCGTCCAGACCGTCGTTCATCTCAACCAACGAGGCGCCAGCGGCCCTTCGATCCCAATCAGTCGTACAGCGTTCAGCACGGCGGCAACGAGGGGCCAAGCTGGATGTCTGAAAACTCAGGCAAGGTGCTCGTCAGCGTTGCGTTCGTAATTCTGATATTCCGGGTCATCGTGCTTTCGAGCGGCGCAGGTTAAGCAGAATCTAATTATCGGTTGTTTGCGGCCGCTGCTGGGCGCGTAGCCGAACTCAAACTGCGCATTTATCAATAGTCGATATGTGGGTAAACCACACATCGAATTGGCCTTAATCCCTCCTATTCCGACAGTCCCATGAACCGTGACAATCATGTGAGTGCGTTCAACATGCTCATCATGCTGAGCGCGAACCTGACCAGATTGGGTACCAACCCATGTGGTGGAAGAGGAAATACCAGTTATGAAATCAGATACGAACCCGGTTGAGCACCAGCGCGGCATCACCGGTCTTGAAACCGCGATCATATTGATCGCGTTTGTGGTCGTAGCATCGGTATTCGCATTCACAGTGCTCTCGACTGGCATCTTCGCGTCCGAGCGAAGTAAAGAGACGGTGTATGCGGGAATCCAGGAGGCGCAGTCCTCGATCGAGCCACGTGGAAGTGTGGTTGCATATAAGGCAAAGCTTCCAGACTCGACTTCAACGGTCTTCAAGATTACGTTTGTGGTCTCCAACGCGATTGCTGGCGTGCCGGTTGATCTGACACCTGACTACACCGCGGATAACTCCGGTACTGATCCGGATGTCTCTTCAGGCGCCGAATCAGTCACGGTGATCTCATACTCTGATAAGAATCAGCACTTGAGCGATCTCCCGTGGTCAATAACCTGGCTGGGCAACAATGACGGCGATAACTTGCTGGAAGATAACGAGAAGGCTGAGATCACAGTCTGGCTGCTCAACAGGAACAACTCGATTGCGTCGATAGCCACGGCATCTTCAACCACATACTCAACCTCTGGCGGGATGGCGTCCGGCGCCACGGTGCTGGCAGTGAATACTACTTTCACGATTGAGATGAAGCCGCCTTC
This sequence comes from Dehalococcoidia bacterium UBA1151, assembly GCA_002311865.1. Taxonomy (GTDB): domain Bacteria; phylum Chloroflexota; class Dehalococcoidia; order Lucifugimonadales; family Lucifugimonadaceae; genus UBA1151. The sequence continues at coordinate 7,593 of DBZV01000117.1, forward strand.
AGGTACAGTGTTGAATCTTGAGCGCAGGCTGCCCTCACAGCTCGATACGGTTATCGACTTGAACTGATCCTGCACACTAATCGCAATATCGCGGCCCCGGACACTGTTCCGGGGCTGTTTTGTTGATGAGATACGTCGAGCGCGGCGCGAGGCATAGCGCTTACTGAGGGTTGGCGATCGGTCGGGCAGCAGCGTTGAAACATAGCTTGGGTCTACTCAATTCGCCAAAACGTGCAGAACTAGCGCGATCAGAAGGGTTATCGATCCTTGGTACACTTTTGCCGCCGTAATGAGATTTGGCGGCCATCACAAGGTTTACGGCGCCCGTGGTGGCCCTACGCATTGTTCACTGCACATGCTCCTCGGTAACGCATCCCGCGAGCCTAAGGACCTGAGCGCGGATTGATGCGAATTAGACGATTCCGCACCTTATGCGGAGGAGCAGGTACTTGAATATTTACGTAGGCAACCTTAGCTACGACACCACGGATGACTCACTCAATGCAGCGTTTGCGGCGCATGGCGCAGTGGACTCGGCCCGTGTAATCACCGACCGAATGTCAGGTCGCTCACGGGGTTTCGGCTTCGTTGAGATGTCAGACGATGGCGAGGCCAACAACGCAATCTCCGCGCTCAGCGGTACGATGCTTGATGGTCGCGAGATCAGTGCAAACGAGGCGCGCGAGCGTCAGCCACGAGGCGGTGGCGGTGGCGGCGGGGGCGGCGACCGCTGGTAGATACACAACAGTAAATCAGGAAGGCCCCGGTGAATTGCCGGGGCCTCTTTTATTGCCCTGCGGAGTTCGGGTGAGCGGACATGATCGATTTAGCTCTGTGTAGCACCAACGGTAGCCACTGCGACGGTGATAGTGTCGAATTATGCCAGAGAGTAAGTCGGCTTCAGAGCTGAAACGCATAGCAAGAACGCTGGAACTGGTGTTCCCTGACGCGAGGCCGGTTGCGCCGTTGCGGTTCGTGGATCAGGGTTTTCGGAGCATCGCGGTGGAGACGGCGGGCGGAGTACTGATGCGTGTCGGAACCTCGGTAGAAGCGGCTGCCGGGTATGAGCTTGAGACGCGAGCGTTGCCTTTTATAGCGAAGCAGGTTGACGCTGCCGTTCCAGCCCCTCAGTGGTACACGAAACCCAATAGGGATCTGCCATTCGGCGCGCTCGGGTATCCCAAATTGCCGGGAAGCAACCCGAAATGGGGAGTCGAGCCTCCCAGGCGATTTGCGTTATCGCTTGGCCGATTCATGGCCCAACTCCACTCAGCGCCAGTCGATCAGGCAATCGACTCCGGGATAAGCGAGCTGAACTCGTTTGAGAGGTTGATCAGTGCGGAAGATATCGTGATGCCTGCGCTGCGTCGCAGATTGAGCGCTCCTGAGTTCGTACACCTACTGGCGTGGTGGGAAGAGTTCCGCTCCGATGATCGGATGCAGTTGTATGAGCTGAGTGTGTGTCATCACGACCTCTGGCACGGTAACCTGCTGATCGGCAAATCGGGCGAATTGGCCGGTGTCCTGGACTGGGCGCATGTGGAGGTTGGTGATAGAGCGCACGACTTCGCGGCGACCAGGTATTTCGGTGAGCAGTTCAATCGCCAGTTGATCGACGCCTATCTGGAGAATGGCGGCAGCTTTGGGGTTGAGGATCAATAACGTGCCCAGAAATTCTGGGAAGGAAGAGAGTTCGGGGGGATCGCCTGGGCGATCGAGAATTCAGGTGAGAACGAATTTGAAGAGGGTATCGGGAAACTACGACGCGGACCGCTGTTCCAAAAGTAGCGGTGTGATCGAAGCAGTACATCTAAGGCGGCGATATGGGTGGTGAACTGGCGGGCAAAGTTGGGCTGGTTACCGGCGCGAGTTCTGGTATTGGTCGGGCTACTGCGCTTGCGATGGCGGCTGCGGGCGCTTCGGTTGTGGTTGCGGCACGGCGAGAGGCTGAGCTAGCGACGCTGGTTGGTGAGATCGAGGCGAGTGGCGGTAGTGCCCTGTCGGTTCCGACGGATGTGACGGACGAGGCCGCGGTGCAAGCGATGGTGGAGGCGTGCGTGGCAGAGTATGGCCGTATCGATTTCGCGTTCAATAACGCGGGCATAGAAGGCCCCAGTCAGCCCACGGGCGCTTACTCCGTAGAGGAGTTCCAGAGCGTGCTCAACGTGAACACAGTGGGAACGTTTATCTGCATGAAGTACGAGCTGCTTCAGATGCAGTCGCAGGGCCACGGCGTGATTGTGAATGATGCATCGGTGGCGGGACTGCGAGGAATGCCCCGACAATTGGCGTACACGGCGTCTAAGCACGCGGTTATCGGTATGACCAAAGTGGCGGCGATTGAGTACGGCGCCAGGGGAATTCGTGTAAACGCCGTCTGCCCCAGCTTCACTAAGACGGATATGGTCAGCCGTCTTGCGCAGCACGATGCGGAAAAGGAAGCCGTTCTGGCGACGTACTCACCCATGAAACGAATGGGCACGGTGGAGGAGATCGCGGCAGCGGTGGTGTGGCTGTGCTCAGATGCGTCGTCGTTTACGAATGGAGAGGCGATGGTGCTGGACGGCGGGTTGTCTGTTTAGGCACGGTTACGTGAATAATCGCTGCAGGCAAAGATGTCCGCGGCACGAGGGATACAGGGAGTAATTGCGTTTGGCACTGAATATTGCGCTGGTGGGGTGTGGCGGCATGGGGCTTCGGCATCTGCATGGGTTTGTTGAGCACAGCAAGAAGTTTGACTCGCTTGAGTTGATCGCGATTTGTGATGTGAACGAGCAGGCTGCACGGCATGTGGCGGATGTTGCGGAGGAGCGCCTGGGACGTCGGCCAACGGTATATGCCGACTTTGATGCGATGTTGGCCGCGGAGCCGCTTGATCTGCTGGATATCGTTACTGACACCCGGATGCACCATACGTTCGCTGAGGCGGCGTTTGAGGCGGGTCTGCATGTGATGACGGAGAAGCCCATTGGCATCACGCTCAAGGCGGCACGGCGGATGCGGGATGCGGCCGAAAATTCGGGCAAGATTCTCTCGGTGGCAGAGAACTATCGTCGGGATCCCCTGTGTCGGCTGGCGAAGGCGCTGATCGATAACGGTGCGATTGGCGAGCCTCGGATGGCCATGGACGTGCATCTGGGCGGTGGCGATACGTTGATGCACAACACGGCGTGGCGGGCGATGAAGAGCCGGGGTGGCGGGATGGTGATCGATGCCGGCGTGCATGCGGCTGACCTGCTGCTGTTCTACCTGGGCGACGCGACCCGCATCTACGCTGAGACGGGCATCTTTGAGACGACACGGTATCGGCGTGAGATGAACGCCAATCTGAAGAAGTTCTACGGGCATCGCACCGACGATATCCAGGCAGAGAACGTAGCGGTGGAAGTGGATGCGATCGACACCGGCTTCGGGGTGATTCGATTTGAGTCGGGCGTGATCTGCAATTTCACTGTGTCAGAGGCGGTGAAGGCTCACCAGCTCGCGATGGGCACGATTCACGGCTCGCTCGGCACTATGACGATGCCGGGGCCTCGATCGGGGGTGAAAGGCGCTGTGATCAAGCTGGACGCCGACGACGCAGAGATTTCTGGCGATGACTTATTGAGCATGGTGCCGCCCGACTTCAGGCTCGATGACATCACTGCTGCCTATTTTGGGGAGGCGCCGATATCGTCCTATGACATGCCGTTCGAACAGGCCGACCGAACGCTGCTGGCGATCGAGTACGAAGAGATTGCCCGTTGCGCCGTCTCGGGTGCGCAGCCGGAGGTGGACGCTACTGTGGGCATGAAGGCACTGGCGCTCTCGTATGCTTTGCTGGAGTCCGGCGAGGTTGGCGCACCGGTAACGCTGAATGAGGTGATGGACGGCACGGTGGCGGAGTATCAGCGGTCGATTGATGAAGATAACGGTGTTTAGCCGCTGATCGTTATTTGGTCCGCAAGCCACATGCGACGAAATCAATCGGGCGATGGAGAGCACTCCACCGCCCGATTGATTTGCGAATTGTTAGTTGGAGCGATCAGTGGTGCATCGCGTGCGGATCGGGTGCGGCTGGCATCGAGTGTGCGCCGCCCACCGATTCGGACATGATGTCGATATCGTCCGCTCCCGGGGTGTCGATGCATTCGTTCTCTACCTGGACGGTGGAGAAGTAGAATACGCCGACTTTTTCCAGCAGTGCATGCGCCGCCTTCAACACGGTCTGTGCATCGGCATCTTCCGACGTCCATGGGTCGAGAAGATGTTCACGCCCGATGTGAGTGACCATGCGTGGATGTGGTGCACATCTTCCACGCCAGGTAGCTGCTCGAGGTCGTGGCGCACAGCGTCGAGATCGACACCGTCTGGAACGCGCTCGAGCAGGAAGCCGATCGACTCTCGAATTACGCTCCATGAGACGTACAGCAGCACGAAACCGAAGATCATGCCCAGCAGTGGATCGATCTCAAGGAATTCAGTGTATTTGATGACGACGGCGGACACGATGATGATCAGGCTTCCCACGAAGGTCTGCATTACGTGCCAGTAGGCGCCCTTCTTGTTCAGGTTGCTCTTCTGGGCCTTGTAGAGCAGCGAGAGCGCGTAGATCTCGATTATCAGTCCACCGGCCACGGCGATGAACATGGGGGTTGTCGAGAGGTCTTTGGGGTCTGCTATCCGCATGGCGCCCATGGCGATTACCAGGATGGCCATTGCGAGCAGGAAGAAGCCATTGAGGAGTGCACCAATGATCTCAGCTCACTTCATTCCAAATGTGTTGCGGCTATCGGCTGGCCTGGAAGCGATGCGGCTGGCGGCCAGCGCCAGGAGTATTCCTCCGACCGCGGAAAATGTGTGGGCCGCGTCTGAGAGCACGGCGACGGATCCCGTCTGGATGCCGATTCCCAGCTCGATCACGAAGTAGATTCCGGTGAGCCAGCTTGTGATCTTCAGAGCATGGGCGTCTCCGCCCATGTTGTGGCCGCCGCCTTGATGATTCATTGTTTTTCTCCTCCCGGTGCAGATGCCCGAGTGTTGCACGATTGAATTGTATTCGGGGCAGATCGACTCACAAGCTCACGAGATCAGATGAGCCGATCTACCCATTGGGTGAATGTCGTTGTGGCTCAGTCGCCCGCTGCTGCGCCGTGGGGTGCGGCGTGAACTGAATGCGCTGAGTCACCTCCGTGTGGCGAGCCGTGCCCAGAGGCCTGGCTCGCTGGCATGAATCTGGCGATCACTACCGCTCCGATGAGCGTGAGGCCAGATCCGATCAGAATCGCCAGTCCGAGTGCATCCGTGAACGATGCGCGGGCGGCATTGGACAGGATCAGTGCGTCCGCCTGAGGTAACGTCGTAGCAGCCTGCACAGCCGCGCCGACTGAGTCCTGAACGGCATCCCGTGCCTCGGCTGGCAATGATGCAGCAGCGTCACCCAGCCTGGCTGAGTAGATCGCGTACATAACTGAGCCGATTACGGCGATGCTGAGCGCGCTCGCCAGCATCTGTGTTACGTCGTTCATGGCCGACCCGACGCCTGCTTTCGCCTGATCAACTGCGCCCATGACAGCTTCAGACGACGGAGCGACGACCATGCCGACTCCGAGGCCGATCGCAGCGATTACGGGGCCAATCACCAGGTATGAGGTATCTACGCCCCAGAGGAGCACGAGTGGCATGACTGCGGAGACGATTACGAGCCCGCCTACGACGAGTCGGCGACTGCCAATGCGAACCGCCAGCATCTCACTCCCAATTGCACCCGCCATAAAGCCGAATGCCGTCGGCAGGAAGCGAATTCCAGCTTCGAACGGAGTGAAGCCCTGTACGAACTGGAAGTACTGTGTGAGGCCGAAGATGAATCCGACCATGGCGAAGAAGGCCACGCTGATGGCAGCTGCTCCCGTGGAGAAGTGGGGTGACCGGAAGAGGGCGAAGTCCAACAACGGGAATTCCGTGCGCCGTTCCTGCACTACGAAGCCCACGGCCGCGGTTATTGACATGGCAATCGCGGTCATGATCTACGGGGATGTCAGCCCCTGCCCTGGGCCTTCGATAACGGCATAGATGAATGCTGAAACCATGGCCATGGAAAGAACTGCGCCGGGGATATCCAGCGGTCGACTCTCAGGATCTCGACTATCTGGCACGAGGTACAGGCTGACGCCGATTGCGACGGCCGCGATTGGTACGTTTACCAGGAATACCGAGCCCCAGTAGAAGTTTTCGAGTAGCGCACCACCGAGGACCGGCCCAAGGGCGACTCGACCCCTGCCATCATCGCCCATACGGTGATCGCTTTGGTCATCTCGTTTTCCTGGAAGACGTTCACGATGATGGAGAGCGTTGCCGGCATCATCATTGCGCCGCCCAGGCCCATGATCGCCCTTGCGGCGATTAGCTGGTTGGGCGAGTCCGACAGGGCGGCGCCAACCGATGAGATCGCGAAGACTGCGAGTCCGTAGCGCAGCATCCTGGCGCGGCCGAGGCGGTCACCCAGACCGCCGAAGACGAGGACGTATGAGTTCACCATCCACTGCAGTGAGGACGCAGAGGCCCCCAGATCCTTTTGCAGGGATGGGATTGCGACGTTGAGTATCGTTTCATCGATCGTTGCGATCACGACCGTGACAGAAACGATTGCCAGGGTCCACCAGCGCATGCTGTATGGCTTGGGTCCGGGTTGATCTGTTGATTTGTGGTTATTCATCTGGATTGTGTCCCTTTCTTTTTAGAGTATGACTGGCGGTCAGTCATTATGTTTTATATAAAAAATATTTCTACCGAACAAGCGCGTTAGCAAGAAATTCGTGGACGCCTTTTTCAAGTCGCTCCGCCTCGTCTCCATCGCCGAAAACGAACGCTTCGATGATGGCATGCTGAAGCAGACCTAAGGCGAGACGGGCCGTGATCTCTGGGTCCAGCGCCTTCATATCGCCAGCGCTGTTCGCGTGCATGAACAGATCTGTGGTGATGTGCAAAAAGGCATCGTGCTCCGCAGATTCGCTGTGCATCTCTGGATGTGCCTCATCAGCACCCATGAACGCCGGCTTGTACAGATCGGCGTTCTCCCGTGCAACCTGGAACGAGGCGGTAACGAGGGATCCGAGTTTCTCGTCGAATGATGTGGCCAAATGAATCGCTTCTCCTACTGCTGTAGCCATTTTGCTCATGAGCCTGTCGCGTAGAGCTACGGCAATCGCGTTTTTGGATGAGTAGTAGAGATAGAACGTTCCCTGTGCGACGCCCGCCTCGCGAACGATGTCGGCGATGGTTGCGGCGTTATAGCTCTTGGCCTGAAACACTTTGCGGGCCGCGGTGAGGAGCTGCTCGCGCCTCACCTCTTCACTTTCGGTCCTACGTCGCCTGGCTGGCAATGCTGTTCCTTTCATCCAATCTTGGTGTGTTGATTATGACTGACGTTCAGTCAGCAGTCAATACCTTAGGTGCGGGGAATCCGAAAAGGGTGCAGGTTCGCCCCAGACTGGCGCCTCGTCTCGAACTGAGGAGCGCCGATAGTCGATCGGGGAAGACGGCCCCTTTGCGAACGAACGCACCAGGGCGCGATAGCATGGGCGCCTTGAGCGATGAATTGAACGGATCAGGAGACTGTCAATGCGTTCACTGGGTTATGCCGAGGTCGCGATAGTGGTCGCAGACGTTGATCGCGCGACCGATTTTTACGTGGGGGTGGTCGGGTACGAAGCCGCAGATGTGGAGGTTGACGCCGGCGGCAGAATCATCAAGGTTGGCCCTGATCATTTTCTGGGGCTATGGGAGCCGGGCGTCTGGGGAGCATCAGGACTGCCCTTCGACGGCACCTACGGCAAGGAATTCCAAAATAGCGTCAATCAGGCGCACATTGTGTTCGCTATCCACGCGGGTGAGATTGAGCCGCTGAAGGCGCGTTTGAACGAGGCTGGCTACCCTACTCATGGGCCTGAGACCCATGGTGATGGCTCGCTGCATCTCTACGCTATCGATCCAGATGGCCACCCCCAGGAATGGTGGGGCAAGACGCCCGAGTAGAGCTACGGTGAGATTCGATCGTAGTTGGCGTGGCGTTACACTAGCCAAACGGGTGATCTATTGACGAAGAAATCGGGGAGCGATGACTGGTAGCAGGCCCGCTGAATAGGCGCGCGAGGGCGCGCAATCGCCGTTGGCCGGGATGGATGATGATTTTCCCGTTCTGCCGCGCCGTGATGTAATCCTCACCCTGGCGGGCGTGATGCTGGCGCTGTTCCTATCGGCGCTAGACCAGACAATCGTTGCCATCGCGCTACCCAGCATCGTGCTCGATCTAGGCGGCTTTGATCGCCTCACGTGGATCACGACGTCGTACCTGGTCGCCTCTACCACAGCTGTGCCCATTGCGGGCCGGCTGAGCGATATGTACGGCCGCAAGTGGTTCTTCGTGATTGGAATCGTGATCTTCCTGGTGGGCTCCATCCTGGCCGGACTGTCACAGTCGATGGGCCAGTTGATTGCGTTCCGGGCGCTTCAGGGCATCGGTGGCGGTGTGATGATGGCAAACGCGTTCACGACTATCGCCGACATATTCCCGCCTGCCGAGCGCGGCAAGTACATGGGGTTCATGACGGGAGTGTTCGGTGTGGCGGCGATTCTTGGTCCGTTGCTTGGCGGGCTGATCACGGACGGCCTCTCATGGCACTGGATCTTCTATGTGAATGTGCCGCTTGCCATTCCCATCTTGTACCTGTTCATCAAGTACTTCCCGGACGCTCACATCGAGCGTAGAGAGCACAAGATCGACTACCTCGGTGCACTGTTGTTGATCGCCGGAGTCGTCCCGCTGTTGATCGGTCTGGCATGGGCGGACGTTGAGTACGCCTGGGGTTCGCCACAGGTGCTATCGGCGCTTATTTTCGGCGGCGCCATGCTGGCTGTGCTGGTCTGGTGGGAAACGAAAGCGGAAGAGCCGATAATCCCGTTGCAGATGTTCAAGAATCGCATCATCGCCGTCTCCTTATTTGTCACGTTCCTTACGGGATTCGCCATGTTCGGTGCGATCATATTTATTCCGCTCTATTTCCAGGCCGTACTGGGCGCGTCAGCCTCTGCCAGTGGTACGTTCTTGACGCCGATGATGCTGGGAATGGTGTTTGGGGCTACGATCTCAGGCCAGGCCATGTCACGATTGGGCGGGCACTATCGCCGACAGGGCATACTCGGACTGATCGTGATGCTAATCGGTGCAGGGCTTCTGTCGACGATCGACGCCGGGACATCCCGCATCGGAGCCACTGGGATGATCGTAATTTTCGGGTTTGGCATGGGAACCACGTTCCCGCTCTACACGATCGCAATTCAGAACACGGTGCCGCGCCACATGATGGGTATCGCCACATCATCGAGCCAATTCTTCCGGTCAATTGGCGGAACGATTGGGCTGGCTATATTTGGTTCGTTCATGGTCAGTCGTTACACGGATGGGCTCAAGGAGGCGTTTACAGGCGAGGCAGCCAGGGCGTACGACGCCGGGTTATTAACGTCTGTGGCCGAGAATCCCCAGGCTCTGATTGATTCAGGGGCTTTGGTTGAACTTGAGATGACGTTGACCAACTCTATTGAAGGTGGCGGCGATCTGGTTGGCGAAGTGTTAAATGGGTTACAGGCATCGCTGGCGGAAGCCATAAGCAACGTGTTTTTGTTCGTGTTCGTGATACTGGTTGTCGCATTGATTGCGACGACACAGTTGAAAGTAATACCACTACGTGGACGAGGCGGCGCGCCTGGAGGGGAGCCAGGCAGAGCACCGGCTCCCGAATCAGCGCCGGCTCGCTCAAGCGGCGACTCTTCCGATTGAGGCCCCGGCCGGTGAATGAGGTCCTGGGGCGTGAGGTCCCAATCGTGTGAGATCAGCGGTGAAAAGGTCTTATAATCCGCGGCAATATGACAACTGCCATCGACCCCATCAAATTTGAGGTGATGCGCTCTGCCTTCGTTGAAGCAACGGAGGAGATGGCTGCTACGCTGCGCCGCAGTGCGTACTCCACCAACGTGAAGACACGCCAGGACTTCTCCTGCGCCTACTTCGACGCCGATCTCCGCGTTGTGGCACAGGCATTCACGCAGGCAGTGCATCTGGGCTCGTTTGTTGAGCTGGTGCCGCGTGCTGTGGAGATCTATGGCGTGGAGAACCTGGACCCCGGCGATATGCTGGTCATCAACGACCCGTACTCCGGCGGAGTTCATCTCAACGATGTTACCGTCATCGCGCCCATGCACTATCAGGGCGAGCTGGTTGGATATATGGCCTCGCTGGCGCACCACGTGGACGTTGGGGGCGGCGCGCCGGCCAGTGTGGGGGCATTTCAGGAGGTCTTCCAGGAAGGCATCATCATCCCGCCAGTGAAGCTGGTGAAGCGGGGCGAGATGAACGAGGACGTGTTCCGGCTGATCCTTGCGCAGATCAGGTCGAAGCGGGAGACGCCAGGCGACTTCCGCGCCCAGATTGCCGCCAACAAGACCGGTATCCGCAGGCTCACGCAGCTGATGGACCGCAACGGCCAGGACGTCGTGCAGACGTACGTTGACGCGCTGATTGACTACACGCGTCGGCGCACGAAGGCGGAGCTTGCGTTGCTGCCGCGTGGGACGTTCAAGACGGAGGGGTTTGTCGATAACGACGGTTTCACAGATAACCCGGTAGTTCTCAAAGTGTCGATCACGATCTCCGACGAAGGAGTGGTGTTTGACACCACTGGCTCCGACCCGCAGCGGCAGGCGCCCGTGAACTCAACGTTTGCCCAGACGTTCTCGGCTTGCGCATACGCTCTTCGTGCGCTGATCGACCCCGACACACCCGTAAACGCCGGATACTATGAGTTCGTGCAGGTGATCGCGCCCAAAGGCACGGTGACCAACTGCGTCCATCCGGCACCGGTGGTCGGTGGCTGGGAGACGCATGCGCGACTGGACGACCTGATTTTCAAAGCGCTCCACGAGGCCATGCCCGACCGCGTTCCAGCGGGAACCAAGGCGATGCAGTGCCACGCCGGATTTGGCGGCCAGGACGATGTATCGGGCGAGTACTACTGTTTCCTGGAGACGCTGGCGGGCGGCTACGGCGCGCGTGAGCTGTCGGACGGCCCCGACGCGGTCCAGTGCCACGGTCAGAACACTGAGAACGCGCCAATTGAGGAGACGGAGTTCAACTACCCGGTGAGAATCGCCCGCTACGAGATGATCAACGACTCCGACGGCCCGGGCAGGACCCGAGGCGGACTTGGATTACGGCGTGACTATGTATTCCCGGATAGCCCGGCCACGTTCACCGTGCTTGCCGATCGCGATAAGGCCGGACCACACGGACTCGATGGCGGAGAGCCCGGC
>DBZV01000097.1:0-2280 GCA_002311865.1 Dehalococcoidia bacterium UBA1151
CGATGCCCTGCACGGCGCCGCCCTCGATCTGGCCTTCGGCGTACGCCGGGTGGATCGCCTTGCCAACGTCCTGGACCGCGGTGTAGCGGAGGACATCGGTCTTTCCAGTCTCGGGATCGATCTCAAGGTCGACTATGTGTGTAGCGGTGGCGTTGCCCGCGCTCGACAAATTCACCGAGCCGGTCGATTGCACAGGGCCGCCGGTCTCATCGAGTCGTGCGGCCAGATCTTTCCAGCTGAGCTCTAGCTCGGGGTCCGTTTTGGAGCTGAAGTTATTATCGGAAAACTCAACGTCGCCGGCGTCGATTCCCCAGAGCATAGCGGCGCGCTTCTTGAGTTCCTCGACCATCGCAACCGCGGCATTATAGGCTGCATGACCGGTGGCGTAGGTCGTTCGGCTGCCACCGGTAACGCCGGTGAAGCCGATGCTGTCGGTGTCGGGAATCGATGGGTGCACGTCCTCGGCTGCGAGGCCCAGGTACTCGGCCGCCTGCATTGCGATTGATGCGCGGGTGCCGCCAATGTCGGCGGAGCCTTCGTTCATGAAGACCTGGCCATCGGAGTCCAGTGTCAGTTCACAGCTGGACTTGCCGGCGCCGTTCATCCAGAAACCGGATGCGACGCCGCGGCCCCGGACCTTGCCGTCCCCACCGTTCTTCTCAAGCGGGGTCTTCCAGTGATCTGAATCGATCGCGGCCTGGACGGTCTCTTGCATCCCGAGGCGGGCGAAGATCGGGCCGTCCCCTCTGCGAACGCCCTCGTGTGAGGCGTTATCGAGCCGGAACTGGAGTTTGTCGAAGTTTCCCTGCTCGCAAATCTCGTTCACGACTGACTCGAAAGCGTATGCGGCCTGCGGCGATCCGGGTGCCCGATATGCGGCTGATTTTGGCTTGTTAACGATGATGTCGTAGCCATCGATGCGGGTGTTCGGAATATCGTAAGGCCCCATGACACAGATGGCTGCAGCACCGACTGCCGAGCCCGGATATCCACCGGCCTCGAACTTGAAGTCGGCGGTGGCGGCCTGCATCTTGCCGGCGCTGTTGACGCCGAGCTTGACGACCATCTTGCCTCCGGGGGCAGGGCCGGTGGCCTCAAAGATCGATTTGCGGTCCATCTGTAACTTGACCGGCCGGCCGGACTTCCTGGAGAGGAGGGCGGCGATCGGGGGCATGTATACAGTGGTCTTTCCGCCGAATCCGCCACCGATCTCAACCGGGTTCACCTTGACCTGCGACTCTGAGAGGTTGAGCAGCCCGGCTGTCTGGGACCGCACGCCGAAGGCTCCCTGAGTGCTTGACCAGACGGTCAGGCGGCCGTCGTTGGTCCAGAACGCGGTGGCGTTGTGTGGCTCGATGTAGCCCTGATGGACCATCGACATGTTAAATTCGCGTTCGATCACGATGTCTGAGTCTTCGAAGCCCTTATCCAGATCTCCGAATTCGAATCGGAAGTGTCTGGCGATGTTTGTATTGTGAATTTCTGTGCCGAGATCATCGCCGACGAGATCTTCGACGATGACGGCTGCGCCATCTGCGATAGCGTCGGTCACGTTGGTGATTACGGGAAGCAGTTCGTACTTGACCTCGATCTTCTCGATGGCTTCCAGTGCGGTGTTCTTATCGGTTGCCGCAACGGCTGCAACGACGTGGCCCCTGTAGTGGACCTTCTTGTCGGCCAGCATGTTCTGAGATTGCCTGATGGAGCCGAGGGAATCCCCGCCCGATGCGACCCGTTCCTCAACGGTTGGGAAGTCGGCGTGGGTGACGGTGGCAAACACTCCCGGCATGGCGTCGGCTGCGGACGTGTCGATGCTGATGACGCGGGCGTGGGCGTGTGGCGAGCGTTTCACTTCACCCCAGATGAGGCCGGGGATACGGATGTCTGCGCCGTACTGCGCCCGGCCGGTTACCTTATCGTATCCATCATGCCGAATCGGGCGAGTGCCGATTACTTTGTACTGTTTGTCGGGTTCGTGGATTGCGACCATTAAGATGATTCTCCGTCGATGCGTCCAGTTTAGGTCTACGCGACTAATGATTCACGCCAGTTTGAGCCATTCTACCGTGCAGTTGCCGGGCAAGTGTAAGACCGGTGGCGATTGTTCGGTTAAATTGACCCGGAATCGCGTGCCGAGTCATGCTGTGAAGTCAACCGATGTTATGACGTGCCCCAAGGGGGCACGGATATTTATTGCGACTTGACCTGGTGAGGCGTTTATCGCTATCGTGATTAGGTAGCTTGATTATGCTGGCGGAAGTGGCTCAGTGGTAGAGCATC
>DBZV01000097.1:2542-3003 GCA_002311865.1 Dehalococcoidia bacterium UBA1151
GGGGGGGGGGGGGCCTCCCCCCGCCCGGGCCGCGCCACATCGGCATTGGTTCAAATCGCGTCGTTTCTCCGCAACTCTTCGATCTTCTCGGGGTTTGTGCCGAGGTACTCATGTAGGAGCTCTGCGGTGTGTTCGCCCAGCTTCGGTGGGCCGAGGCGGATGGGGGGTGGCGTGCCGTTGAGGCGTGCGGCGGGGCCGGGGTATATGCTCAGGTATTCGTTGTCGTAGTGGAGTTGGTATTCGGGGGAGGGGACTCCGTCGCGATGCGCGAAATCTTCGTGGGATGCGACCGCGGCTGCGTCTACTCCGGCGCTTTGGAGGTTGCTGGCCAGTTCCCAGCAGTCTTGCGATGCTGTCCAGGATTCGATGAGGCTGTCTAGCGCCGCGGCATGTTGGCGGCGAAGTGCCGATGTGCTGAATCGCGCATCGGCGGGTGGCACCGCTCCTCCCGACGCCTCACA
>DBZV01000097.1:3139-4428 GCA_002311865.1 Dehalococcoidia bacterium UBA1151
GCATGGATAGACGCCGTGCGGGGCCGTGGTGTGGTCTGAGTTTCCGGTTGGTTCGCGCACATCGCCGTTGGCGGAGTACTCAAGTATGGCGTCGCCGATCATGTTGATCAGCGATTCGGTCTGTGCCAGCTCGATGTGGTCTCCGCGCTTCGTTCGCTGCCGAGCGACGAGCGCCATACCGACTGCCGCCGCGCCGTGGACGCCAGCAACAACATCGGGCCAGATGCCCACCGAATTGCGTGGTGCTCCATCGCTGTAGCCGGTGATGGACGCGAGACCGGAGTAGCCCTCGAAGACCGGTCCGTTGCCGACGAATGTGGAGTCGGGGCCGCTGGTGCCGAAACCCGGCATTGAGATGGTGATGATCCCCGGATTCGAGGGGCTGAGGTCTTTGTAGCCGAGGCCAAGTCGGTCCATGACACCGGCACTGAAGTTGTCGACTACCACATCGGCCTGCCTCGCGAGGTCCAGGAATATCTGCTTGCCATCGGCGTGCTTCAGGTTGAGTGTGAGGCTGCGCTTGTTACGGTTCAGTCGCAGCCAGTTAGGTTTCTTATTGTAGGACTGAGTTCCGTCAATATCGTCTTTCACGCTGATCAGCCCGCGCCAGCCGTCCATCCGGTGCCACCACTCGATCTTGATCACGTCGGCTCCCCAGTCGGCCAGCAGCATGGTGAGGCCGGGGCCAGCCAGCCGGTGCGAGAGATCGAGGACAGTGACGCCTTCCAGTGGCAGCAGCAGAGTTGTTTTGCTGAGGAGGGATGAGTTGGGGTCTTGTTCTGAGTCAGATCGCCTCTGAGAAGAGTTTCCCGGCGACGTTTCGCTGAGCATATTGCTCTCGATTGCTGGTGCGTTCGCATTGCCGAGTCGCGGCGCAGGATCAGGTGCGACCGTGGGTGACGAGGAGAGTTGGAAGGGCGGGCCAGCCTGCGTGACCAGCTTCGTCCCGGCAAGCTCTACTTCCTGGAAGAAGTTTCTGAAGCGCAGGTGTTCTGACTCCAGAAGATCTCTGGCGGTGTTCACCGGCGTGATCAGCAAATGGCGCTCCTGCGCTTTCTCGACGATCTCAGCTTTGGTGCGTGTGATGAGCCAGGCGCGGATTTCGTCAAGTAATTCTGTGCCGTGTTCCTGAAATCCTGACGCCGTGGTGAATCGGGAATCTTGCGCGAGCTTTGGGAGTTCGATCATCTCGGCGAGTGCTTGAACCTGGAAGTAGTAGACAGTCACGGCGACGTGGCCATCGCCACACGGTGCAATGGAACTCTGATGCTCGCGGCGTACGTCGGGTG
>DBZV01000097.1:4587-8933 GCA_002311865.1 Dehalococcoidia bacterium UBA1151
CCTGGTAGCCGCCAGCTTTGATGGGAGGTTTGCCAGCGCCGCCAACAAGGCTCATCAGTCCGCTGGCTGCGTATAGAGTTAGTTCGCTCAGGCGATGGTCTGCGTGTGGGCTGGTTGAGTCGACTGCGGCGATTTCAGTGATCACCAGCGCCGGATTTCGCTTGATGAGATCCGATGGCAGTAAACCCTTTGCTGCGACCGATTCCCAGGGTGCATCGGTGACCAGTACATCTGCGTTGTTCGCGATTGTGGTTACGAGTTGACTATCGGTGGAATCATTGGGGTCAATTAGCAGCGAGTCTTTACCTGCATTCAAGAAATTGAACAGGACGCCATTTTCGCCATCGGTCAGATCGGAGATGAACGGTCCGCGACGGCGTAATTCGCCGCCCGCGGGAGTGCGTTCCACAAGTGTCACTTCGGCTCCATACGCTGCGAGGAGTCGGGTGCAGTACGCACCGGCGATCCCGTCCGTCAGGTCCAAAACCCGGATGTCGGCGAGTGGGCCGGAGAGCGAATCGGTAGCGGCGATAACTAGTACTCCCGAGAGCGGTACAGCTCGTCGAGTCGCTCTTGTTCCTCAGGTGTGAGGTCAGGGAACGGCTCGCCCTTTTTCCTGAGTTTGCCGGTGAAGTTTGGTGGCCGCTTCTCATTGAAAGCCCTGCGCCCCTCCTCGGCGTCGGCGGTGGTCTGGATGAGCAATGTGTTCATGAGCGACTGCACCTGCCAGGCCGTATCGACTGGTGACTCTCGGAACCTCACCTGGAACTCCTTCATCATGCGCACTGCCAGCGGCGGGAGAGTGGCGATGTGAGTGGCCAACTCTTCCGCCCGGCTCATCAGATCTGCGTGTGGCACAACTTCATTGATCAGCCCGATACGCAGCGCTTCCTCAGCGTCAAACGGCTCGTCCGTGAGCAGTATGCGCATGGCGTCTGCGTAGCGGATCTGTCGCCCCAGCAACGTAGCGCCGGGCCCGCCGCCAACCCAACCATTGGATAGCAGTGCGAACTTGAATCGTGCATGTTCGGCCGAAGCGATGCGGATATCCGTTGTGGAGAGAAGCATGTAGAAGCCAGCGCCGGCCGCCCATCCGTTCACGGCGCCAATGATCGGTTTCCAGATCTGTGGGAAGTGGTCGCCCATGCGGCCATCGACGCCGGTTTGCTGCCCGTTTACGGTGCCTGAGAGCGGCCAGAACACCTTTTTCAGCGCGAGGTACTCCCGCTCTTCGTCCGTCACATCCGGTCGCGGTTTCAGGTCGTGGCCGGCGCAGAAATGCTTATCACCGGTTCCGGTGATGATAGCCACGCGCACGTCCGGGTCCTCCCAGACATCTTTCCATGCCTCAGACAGTTCGTTGGATGTCTTCTTGTCCAGAACGTTGGCGCGCTCCGGGTTGTCGATGGTGACGAAAGCGATGTGGTCTCGTTTTTCGAAGAGGATGCCCATGATGATTTGTTCCGATTGGGAGGGGTTGATTGGTGTGAGCAATACGCGGGTCCGCAGGGTACCACTGAGATCAACACCTTCGAGCGCGAATAGCTGCGGGGTCTGGCCAAGGTTCCCTCGCGCGCTGTGTCGGCTACCATGACAGCGCGGGTATCGCACCATCTTTGTGGCGCTATACGAGTCGCGTGTAGGAGACATATTGGCGCACCAAGAGCTCAGAAATATTGAGGCCATCTTCCTGGATGATGGTGGCGTGATCAATGACAACTCATTACGTGTTCCCCAGTGGCAGCGGCTTTTCGGCGAGTTCATGGTTTCGCGTTTTGGCGGAGAGGCCGTGGCCTGGGGTGAGGCGAACCTCCAATTCGTAATCGAGGAAGGGAAGCTTATGCACGATGGCAAGTTTTTCCCTCCAGGAGTCGAGCCTGATGAGGTGCTCAGGCAGCGAGATGATCGATTCACCTCTGAGATATTTGCAAGCGTTGGAATTGAGCCGCCCGATTCGTCTGAGGAGCGAGTTGCGTTGGCTCGTGAGTTTCACAACTACGGCATCTCGCGCGTCAGAGCGGAGTATCCGGGTGCGGTAGCTGCAGTCCGGGAACTGCACGCTATGGGCTATGCGCTGTATATGGCGTCCGGAGGCAAGAGTGTGGACCTCCGAATGCAGTTGACTGCTAGTGGAGTCGTCGAGCTTTTTACCGAGACATACGGCCCAGACATCGCTGGAATCCCAAAGGGTGGACGGGCGTTCTACGACTCGATCCTGGCGCACTCAGGGGTGGACCCAGCGGCCGCGCTATTTTTAGATGACACTCCGAATTCGATCCGCCGGATTTCAGCAGTTAGCGCCCGGGGCGTGCTGGTTTCAACCAGTGAAGAGGAGTCTACGGCGGTCGCAAGACTATCTTCTCTGGCTGAGCTTCCAGGTCTGCTCTAATCGCAATAGGGTGAGTCGATCCCTGAATCGCGTTTACGCGAAACGGACTCCATCCCGAAAGACGGAGCCCGCTGCGCGAGTTGGGGAACGCCCCCAAGTACCCTTTAATTCGATAGGGAGGGCGTTTCGGTTCACTTCTGGGTGTGGATAATCTCAAATGTCTAGAGTGCAACAAGAGAAATGGCACCCGATTTACCATCGCAATCCGAACTTGAAGGGGTAGGTTAGGATTACTGCGTGAATCAGGTGGCATGATGCTGCCGTATCCCAATACGTCAAATAAAAAAGAGTTCACGCCCACACCTAGCCCAATGACCACATCCACATCAGAACATCTCCTGGACGTTCGCGGTCTGAAGACTCAGTTCAATACTGAGGCTGGAATACTGCGAGCCGTTGATGATGTTTCTTTCCACGTTGACGAGGGCGAAACGCTTGGGTTGGTTGGCGAGTCTGGGTGCGGAAAGAGCGTCACGGCTCTATCGATCATTCGTCTGATCCAATCACCGCCGGGCGAAATATCGGATGGGGAGATCTGGTACCAGGGCGAGGATCTGCTCAGACTTTCTGAGACAGAGATGCGACGAATTCGCGGTAGCTCCATTGGCATGATCTTCCAGGAGCCAATGACATCGCTAAATCCGGTGCTCACGATTGGCCGACAGCTTACGGAGACGCTGGAACTCCACCTGAAGATGACGAAGACCCAAGCCGATCGGCGAGCGGCAGAGCTGCTGGAGATGGTTGGACTGTCGGACGCAGAAGAGCGTCTGCGCTCTCACCCGCACCAGTTGAGTGGTGGTCAACGGCAGCGGGTAATGATCGCAATCGCGCTTAGTTGCAATCCCAAACTCCTGATCGCGGATGAGCCGACTACAGCTCTTGATGTGACTATCCAGGCGCAGATATTGGAGTTGTTGAAGTCCCTGGCGAATGAGCTTGGCACCTCGCTGTTGATCATCACCCACAATCTGGGTGTTGTTGCGCGATATGCAGACCGCGTCAACGTCATGTACGCGGGGAAGATCAGAGAGAGCGCGTCGGCGGTCGATCTCTACGCAACTCCACGGCATCCATACACTGTGGGGCTGCTACGCTCGGTGCCGCGCCTGGATGTTGATGCGGTCGATCGGCTGCTACCGATTCATGGTGAGATTCCCGACGGAACCAATCTCCCAAGTGGCTGCGCGTTCCGCAATCGCTGTCAGTGGGCAGTCGATCGATGTGCCGAGGAGTCACCGCCGTTCGCGGTGGTGGGAGAGGGCCACACGTCTGCGTGCTACGAGTGGGAGCGCGTTCGCTCGGCAGCAGAGTTGGCCGCCACGTGACCACATCCGCGGACGTAACGGATACCGGTGGTTCGGTCCCCCAAAGCGCGGCTCCTTCGGTACTTGAGGTCAACGACCTGAAGGTCCATTTTCCGGTTTCACGCGGATTCATAATCAAGCGCAGTATTGGCGCGGTGAAGGCGGTCGACGGCGTCTCGTTCAGCGTGGGTGCGGGAGAGACGTTGGGTCTTGTTGGCGAGAGCGGTTCGGGCAAAACGACTGTGGGTCGGGCGATCATGCATCTGGTCGACCCGACTGAAGGTCAGATCCTGTTTCATGGGACCGATCTCACAACTCTGCCGCGCAAAGAGGTCCGACGCTCCAGGCAGAAGTTAGGCATCATTTTTCAGGATCCCTACGGTTCCCTAAACCCACGAATGACGGCAGGGAACATTGTTGGTGAGCCTCTGGTCGTTCATAAACTCACTGAATCGAAGGCCGAATATCGCGAACGGGTGGAAGAGCTGCTGACCACTGTGGGCCTCAACCCATCGATGTCGAATCGCTTCCCGCACGAGTTCAGTGGTGGCCAGCGACAGCGCATCGGCATCGCGCGCGCGCTTGCTGCCAACCCCGATTTCATCGTCGCGGACGAGCCGGTTTCGGCGCTCGACGTGTCGATCCAGGCG
>DBZV01000097.1:9096-9233 GCA_002311865.1 Dehalococcoidia bacterium UBA1151
TTCATCGCCCACGACCTCTCCGTGGTGCGTCACATCAGCGATCGCGTTGCCGTCATGTACCTGGGAAAAATAGTCGAGATGGCGGAGCGCACGGAGCTTTACACCAACCCGAAGCATCCGTACACGCAGGCGCTGCT
>DBZV01000097.1:9550-9724 GCA_002311865.1 Dehalococcoidia bacterium UBA1151
GTTGAGGACTGGCCGAGGCAATCAGACTGTCATTGATACCTGAGTACATCAAGCAGCGGCCGGGTTTCGCAGCGTTTGGCTACCGTGAATATCGTCTGTTCTGGGTTGCCGCCGCGTTCTCCAACGTGGGCATGTGGACGCTTACGGCGGGGCGACTGTGGGTGGTGGCCGAAC
>DBZV01000097.1:9746-23975 GCA_002311865.1 Dehalococcoidia bacterium UBA1151
CGGCGGGTCGACTGTGGTTGATGCACGAACTCACAGATTCTCCAATCGCACTGGGTCTGGTGACGCTCTCAAGCCTTGGCCCCATACTCATCTTCTCTGTGTGGGGTGGTGTGGTGGCCGACCGGGTCAATCGACTGCGACTTGTCATGTTCACGCGTGGGATGTTCGCGGTGACGGCGCTGCTCACGGGGGTGCTTGTGGCGACCGACATCATCACGCCGTGGCAGCTGATCGCAATATCGCTCGTCAACGGATTTTTGTTGTCGTTCGACATTCCGTCCCGACAGGCGATGATGCCGGCGCTGGTCCGTAGGGAACATCTGCCGGGTGCGATTGCCATGTACTCGTTCGTCACCACCGGCTCAGCCATTATGGGACCGATATTCTTTGCGCCGTATGTGAAGCTGGCCGGAATTGAGGGGCTGTTCTACATCATCGGCGTCTCTTATATCGCAACTGTTGGGATGATGTCGATGATGAGATCAAAGCACGATGTTTCAACCGGTGAGTCGCGGCCAATTCTGCGCGATTTGAAGGATGGCTTCGCGTATGTGCGGCGAAGTCGAATTCTGTTTGGATTATTGATCATGGGCTTCTTCGTCGGCGTTTTCGGCGCTCCTTATCAGACGCTGCTGCCGGTCCTGGTTGATGATGTCATTGGGGGCGATATCGATGACTTCGGAGGTCTGCTGCTGGGCAGCGGCATTGGAGCAAGCATCGGTGCGTTCGCAATGGCCTGGTGGGGCAGGCCGGAGCGTATGGGTCAGACGATGCTCTTCATGGGCGTCGCATTTGGGGCAGCATTGATGATGTTGGCGTGGTCGACGGCGCTACCGGTGGCGATTCTGGCAATGACGGCCATCGGGATCACCGGAACGCTGCACCAGACGGCGCGCGCCACTATCGTTCAACTGGCGACGGACAATCGATACCTGGGGCGCGTCATGAGTATTCACCAACTGATCTGGGGCTCTTCTGCGCTCGGCGGGCTCATTATGGGCGCGCTGGCGTCGGCCATCGATGTGCAGTTCGCGCTGGGGCTTGGTGGTGCGATCAGTGCCGGTGCAATTGCAATCGGTACGATCGCCATATTTGGCCGTGGCGCGTTTTCGTACTCGAGAGTGGCCGCGCCGAATCCGACAGATTAGCGGCGGGTTGCGCTGGTGGGAATGGCTCGCTAGGGTTGCGTGAGACTGGACCTGGGAGGCCGCAGCTTTGCAGACGATGGAAGCGACTGCTGACATCATCATCTCGAAGCCGATCAAAGAGGTATTCGAGTTTGCGGCCGCGCCAAAAAACTGGGATAAGTGGGTCAAGGGAATATCCAACGTTCAGATCATCACGCAGGGTAAATATCGAGTGGGAACAGTGGTGACCAGCGACTACGAGTACCGCGGCGTGAACGAGATGCGATATGTGGTTACGGCGTGGAAGCCGCCCAACCTTCATGCTGTACGGGCAAAAGACGGCCCATTCCCTTTTGATGGCCGGATAAGGTTTGAGTCGGTGGAAGGCGGCACGCGCGTATACAACACGATTTCGGCTGGTTCCGACCACAAATGCGTGTCCGTGATGTGGGTTGTGGGTCGGCCGATCTTCAAGCGAATGATGCGGGGGCAGCTTGGCCGCGAACTGGTGGAACTAAAAGAGCAGATAGAGAAGGAGTAACGGGCGTGGATCAGCAACTTAACGATCGTGTACACGCGCTGCTGGATGAGCTAACGGGCAGCGGGGCGGAGGTCGGCCTGCAAGCTGCTGCGTATCTGAATGGCGAGCAGATCGTCGATGCATGGTCTGGCATCGCCGACGAGGAGACCGGCGCGGCTGTGGCCGGCGATTCGATGTTCACTTCGTGGTCCACGACAAAAGGATTCACTGCTACGTGTGCGCATATTCTGATCGATCGCGGCGACCTTGATCTTGACGCGCCCATGACCCGCTACTGGCCGGAGTTTGGTGCGCACGGCAAGGACAAGGTGACGGTGCGAGACGCCTTGACCCACCGGGCTGGGGTTCCCAATCTTCCGGCTGGAACTACATTGGCGAATCTTGTTAACTGGGATCACATGGCGGCTGCATTGGCTGCAGAACCACCGCAAATCAAGCCGCATGACGAGACGGCGTACCACGCGTTCACATTTGGCTGGGTTGTAGGTGAACTGGTCGCACGCGCAAGTGGGATGTCGATTGCAGAGTTTGTGCAATCAGAGCTCTGCGCCCCGCTCGGTATCACTGATTTCTATTTGGGGATTCCTGACGCGGAGGTAATGCGCGTAGGGAGACTCAGGCACGCTCCTTCTGACACACCATCGATATTTGAGAGTAATCCCAACGACATATTTATCGTGCCGACTGGTCTGGATTTTGATATCGCTATCAATAGCCTGCTGTTCAGGAAGGGATCGGTCCCAGGGGCTGGCGGCATCATGAGCGCGAGGGCAATCGCTCGGCACTATGCGATGTACGTTGGGGGAGGCGAACTGGACGGTGTGCGGGTGATGTTAGAAGAGGCGGCGCGCCGGGCCGGGACGTTTGATCACCGCGAGTTTGATCTCAAGTTCGACAGTGCACCACGCCGAGCGCTCGGCTACTTCATGGGCGGTGACCCGGCCGAGGGAGGGGGCATGGCAATGGGTGGTGAGAACGCGTTTGGCCATCCTGGCTACGGTGGATCACTTGGGTTCGCGGACCCCGATCTGGGACTCTCATTTGGTCTGACGAAGAACCTGCTGATCACCGGGGGAGAAGATCCGCTGGAGAACACGGCATATCGCGTGGCGCAACTGATCAGGGATGGGCTCAGCTAAGTAGATCGAAGCCGTTTACCGCTTCAACGCCTGCGATGGCGTTGCCCATCACCTCGTCGACGATGATCTCAAACGATGGGCCGATGAACTCAAGCGAGCCAAGTGCAAAGATCATCACGCCAAGGGTTGCCAGCGCCGTGTAGCGGTAGTCCTGCACGAGCTGATTGAGGCTGTAGCCCTTGACGCCGTTGGCAAGGAGTTCGCGGCGGTAGAGCTCGACTAATGGCATCAGCAATGTGGATGTGTGCCGCTTCGGAATCGCGATCACCAGGTACGTTGCCAGGTCTAGCGCGCCGGGGCCAACGGTGACCATCTGCCAGTCCAGGACCCATGCGCGAGGTGAGTCGGATTCCGGGTTCCAGAGGATATTCTGCGCATGGAAGTCACCGTGGCAGAAAGTCCGCAGCATATTCCTTGCGGCGGCCACGAACATTTCCCTGTAGCCGGTCATACGTTCCAGTTGTGCGATGCTTTTGGAGGATAAGAATTTCTCAAGCATTGGCATGAGATTCAACAGGTTCGCCTCGTGATCACCCAGTACGTGCCCGAAACTGATGTCTTTGATGTCGATCATGAACCCGGTCTCGGGGATCGAGTCTTCGCCCCACCATTTCGCATGCATCCGGGCAAGGTCGGTGAGCAGTTCTGCTGCGTCAATTTCGAACTCCGCACTCCGCGCGCGGGAAAGCTCATCTCTGGTAATGCCGTCCACCTTGTTGAGCAGGATGATGCCGTCCTGCGTCACCGGGTCGAACTCGCCGTAAAGCATGTGTGGGATCGCGAATGGCACTTCTGACGCCATGGTTCGGTAGAACTGGACTTCACGCGGGAACGCGCACATTTCGATCGCGTTCTGCCGGTTGGCAGCACCCGGGGAGACGATCTTGGCAATGATCTCGGTTGGGAGCGATGCTTTGGGCGTCTCGTAGACGGGAGATAGCAGCGCGATCTCGCCGGTGCGGCTTCGGCCGACGGCATACGGCTGAACATTGACGGAAATCACCCGCGTATCTGCCGCGGCTCCACCCGCTCTGAGAGCCTCGGTAAGCCACTCCGCAGTTAGCTCATCGATGCTCTCCGGTATGGCGATCATGCGGGACTACAGAGTCCCATCGATGGCGATATCCAGAACATACGGCGCGTCGGATGCCACTGCGGTTTGCAGGGCAAGAACGATCTCTGACGGGTCTTCGATTCGTTTCGACTGCACGCCGAACGCGTTGGCTATGGCGGCGAAATCAAATGTGGGGTCGAAGCCGGTGCCGAGGTACTTGCGGGGCATATCAGACTGCTCCGTCACCTGGTCCAGGTAGACGTTCATATTCACCCGCAAGATGCGGTACATGCTGTTGTTGCAGATGACAAATATAACCGGGATGTTGCGTGACGCCGCTGTCCAGAGCGCCTGCACGGTCATCATCGCCGATCCATCGCCTAAAACAGCGATCACAGGGCGATGCGGCGACCCGAGTTTCACCCCGAGTGCTGCGCCCATTCCCCATCCGATTGCCGCGCCAACTTCGCCTTCAAGGTCGCCAGGCTGATCGAACGTGAATGCCGAATAGAGGGCGCCGCGCGATGAGATGGAGTCGTCCACCATGATGCCGTTTTCAGGCCAGGCCCGGGATAGTTCGTACATCATTCGGGCAGGACTCATCGGCGTCGAGTCATCGCTCTTCCGCATGTCTTCCATGAACGAATCGCGCGCCGCTTTTGTGAGTGCGCCAAGACTTGCAGCCCGTTTCTTTGCCGCTTCCGTGAATGGGGCGGGGGCGTTGTTCTCAAGTTCCTTGGATAGTTCCAGCAGCGCTCCAAGAGGGCTTGCCAGTACGGCCAGGTCGGTTCGTATCGCCCGACCCAGTTCGTCAGCGTTTGAATCGATGTGAATGAACTTCGTGTCATCGCTCAGCAGAGCTGATCCCAGGTGGAAGAAGTCGCCAAACGGACGTGTTCCCACCGCGAGAACCACGTCAGCGCGTTTGACCTGTTCACGAATGGCCGGAGAGCGCATGCTCATCATGCCCATATACTGCGGGTGGGACGTTGGGAACACCACCTGCGTGTACCCGGCGGAGTAGACGTGTGCGCCAATCTGTTCGGCCACCGCCACCGCTGCGGCCGTCGCCCCAGACTGGCTGACGCGATCGCCAACCAGCATCAGCGGTCGCTCGGAATCGGTGAGAAGATCGGCAATTTCAGAGATCACCCTGGCGGATGGTTGGTTCGAAATCCGTGGCATTGCGGAAGGGAATATCTCCTGCTCGGCGATCTCGTCTAGCGCGTTGGCTGCAAAGCCAACGAAAACCGGACCTGTGGGCGTGGTTCGCGCTTCGGTGAAAGCTCTTCGCATCACGCTGGCCATCTGTCCGGCGTGCGTAACATCTGCGCTCCACTTCGTGTTGGCTTCTACCATTTTCAGGACTTCAGGTCGCCCTTCGGATAGCTTTCGGGCGTCCATATTTCCAGACGTGAGCACGAGCGGGATCCCCGCTGAAAACGAGTCTGTAAGGAGGCTGATTCCGTTGGCCAGTCCGGTGTGAATGTGCAGGTTGATGAAGGCCGGTTCGCCAGTGCGGCGGGCGTAACCGTCGGCCATTCCCATCGCGACGCCTTCCTGAACGGCGAGTACGTATTCCAGGTCCGGATACCCCTCAAGCGCGCTCATGATGGGAGCCTCACTGGTGCCGGGGTTTCCGAATATGTATCGAACTCCCTCCGTGCGCAGCGTCTCCATCAAGGCGATTTTTCCGCTCATCATTGGCATAGCTGTCCAGACCTTCAGGTTATTGGCAAGTTACTGGCGGGTATTTAGCGTGGGCGCAATTCTAATACGAGACAGAACCGCGGCCTGAGCACAGCACGATTTGCTCGAATCACGATGATGCTTACGAGGGACGGCGATGAAGGATGCGACTAAAATGCTTAACCACCGGTTGAGTGCATCGACGATTGATTGAGTAAGCAGCAAACGGGGAGACGTTGGCTCTAAAGCCTGACATTATGTCTGAGCTGGCACGTCCCATTCTTGAGAGGATTATCGTTCCTCTGGATGGTTCCGCGCGGGCGGAGGCTATTCTCAATCTGGTGGTTCCACTGGCGGAACAATTCGATTCAGAACTGACGTTTTTGCATGTTTTGTTGCCAAGAACTACTGCTCCGGCACGCCCCGGCGAGATTAATTACCCGGATGCGCTGCACGATAGGACTCGAACGGTTGCGAACGATTACCTGAAAGAGGTTAACCGTCATCTTGTGCAGGGCAGGGCGCGATCGCGGGAGGTCGTCGCAGCCGGACGAGTTTCAGAAGTGGTGGTTGGGCATGCCAATCAGGGCGGCTACGGGCTGATTGCGGTTGGCTCGAGGCCTCGGCCACAGTATCTCCGATGGTTCCGCGAGAGCATCACGGAGTCGATATGGACGAACACGAATACCCCAATGATGTTTGTCCCACCCGACTGGAATGCCAACGATTCTGGGAGCGATGCAGCCAAAGAGTTACCGCGGCGCGTGGTGATACCAGTCAACGGATCTACCCGGTCAGATACGGCGCTTGAGTACGGTGGTCAGTTGGCGAAGGGAATTGGCGCTGACGTAACGATTGTAGGAGCGAAGCCCGCTCTGACATTGCCGCTTGCGACGGATGCCAACGCCATTCTTTATGCCGACGACCCGTTCGAATACCTGGGTGAACGGGCCGACAAACTCAGGGCGTCTGGCCTGGAAGTCACGGTGATTCGGCGCTCTGAATCTTCTTTCAATTCGGTTCTCCGCGCCGCTGAAGATCTTCCTGAACACATTATTGTCGCGATCGCTCGGAAGCGATTTGGCATCACGCGACGCATACTGGGTCCACGTGTGTTCCGGCTAGTGAGACACAGCCAGAATCCAATTATCTTCCTGCCGCCGAGCTATTCACCGCGAAAGGTAGCCGATGGGTAGCCGCCGGGCTCACCCGGCATATGGCCGTCGGACTTCTATCGCTTGACACCTTCTGATCGCATGTAGCGAGGTGGGGCAAGCGCCACGGCTACCAGGTCTCGAACCTACCGGAGAGGTATCAGATGCCAGCGCCCAGATGCTTCTGGACAGCCGCTGACAGCTCTTCTCTGGGCACGAACGCCTCAAATTTGGCGACCACTTCGCCCTTACCGTTGACGACGAACGTCCACTCGTCTGTGTGGATGCCCCAGTCCTCCAGAATTGGCGTGCGTTGAGCTCGACTGAGGTCGCCTTTGATCTCGTGAGGGTTTGCGTACAGGTCGATGTGCACAAACTCCGCGGTCTCAGCGAACTCCGCTTTGACTTCGCTCAGAACCTCCACCTGTGGACCGCAGAGAGCGTTGGTGCAGAAAGCGGGGCTGGCGAACGTGACTACAAACGGTGTTCCCGCCGCCACAAGGTCATCAATGCTGGCGTCGTATAGCTCGTCATCTGGTTCGCTTGCGGTGGTGAGTTCAAACACAGAGGCAACATCGTCGAGCGTGCCGTTGGCGGTTGGTGGAACTTTTGCTCCAAGCGCAACAGACTTCGGCTCTGGCGCCACTTCAACGGGGAATCGAATGCCAACCCGGTTGCCAGATGGCTCTGGCACAGTGGCGTTGATCTCCCACATGCCCGCGCGATCCAGATTTAGCTCCGCGACATACAGGCCGCGTACTTTGAGGGGAAAGTCGAAGAACTGTGCGGTGACCGTTTCGATCGGTCCTTCAGTCTCGCCATTTTCCGGCGTGAAATAGGTCTCAATGCGGGCGAACGGCGTCCTCACGATTCCAGTGGCGTTATCCGTCATGACGAACGCTACCCGATTCAGGCCGACGCCAAGGTCGGGCGTCCCCAGAATGGCGCCAAATCCAGATTTTTCATCGTTGTACGTAGGATATTGCTTCAGGCTATCCAGCAGAGATCTTGGCTCTTCAAGTTCCTCTGTGGGAGAGACGTTTGCTGAGGCTTCGGACGCCACGGGTATCGGCGCTCCCGAATCGGTCCCTGATCCACAGGCGATGGGCAGAACTGACAGCGATGCAATCAATATCGTGAATTTCATGATGCTGAAGGTCATCTATGCACCGTCCAGGTTGCTACCAAACGTGACGGCAAACATCGCAAACGCGGGGCTATTGGGGCGAAGTGTTAATTCGCTTTCCCCCCACTTGTCCAACTTCACAACCCGATACTCGCGCCCGAACGAGTCTACGGTGATGAAGCTCCTACCCTCATCGTCGTACTCAACGTCATCACCAGCATCTTCAACTTTGATCGGACGTCCCCTGAGTTCAACTATGACCTTGAAGGGAGCGGATTTGCCTAAGGGATTTATGACTACGTTGACTGATCGGCCAAGGAACTTGAAGATCAGATAGTCCTCGTTGTCGATGGTCTCTCGTGCGTGAACAATTGCCTCCTCAGCGTTGGTCCATGCGCCTTGCAGGTACCAGCGGCCATCCTGATGTGGGACGTTGTCTGTGTAGAGGACCTGCTGATCAGGCCGGTCGTAATACTCCGGCTGTCCGGCGTACAGGCCATTGTTGGAGTAGTTTCGGCCGTACCCACCGTAGAGCTCGCGGGTTTGACTCGTCGCTGATGGATCGCGCCTCGGCCCCTCGCCAGTCCCGATGGGAATGTCCGAAACATCATGCCCTGCGGCCTCAAGGGCGTCTCTAATCTCCTGCTCAGTTTCGACGTACTCACCTTCTCCGAAGTGGGTGAAGACGACGGCACCTGTGGTATCGATCAGGTACTTTGCCGGCCAGAAACGGTTGTTGAATGCGTTCCAGGCAGCCATTCGGTTGTCCTGGACGACCGGGTACTCGATCCCGTAGCGGTCGATCGCTGACTGGACATTCTCCGCCACTTCTTCAAATTTGAACTCGGGAGCGTGGACGCCAACTATGGTCAGGCCACGATCCCTGTATTTCTTGTCCCAGTCCAGCAAGAAGGGGAGTGTTCGAATGCAGTTGATGCAGGTGTAAGTCCAGAAGTCGATCAGCACCACCTGCCCCTCAAGGTTCAAAGATCCAATGGAAGTCGGCTCAGAGTTAAACCACTCCTGGTTGTTTGTGAGTTCTGGACCGCGAGGATTTTGCATCAGCCCTGAGGCGGAGAGCTCGGGTGTTGCGGTTGCTCGGGCGGGAGGAAGGTTATCCGGCACATTGACGGTTGGGGCGGCGAAGTCGATTGTGCTTGTTGGTTCAGCAGCTGAAGAGTCTAAGCCGCAGGCGATCACGAGCAATAAGATGATTCCGAAAGTGGCAAGCCGAATAGGGTGCAACAGGGTGTTGAGGTTGGGCAAAGTTATTGGTTCCAACTGAATTCACATCCAGAAGTAGACGTTGGTGTATCCGGCGGAAGGTAACCTTCGAGGGCCTCAGGAAACATTCCCTCTGACACAGCCGTTTCTACGGAGTATGTATGGGAAATCGGGCTGGTTGATGCCCGATCGCACCTTATTTAGTTTTCGTAGAGGATGATCACCGCTCTATGGGGCACGTTAGATCGTTGCCCCACTCTGCCCATGAGCCGTCATAGTTCCTCACGCTTGGGAAGCCCAGTAATTTTAGAACGAAGAACCCGTGCGCCGCACGGATGCCACCCTGTCAGTAGGGCACTATATTCTTGTCCTGCGTGACTCCCACGCCGTTGAGGAGCGACATAATTTCGTCACTCGACTTAAAGACTGGTACGCCATCTTCCGTAATTAAGGATTTCCACTCAAGGTGAGTTGCTCCGGGTAGATGTCCGCCTTGCGCGGTGCCGCGAGCGTTCTCGCCGGTCCATTCCTCATCGGTACGAACGTCCCAGAATAATGTGTCGTCAGAGCCGATTGCGCCGAGAATATCTTCACGGAGCGCGATCAATTCAGCGTGTGGGGTGGCCTTGTATGAGCCCGCGGCAACACTGCTTGCGCCGGATTCGATGGGACGATTCTCTGCTGCCCATGCCGCGAATCCCCCGTCCAGAATCTTCACGTTTTCGTGTCCGTAGTAGCGGAGCGCCCAGAAAAGGCGTGGCGCAAGGTGGTTGCTATCGGAGTCGTATGCGATAACGGTGGAATCGTTGGATATACCCAGAGTGGACATCATCTGTTCGAATTCCGCAGGGGGTGCAATGAACGTCTTGTTGTCAGCCCCTTTGTACCAGTTGTTTTTCGGCTGAGCCGCGCCCGGGATGTGACCGTCTTCAAACTCACCGGGGAAGTTGCAATCGACTATTCGCACGTTTGGATCGTCGATATGCGCCGTGACCCAACTGGTTGATACCAGCAACTCAGGATTCGCGTATCCGCGCTCTTCAATAGGGGTGGTTGTATCGCTCATTTGGCGGTTCCGATTATTCGAATGAAATATCCAAAATTCAAGAGATTCGATGCTAGCACAGCGCCCTCATCCTTCACGCGTTCCTCAGGTTCTGGATGTATACACCTCCGGTTTCTTTGTGAGAATAATCACATCGTGCTAAATTTAGAGGGTTGTACCACAGGAGAAGTTGTTGAATTTCCTGGTAGCAGGTGTAAGTCATAATTCGGCGCCCATAGAGCGCCTCCAAAGGCTGACGATAAATCGCCGGTCTCTTTCTGATCTCATCCAACAGGGCACGTTGATTGTTGGTGACATCGTTATTCTCTCAACCTGCAACCGGACGGAGCTCTACTCCTACAACCCGGATAAGGAGGTTGGAGAGCGACAACTTCTGGAGTTCCTGGAAATAATTGACCAGCGACTTGAGCCCGGCGCCGCTCCTCTTCCCCCCTATGTTTACTCACTCTCTGGCGATGACGCCATCAGGCATCTATTTCGGGTGACCTCTGGCCTGGACGCACTGGTTCTTGGCGAGCCAGAGATCGCCGGTCAGGTTGCCCACGCACTGAGAGTTGCGGGCGAAGCGAAATCAATTTCACCCCACCTGTCCCGCCTGTTTCACCACGCCATTCGCACATCGCGCAAGGTCCGCAGTTCCACTGATATTGGGCGCGCCAGGGTGTCTGTGAGTTCCATCGGGGTGGATTTGCTCACCCGTGCGGTTGGTTCGCTGGAGGACCACTCTGTTCTTGTGGTTGGGGCTGGTGAGACTGGCATGCAGGCCGCGCGAGCGCTGAGACGAAACGGTGTTGGCGAGATTATCGTCACTTCTCGTCGCAGGGAGCGTGCTATCGAAGCTGCCGCGGAATTGGGTAGCAAGTACGTTGATTTCGATGATATTCACACCGCGCTCTTGACCGTTGATGCCGTTGTTACATGCACGGCCGCAGAGTCCAGCATAATCTCAACGAAAATGGTGCGTGAGGCGATGGCTGAGCGGGATGGGAGAGCTCTGTTCTTCCTGGATGTTGCGCTTCCTCCTGATGTTGAGGCGTCCGTCCGGGAGATAGATGGCGTCACCGTGTTTGGCCTTGGCGATCTGACGGAGATTGCCGAAGTCCATCGCAACGAACGCGCGCACGCCGCCAACGCTGCTGAGGCGATTATTGAGAGTGAATTGCTCCACTTTAACGATTTGCTGGTGGGCGCGGCGTCGGAACCGCTTATCAGGGCGCTGGGCGAGCGGGCGGATACTGTGCGTGAAGCTGAGATTGCCAGAGCGCTGAAACGCCTCCCCGGCCTCAGTGACGCAGACCGTGAAGTGATTGATGCCATGTCACGCGCAATAGTCAAGAAACTGCTGGCAGACCCGATCGCCTACCTGCGAACGTCAGACGATCTTGAGTCGTCTTCAGCAGTTGCCAGAGCATTTGATCTGCCAGAGGATCCAGACAACGAGAGTACAGACGCCGCTTAGCGGGATTCTCTTTGTTCCTGTCTGGCGTACCGTCACCTGACAACGTATCCTCATTGCCGCGTAATTTTTAGAGTGAACCCACCCATATATATCGATGCCGCCAAGGCTTATTGATGTCTCTTTGGTGAGCCACAGGAGAAATAGTTGAACACCGCCAATTCTCAGGAGCTGTTTCAGCGTGCGAAGGAATTAATTCCCGGTGGGGTGAATAGCCCCGCAAGATCCTGGGGCAGTGTGGGTGGCAACCCTCTTTTCATAAGCCGAGCTGCTGGATCCCGGGTGTGGGATGCCGATGGGAACGAGTTTATTGACTACGTCTGCTCATGGGGGCCAATGATTCTGGGCCACGCTCACCCGGACGTGGTAGCCGCCGTTACCCGCGCTGCGGAGAAGGGCACTTCTTACGGCGCACCTACTGAAGGTGAAGTTCGGTTAGCAGAACTTGTGGTGGACTCCGTGTCGTCGGTTGAAGTTATTCGATTCGTAAACTCAGGCACCGAAGCGACGATGAGCGCACTTCGCCTTGCCCGAGCGTTCACCCGCCGGTCGAAGATCATCAAGTTCGATGGCGGATATCACGGTCACGGGGACGCACTGCTGGTCAAAGCAGGATCGGGCCTCGCATCCTCCGGAATTCCCACCAGCGCGGGGATTCATCCCGGTCTAGCTGAAGACACTATCGTTCTGCCCTACAACGACTCTGAAGCGATCACGAAGGCATTTGCTGCGCACGCTGGTGAGGTTGCCGCAGTCATTGTGGAACCAATCGCCGGCAACATGGGAATCGTGTTGCCAGAGCCAGGCTATCTTGGCGCGCTTCGTGAGTTGACGGAGGATGATGGCGCGCTGTTGATATTTGATGAGGTGATTACCGGGTTCAGGGTGGGCCTTGACGGTGCTCAGGGAATCTTCGGTATCACGCCCGATCTGACCTGTCTGGGCAAGATCGTTGGTGGTGGGCTTCCGGTGGGAGCCTACGGTGGCCGCAGGGACATCATGCAGCAGGTGGCGCCGCTTGGGCCGATGTACCAGGCTGGCACGCTCTCTGGAAATCCGCTGGCAATGGCCGCGGGAATCGCCACGCTGGAGCGACTCAGAGAGCCCGGTGTTTACGATGGACTTGAGCGTCTGGGCGCTCTTTTGCAGACCGGATTGACTCGGGTGTTCAACGATGCCGAGGTCCCCGTTACCATCAACCGGGTGGGATCGCTGTTGACCGCGTTCTTCACCGGTAGCCCCGTAAAAGACATGGCAGATGCTTCGGCCGGTGATCACGACGCGTTTGGTCGATGGTTCCACGGACTGCTGGCAAACGGAATCTACATTGCGCCTTCAGACTATGAGGCCTGGTTCATCTCAACGGCGCACACTGAGGCGGACATTCAGGCGACTATCGATGGAGCTGCCGAGGCGTTGAAGGCCGTCTAGCTGGCAACTTCGTCGTACTCAGAG
Organism: Dehalococcoidia bacterium UBA1151; assembly: GCA_002311865.1. GTDB lineage: Bacteria > Chloroflexota > Dehalococcoidia > Lucifugimonadales > Lucifugimonadaceae > UBA1151. The sequence continues at coordinate 22,778 of DBZV01000097.1, forward strand.
TTGTACTCCTCGGTATATCCATTTTCGCCAACCACCTGGTAGCCAAAGCAGGCCTCAGGGGCTATATGATCCTCATCGTTCTGGTCGTAAGGACGTGGGCATCCGCACTCAAAGTAGCCGTTTGGTGGACCAAATTCATCGCTCAACTGGGGCACGGATTTCTTTCGAAGTGCCCAGTTGACGCGCGTCTCAAGCTCGCCTGGAGACCAGGGCTTCGCAATGTAATCTGAGGCGCCAAGCTCTTCAGCCTTCGCCATATCCTCAGCAGACTTACGCGCTGTCACCATGATCACAGGTATATCGGATGTCCGGTGATCGGCTTGCAGCATGGTTAGCGCCTCCCAGCCATCAACGTTGGGCATCATCACATCCAACATCACCAGCTGAGGCTCTTCATCCAGTGCCCAGCGGAGTACGTCAGAACCATCGATCGCCTCAACGATCTCATGCCCCATTGTCCCCAGAAGCGCCATCATCATGCGCATCTCCGGGTTATCTTCGACTACCAGTATCCTTGCCATCTGAAAGTTCTCCTCAGACTACGCGGCTTCGTGAGTTGCAGTTTCGAGGGGTGTGTTGGACCAGGAATCGGTATTTGAAAGCGGAAGCCAGAACTCAAAGACAGAGCCCTTCCCTGGCGTGCTCTCAACACTGATCTCCCCACCATGTTGATTAATGATTGAGCGGGCGATGACCAGCCCTAGGCCGGTGTCCGGTACATTCTGTGACTTGAGTTCCGGCGCGCGGTAGAACGTTTGGAATATGCTGCTCAGAGCCTCGTCAGACATGCCCATGCCGTGATCTGTCACGGTGCATGTGACCTTCTGTGCGTCGATTGCAATCGAGAGGCCTATGTTCGTACCTTCGTCTGAGTACTTTGAGGCGTTGGATAAGAGATTGGAAACGACCTGAGTCAATCTGCCGCGATCAGCGGTGACCCATGCTTTCTCGTCGGGGATGGTGATGTTGAGGTTCTGCTTCTTCGCCGACGCGATGGTGTTGAATCCCCGACCGACATCCTGGATATGGGTGACGGCGTCAATCTCAGTGAACTCGAGTTCAAACTTTCCGCTTTCCAGTCGGGCGACATCCAGCAGATCGTCTACAAGGCGGCTCAACTGGATGCCATTTTTTTGCATCACGCCAACGTATTGGAGCTGGTGACCTGCCCCAAATAGTTGTACCAGTCTCTATGTTA
>DBZV01000110.1:0-638 GCA_002311865.1 Dehalococcoidia bacterium UBA1151
ACAACTATTTGGGGCAGGTCACTCCCATACTTCCACCGCGCGCAAATCGACGCCCGCTGGGACAAGGAGGCTCGCAAGAGCAACTACGTGAACCTGCCGGAGTCGACGGTCCTGATTCTGGGCGTCGGGGGCATCGGCGCGGAGACGGCGCGCCTGTGCAATGAGTTCGGCATGCGTGTAATCGGCATCGAGGCAAGGGTGGAGCGTGAGTTGCCCAACGTGGAGTTGCACGAGCCGGATGAGCTTGACCGCTACCTGCCCGAAGCCGATTTCGTGGTCTCCACCGTGCCGCATACCCCGGAGACCGAGGGCATCTGGAACGCCGAGCGCTTCAAGCTCATGAAGAGCAGCGCCTACCTGATCAACATCGGCCGCGGCCGCACGATGAAGATAGACGAGCTGGCAGATGCGATTGAGTCCGGCGTCATCGCAGGCTGCGGCCTGGACGTGTTCGAAGAGGAGCCGCTACCCGCTAACCACAAGCTGTGGCAACTGGAGAACGTGCTGCTAACGCCCCACGTAGCAGTCCGAGACGCCGAAAATCTTCCGGAACGCCGCTACCAGATCATCATCGAAAACGCCCGCCGATTCCTCGCTGGCGAGGAGCTAATCAACATCGTAGACAAGGAGAAGTGGTA
>DBZV01000110.1:718-1208 GCA_002311865.1 Dehalococcoidia bacterium UBA1151
AACAACCCCCTCAACCCAGCCTTCTCCTACGATGGGAGAGGGAGGCAAGAATCTAGGCGCTCGCTCGGTTCTTGGCTATCCAGCCGTCTACGAGGCGGACACCTTCCTCTACTGCGTCTGACTGCATGCCTTTCTGGGCTGCGATGGTCTGGACCAGGCGGTCAACTCGTTCGATGTTTGGTGCGCCGTTAGCGAGAGCTCTTGCAGCCGATGATGGGTTGACGAGCGATAGCGCGGCGTTGGCGTACTTCTCGAATGGCACGAGGTCGTCTCTCTCGCCGCCCAGTGCTACGCAGAGATCGACTACCCATTCGTATACGGCCTGGGTGGCGGCGAGGTCTGTGTGTACGGCTTCCTTGATGGGGCGCATGGCGTCTTCCTGGACGCAGCGGTAGTTGCCGGCCATGAGCATGGCCCACTTGGCCAGGGGCGTGAAGATTGAGTCGTGGACGCGCAGTTTAACCGGGAGTTCTATTTCGCCATCGCCAGT
>DBZV01000110.1:1336-12682 GCA_002311865.1 Dehalococcoidia bacterium UBA1151
GGCCAACCTGGAGCACGTTGATCTTCTCGGTGGGTGGGCGGAACGCCTGCGGGTCAGGGCTGCAGAGTGTCATCAGTGCCGGGTCGAAGCTGTCCCAGACGGTGGGATCTGTGTACGAGCCGGTCAAGGCGTCTGCGTCGATGTCATCGAAGCGCCTAAGGTAGGTCAGTGGCGGCATATTCATGATCGACATGCACGGAATTCCAGATGCCGATACGGCGTTCGTTAAATCTTTCACGCCAGCTGAGCTGTACTGTGGCTCCTGCATTGCGAGGACGATGAGATCGTAGTCAGCCGGGGTGTACGCCGTGGTCCCGCCAGCGGTGAGAACGCCGGGCATGTCCTTGGAGTTGAGCTCAACGAGACCCTCTACTCCCCGGGCAGGCAGTCGGACGATGGCACCTTCTGAATTGATGAGGTCGGCCTCTTCCGGAAGGCAGACCAGGTCGACATCATGACCCGCAAGTGCAATCTTGGCACCCAGAAGCGATCCGTATGAGGCGCCCAGAATCAGAATTTTGTATGTCATTTTTCGGCCCACTCCCAACTCAATATGTGCCCGAATGGCTGCAGGACTCTCATACAAATCTCCAGAACCCTGTCGGACAGCCTACCTTACGCGATATTGAGGACGGGTGCCGATTGGACGCCATAATGAAGGCGTTCCCGGCACTGTTTTCATCTGAAACGACCGTCAGACAGTTAGAGCATCGGCTGTTAGGCTCGAATTTGCACAACCACTCAGGGAGATCCAAATGCCGGATTTTTACCAGATCACTCTGTTCGCCAAAGACGTTGCAACACTCGGCGGGTTCTACCGTGATGTGATGGGGTTCAAGGTCACGTATCCAACCGGCGATGGATCGCTGGAGGGCGAGGATTGGGTGACGCTGGATGCGGGCACCACTACTTTTGCGATTCATAGCGGTGGTGAGATTAATTCGGGTAGCAGGACGAAACTATCGATCAAAGTCGACGATCTGGATCTCATGCGCCAGGATCTCAAGAATCGAGGATTCGAAATCGACGAACCCAAGTCGGTTTCGCCGTATGTGAAATCAGCCAATATGAGTGATCCAGAAGGTAACCTGATCTCCCTGGATCAGGTGGTTGAGCCGTCGTAGATTGCTAGTTGGTCGTGTGCCTGCCTAAACGGGAAGAATAATGGCCCCCGGCTCTTCGCCGTTGTAGAGGCGGGTGGCGTTGTGGATGGCCCAGTCCAACGCCTTCTCGCGTGCTTCGATGCTGGTGCCCGCGAGATGTGGCGTGAGGAAAATATTGCGCCGGTTTTTCAGGTCGTTGGCTGCCTCGATTGGCTCGATCTCGGTTACGTCGATACCCGCGCCTTTGATCTGCTTTGAATCCAGCGCTCTAATCAGCGCCGCCTCGTCGATGACGGGCCCGCGGCAGGTGTTGATCACGATCGCTGTTGGCTTCATGCGCTCGAATTCCGAGTCACTGAGCATGCCGCGGGTGCTGCGATCGAGCGGCACGTGGCAGCTGATGATGTCTGACGTTTCGATCAGCTCGTCAAACGAGACACGCGTGGCGTGTGCGGCCTCTTCGTACTCAGCGTCGAAGTCGCGGATATCGTGGTAGACGATCTCGCACTCCCAGCCCTGCAAGCGCTTCGCCACCCGTGAGCCAATCTGGCCCAGACCGATAATGCCGATGCGCTTGTCTGTAAGTTCGTGGAACTCTTCCCAGATGTCGAAAAAATCGGCAATGTACTTACCGTTGTAAAGATTCTCCATCTGCCGACCGATCTGCCGGTACGCGGCAACCATGAGCATTACGGTGTGCTCAGACACGGCCACGGAGTTGGCGCCGTGGTTGTTGGCTACCCGAATGCCCCGCTCTGCGAGTTCGGCCACGGGCAGGTAGTCCGTCCCAGCGCTGAGTGCCTGGATGAGCTTCAAGTTCTTTGCAGAATCAACCATGTCATTCTCGAAACTGCGCATCCACGGAATGACGACGTCAGCGGTTTCCACGAGGGCGGCATGCTCATCGCGCTCCGAACCCAGCGGAGTTCCCACAACGTTCATGCCATCGGGTGCCTGCGACTTTAGCCGCTCAAGCTCCCAATCATCTCTGTAGCCTAGAAACGCGACCGTAAACTCGCCCATTAGTCCTGATTCCCTCACCTTGCGCTAACCGTGAAATTTTACTGGTGAAGGTTACTCTGCCTCAGGTGAGGTCGCTATTCTCAGATTCTGCCTCCCGACTCCGGGCTCGAAGGCGCTTCCGAATCCGTCGCCTATCGTCCTCGCGTTCCTTCTGGTACCACATGGCAAAGATGACGATGGCGGTAGCGAGCGCCATCATGTCCACAATGAACCACTGGATGAGGGCGCCGCCCTTCTGATCGTCAAGCTGCGTCAGTCCCCACAGCCGATCGGCACCGTACGCCTTATACTGGACCGCCTCCGAGAAGGTGATGATTGCGCCCAGCACCGTGTTTGGAAACAGCGTCAGGCCCATGATCAGAATGCGCGGGCCGTAGTGGACTTTCGAGCGGTGTGGTTTCGGATCGATGATCAGCCACCAGAACAGCAGTCCTGTTGAGGTCATGCTCAGATGCATCACGTAGTGGAGCCACAGGTTTTCGACGGCGGCATCGTGGAATTCTGGCAGCGCCCAGAAGAAGAGAACCGCCACGAAGAGGCCTGGCATGAGCACTGGATGCTGAAAGATGGAGTACGCCTTGCGCAACTTTGAGTTGGATACCAGCGGAGCTATCAGGCCGATTCTCAGCTCAATTGGCAATCCCCGGAGAACGGGAGTCACAGGCGCGCCAAGGATGATTAGGATTGGGCCGATGGCGCGAATGATGACGTGCTGGATCATGTGCATCAGGAAGAGCTGGTCCGAGAGCGGATCAAGCGGCGATACCAACGACGCGAGCATCAGCAGCAGCCCTGCGTAAAAGGACGCTACTTTCCACCTGCCATGTGGGCGGCTTCGCTTTTTCCAGTCCTTCAGCCCCCGGTAGTAGAGGTAGCCAAGGCCGCCGAATACGATGATTGCGAGGGGATCTGGTACCCACCATTTCCAGATTTCGCTAGAATCTGGCAAATGAGCATCGGCTCTTGCCGCGGTGGTGGCAACCGCGCTGATCAGCATTGCCAGAAGGAGCGCGGGCGGGAGGTGGCGCAGGGCGGTGAGCGAATGGCGACTCAAGCGCAGTGCCTAACTCTCATTGAGTACCTTCCGCACGTCAGTGGCGAACTCCAGCGGATCGAAATGCTGCCCGGCGACGATCCGTACTTTGAGGTTCTTGTCGATGATCATGATGGGGGTGGAATGACCGACGTCGTATCCACCGCCGAATTCGAAACGGACATCGTTGGCCGTTCGCTCGTTCAGGTCACTCAGACCAAGGTTCAAGTCATACCGCTCAATATCGTCCTGCGTTGCGAACACAGCCTGATCGCCAACTGTCGGTAGTCCCACGAAGTACTCCTGCCAGATTGGCTCAAGCACCGATTGCTCTCCGAGCAGGTAGTCCCACTCGCTGTCCATTCGAAGACGTTTGCCGTATTCGACAACACGCTCCGGCGTGTCGCGCTCCGGATCCATGGTGATAACGGCGATGTTCAGTGATTCAGTATCGTCGCCCAGGATGTCCAGGACCTCCCGCAGCTTAGCGCCGATAAAGGGGCAAACATCTGTGCAACTTGTGTAGAGGAACGTCAGAATCGTCGCTTCCCCTTCATGGTCGAACAGTGTGAATGTCTCGCCGTGCTGGTTCACCAGGCTGAAATCCAGTGAGTCCTTTGGTGGATCAAACTCTGTGTACGTAAACGACTCCATTGTGGAGTCAGCGCGGGTCAAGAGAACCCATGAGGTTATGGCGATGGCGACGCCAGCGGCGATGAACACGCCGAACCAGATTTTGCTTTCAAGGAAGCTGCGCGGTTTGGACTGGTCGGAGCCGTCGAGATCAGGCGTTTCGGTTGGACTCGAACTGGACTCTGTTGTATTCACCGAAACGGATCGTTCTCCTCAGAAGCGAATTACGGGGCAGTCGGATTTGTATGGAAATCGCGCTCTATTAGTGTAGTCCTCAGATTTCACCAATATGTGAATTTGAGAACCCAAATTTGCCTGGTGTTCTGCGGCTGTTCCAGTACTAAATCGCGGCCCCACACACGAAGACAATTACGACTACCAGCAGCAAAAGAAGTATCAGGCATCCGGATGCGCAGCCGCCGCGCCGATTGACTATGACTCGAACGTTTTGCGGTGCTCGATCGCCGGGCCTGCTGCTTCTGTTGGCGGCACGAACTGACGGCCCAACGCTGACTCCGCACTCAGAACAGAAAGTGGCGCCTATGCGCAATTTCGTGTGGCAATTTGGGCAGTTGGACGGTGCGAATTCAAACCCACAGTTTGAGCAGAAGTTGGCATCGATCGATGAGATCGCACCGCAGTCCAAGCATTCGATTTCGTGGTCAATTCGCATGGCCACCGATGATACCCGGTTATAGTGCCACGTCAGGTGAAAGCATCCAAAACGCGCCGATTCAAACAGATATTAATGAGCGACTCATCTCATCGGGAACCAATCTGCGGTTGTGTACGTTTCACTTCCCGGACGGAGATGGTTATGGTGACCCATTTAGGTCTCGAATTGGCAAGATAGTATTCGCCCTCGTTCAAAACTGGCACAATGGGTGGGTTGTGGGCGGTTAGCTCAGTTGGTTAGAGCGTCTGTCTTACACACAGAAGGCCAGAGGTTCGAGTCCTCTACTGCCCACCACTTCCTGAATGATCTAAAAATGGCAACTAACGAGTTCTTGTGATGCGCACTGCCCGGTTCAATGAGATTGTTACCTCAACGTACTAGACATGTGAGGTACCGTGGACGCCCCCAGAGTTGGAATGCGGCCATTATCATTTTGGGCACCTCAAATGGATCAGACGCAGCACAGAAAGAGGCCTGCACGTGACCACAACCGCCGAACCAAATGACCTGGCCCTGCAGCTGGTCGATAATGTTGAAAAGGTCATCATTGGCAAGCGCGATTCCGTGCAACTGGGTGTTGTTGCTTTGATAGCTGGCGGACATGCGTTGATTGAGGATGTACCGGGTGTGGGCAAGACGCTGCTGGCCCGAAGCATTGCTCGCAGTGCGGGTTGCCAGTTCCGACGCCTGCAGTTCACTCCCGACCTCTTGCCCAGCGACATAACCGGCGTCTCTGTATATAACCAGAAGACCAACGATTTTGAATTTCGCCAAGGTCCGATAATATCTGAGATCGTCCTCGCCGACGAGATCAATCGTGCCACCCCGAAGACGCAATCCGCCCTTTTGGAGGCCATGGAAGAGGGTCAGATCAGCGTTGACGGTGTGACGTATGCACTGCCGGCCCCGTTTATGGTGCTGGCTACTCAGAATCCGATCGAGTACGAGGGAACCTTCCCGCTGCCAGAGGCGCAACTTGACCGATTCTTCCTCCGCATCTCCATGGGTTACCCGGATCCAACGCAGGAGATCGAGATCATGAACAGCCAGATGACCAGTGAGCCAATCACCGATCTTCAGGCAGTGGCGACACCCGCGGATATCGTTGATCTGCAAAAACGCGTTCGGAAAATCTACGTGGATGATCTGGTCAAGGAGTACATCGTCACGCTATCGAATGCGACGAGAGACCACTCAGATATCGCGCTGGGAGTATCGCCAAGGGCGTCCCTCGCGTTGTTGAGAGGCAGCCAGGCGATTGCGTTGATGGAGGGTCGAGAATACGTGATACCGGATGACGTCAAGGGCATTGCAGTTCCCGTCATGAGCCACCGATTAATACTCACCCCTGCCGCGCGTATGCGGGAAGCGACAGCCGAGATCATAATTAGCGAAATTCTGGGCGCCACCCCCGTGCCCGGAGGGTCGGCCGGGCCGCGTCCCACCGCTGAATCTCTCGCCTAGGAATGTAATGAATCCCACCCCCCGAACTGGTTTGCAATCTGTCTCCCTGCACACGTGGGGCGGCGAATAGTGGCGCGCATGCCTGGTGTGCTATCTCGGGGAAGTTCCGCGTTTTCATACGCCAATGACGATGAGGAACCTACTAGCCGCCGAAGAATCCCAGGGTCACCACGGCTGTATATTCTTGGCACCCTGATACTCGTCCTGTTCGCCTCTGGAATGGCGACGGGGTTCGATCTTGCCGTTCGGATGAATTACGCGCTGATCTTGCTTCTCATCATCTCCTGGGTCTGGTCCCGGTGGGGTTCTGACACAATTTCAGTTGCGGTCACACGCCCCGTAAAAGAGGTCAGTGTGGGTGACCGAATCACCGAGTCGTTTGTCGTCAACAACCGGGTCGGCCTACCAAAAAGTTGGATCGAGGTAGAAGACAAGACCGATATTCCTGGCTTGAAAATCGCGGAAGTCGTAAGCCTCCCCAACCTGATCTCATACCGCAAGTTCGATATCGATTTCACAGTTCAGCAGCGAGGTGAATTTACCCTTGGACCCCTGGTGGTCAGATCTGCTGATCCATTTGGCCTATTTCCGCACGAAATGGAACAGGCAGCCCAACAGAATCTGGTTGTATTCCCAAGGGTTTCAGAGATACCTGATTACGCGGCTCCATCGGCACTGGTGACTGGCGATACGGCGCACCGCCGTCACAGCTATGTGCTCTCTCCTGAAGTGTCATCCATACGTGATTACAACTCTGGAGATGGGGTCAGTCGTATCCACTGGCGCAGCACCGCCCGGACAGGCAAGTTGATGGTGAAGACGTTTGATCAGGGGCGCTCAAACGAGATGTGGATCATCATGGACCAGGAGGCTAGCCAGGCTCTGGGGGAGGGATCCGACTCCACGGATGAGTTGGCTGCCACTATCGTTGCGTCCACGGTTCACAAGTACATGACCCTTCAACTTCCGGTGGGATTCTCCGGTGTTGGAACCAGGTCGCTGCTGACGCGCCCAGACAGGAGTGGTGCTCAACGCCTGAACATCATCCGCCACATTGCTCGGAGTCGGCCTGAGGGAACTCGGCCGGTTTTCGATCTGATTGCTGAGATTGAGCGCGATGTCAGCCGAGGCTCATCACTTGTTGTTGTTACCGCGGCACCGGATGGGGACTGGGTAGACGCTCTGGGTGCGCTGCAGAAACGCGGCGTGTTTACAGTTGCAGTGGTCATGGACCGACAGTCCTGGGATCCCGAGGATGTTTCTGAATCGCCGCGCGCAAGGCTCATCTCCCATGGTGTCAAAACGTACAATGTTCGGCAAGGCATGTCGGCCGGTACGGCGCTGTCCAAACCTGAGGCTCCGAGTTTGTTTCATCGAACTCAGGCGGTAAGCGAGGCTGCAGGATGAGCACAAGTGCCGGCACACTTCAGCCGCCGGGCGCAATTCAATCGCCAAAGCTGAGCTCATCGTCAATCGAGGGCACCTTATCGTCGTTTGCGGAGCGGACGCTTGGGCGATTTTTTGACCTCCGCACGTATGAAGACGGAATCACTCTTGTCTTGTTGCTCGGACTATTGGCGTCCGTTGCAAGGTCCGTTCAACTTGCGGGGTGGCTGGAAGGCCCAAATACGCAGATCACTGTGATACTGGGTGGTATCGTCGGTGCAATGGCGGCTCGGCATCGGCTCAACTGGCCTATTTCGCCGGTGGTAGCGTTCACGATCGGCTGGGTCGTAGTCTTCTGGCAGGCTGGTGAAGGGGCGAACGGCGATACCATCATCGCCACGTCAAAGGACATCTGGGAGCGATTCTTCCTGTGGCTGGATGCAGCTCGCAATGATGGGATCAGTCGAGACGCTCTGCCATTTCAGGTGATGCTGCTGTCTGTATCGTGGCTCATCTCATTTGCTTCCGCCTGGATACTCTTCAAGTTCAGGAACGCGTGGATAACGGTCACCATGCTCGGTGTGGCCATCATCATTAACCTCAGCTACAGACAGGGCCAGTACGAATATACGCTCTACCTGTTCCTCGCCATCTCCATTGTTCTATTCGCCCACGTCACCTCGGTGCAGCGAGCAGCGGGCTGGGCAGAGGCTGGAATGAAGTTTCCAACGCACCTCAGGCAACTCTCCATGCAGCATGGTATTGTCCTTGCAATACCGGTAGTCCTGATCGCTGCCTCACTCCCGATGTGGGAACCAAGGAACGACGGATTGGGCGCTGTCTGGGATACCTTCAAGGACCCGTTCCGGGCTCTCGACTCGGATTTCGGCAGACTGCTTTCTGGAGTTCGCGGCAAAGATGCAAACGGCTTCGGGGAGTTCCGGCAGACGTTGCCATTCCGGGGATCAATCGATCTTCCAGATGATCCGGTGATGTATGTCGATACCGTCTATCCAACGCTGCATGCCGGCCACATATATTCGGAGTACAGCAGCCAGGGCTGGCAGACTGGCAAGACCATTGAGGATCCGACCCTGGCCGGCGAAATCCTGGCGAGGCGCGATGACCTTAAATCACGTCAGTTGGTCACCCAGCGTTTCATCCCGGTTGTAGCCGCCAACTGGGTCATGCCCGTTGGTGCCACACTTTCTCTCAACATTGACGGCATAAATCAGGTTTTGGCGCCGCTTGAGTGGTCGATCACCATGAATCCAGAGGACCTTGGCCCAGCGCCGTCTGACATCCAGCAGCTTGCGGACGATATATGGGATGAGTTCCTGATTCTTGAGCCTGACGAGCTAGTGCCAACCGGGAACCAAGCCGTTCAGGATGCGGTGTCAACCGTTCTTCCGCCGGGAGTCACAGGCACGCTGACCATCAGCCGAGACGGAGAGTTGGCCGGGATTCGGGTATCCCGGCTGGAAGCGCCACCGGTTGAGCAGATTGCGTTCACACCAAAGAAGAGGCTTGATGCGCTTACGCCGTACATCGTGGATCAGCTGATCTCAACGGCATCTGATGAGGAACTGGACGCGGCGGGCGCTAACTATCCAACATGGGTCACCGACCGCTATTTGCAACTGCCAGAGAGTCTTCCGGCCAGAGTGACCGAGCTGGGAGCGGATATTATTGCCAAAAGCGAGGCAGAGACACCCTTCGAGAAAGTCACGGCCGTCCAGGATTTCCTTCAAGATCAAGGCTACAGTCTGTCCATTCTGGGGCCAAAACCAGGTCAGGATGCGCTCGATTACTTCCTGTTTGAAACACAATCTGAGGCGTGCCCGCGAGGTGAATCACCAGCTCCTTGCCGCGATGATCAGCTCAAGGGATATTCACAGTACTTCGGATCAGCTGCGGCAGTTCTGATGCGGTCCGTGGGCGTTCCGACGCGCATGGTGGCCGGATATGCACCAGGGTCATTTATTCCGGGGCAAAATCGCTTCGTCATTTTGGGATCGGATCGGCACGGGTGGGCACAGGCCTACTTCCCCGGCTACGGCTGGATAGACGTTGAGTCAACCCCGGGTTACGGCGTGTTCGCACGTGGGGTGGCCGTACAAAATCTGACAGAAGTTCCCGGCAACGGCAGGCTGACACAGGATCAGTTGCTGGAAGCTGAGTTCTTCCCCGAGGACGTGGGGGAATTCTCGGCAGCAGCCCTCGCCGCCGCGGCAGCACAACGCTTGCTGGCTGAACAAGAAAGTGGCACAAGCTTCCCGGTGCTTCCGGTAGCAATTCCGATTCTCACGGTACTAATTCTTGCAATAGTCAGCACCATCGCCTGGAACTATGGGATGGGACGAATGAGCCCCGCAGAACGCACTTATCTGAAGATGACCCGACTGGGTCGATTCGCCGGACTCGGTCGCGACCCCAGTCAGACTCCACGGGAATATGCCTCCAACCTGGCGCTGGCGATCCCTACGATTTCCGCCCAGACAACCTTCATTGCAGAGGCGTATCAGGGTAAGACCTATGGTCCGCCATCGAGTGGCGATGATGCGGACTACTCGAAGGCGTGGAAGCGGATACGACGTGCGCTGATTGGCCGATCAGGGAGCAGACTGATCGGTCGAGCTTGATCTGACTTGAATGCCATAAGGTTTGATGTCTGGAAGAGCAAATACGGCTGGATAGCAGCGGCGGCATCCGATAAGGGCATCACTCAAATGTCGATGCCAGAACCGGATCGCGATGATGCGGAAGACGTAATTTTCCCTGCGCAGCTTGAGTGCGATCACGATCCCGACTGGTTCCGCGAGATCAGCGTTGCGATTGATGATTACCTTGACGGTGTTCGAGATACGCTGGTGGACCTCCCAACTGACTTCTCAGACGCGCCGCCCTTCACCGCCGCGATGTGGGACGCATGCCGGACCATCCCTTGGGGTGAGACACGCAGCTACTCCTGGCTAGCCGCAAAAGCCGGGCGACCCGGTGCGCCGAGGGCAGCGGGACAGGCGATGGCGAAGAACCGGGTGCCGCTGCTGGTGCCCTGTCATCGTGTGATCAGGGCTGACGGCTCACTCGGCGGGTACGGTGGGCGTCGGGGTCTGGAGATGAAGCGCAAACTGCTGGCGCTTGAGGTGGATTAGGCGGCGTCATCTTGCGTGTCTTCGATTGATCTTACGACACTTATGTCGTATTATTGACGCCAACGGCCAACTACCGCGCGGTAATTGACATAGGCTCATTGGAGTTCCGGCTTTCAGGAGACACAGTTCAGACCATGAACCGTGAATCTGATCGTCGCCGTACATGAATTCGAGTCAATTCCGTCGCTGGCTTTCAAGGCGTGGCTGCGTGTTTGAGGCGAAGAGAGGAACCGGTCATCTCGCGGTCCGGCGAGGCGACAAGCGAAGTCAGATACCTGTGCACGGTGGCAGGAAGCAGTTAGGAACAGGCCTGATCAACAAGATTCTCAAAGATCTGGGAATCAAAGATCGTCCACCACGTTGACCCGGCGAAGAGGAAGAATCATTGCAGCGCTATCCAGTAGTCCTCGAACCGGATGACAACGACACCTTACTTCTTACGATTCCAGATTTTCCGGAAGTGACTACGTACGGTGACGACGTGGAATCTGCGCTGGCCAATGCCGTCGGCGCCCTGACGGCCGCAATTTCTGCTCGGATGGATGAGGGAGAGCGATTGCCGCTGCCTATGCAACCATCGGCAGGCCAACAAACCGTCACATTGCCGCCGCTCATCGCGATAAAAGCCACCATCTATTCCGAAATGCGCAGCAGGGGCATCAATAAGTCGGAGCTAGCTCGCCAGCTCGGCCAAAACCCCAAACAGGTCGATCGTCTGCTAGATGTCCTACACCAGTCTCGGCACGATCAACTGGATCAGGCGATGAAGGCCCTCGGCAAACGCATCATCGTGAACGTCGAAGACGCCGCATAGTGGCCCTTGAGGTGGCCTAGGTGTAGTTCCCACCGACGTTGTTTACAGCCTTGAGGCAG
>DBZV01000152.1:0-3789 GCA_002311865.1 Dehalococcoidia bacterium UBA1151
TTGAACGACTGCGAGTAGTGCATCTCCGTGAAGATCTCAATTGGATACGAACCTTGCTTTGGGAAGCAGGCGGTACTGAGGATTCCAAGGACCGCGATAGCCGCGATGATCCACATCGGCTTAACGCGCCGAGCGCCAATCATCCTGGGCTCAAGAATTCCGGACAGAGTCGTCAAGCTCGCTTGGTCTCCATTGCGCCTGCGTTATTCAATATCGCTTCGATCTCACTCTCCCGGCCTTCTTCGACCGAGACCACTACGCCAATAAGCCCCTCTGTGATTCGCGTGTCATATGCGCCGGGGTTGAAGTTGGGCAGACGAGACTCAAACAGGATGCCGATCACGGTCATAACCACCGCGGAGAGCATCGTCAATTCATACGTGATGATCAACATCGCTGGCACGGCCAGGATTGGCTTACCACCGGTTACGATGGGCCACGCCAGCTGAGTGGCAGCGGTGAAGACGATGGCGAGCGTGAAACCGACCATCGCACCGAATACGGGGAACCGGAAGAGGCGATGCTGCGGCACATGCTCCCCGAAGGCTCCTTCCGGGTACGGCGTACCGGTCAGTACATCGAAATCGTTTGGATCCATGTTCGCTGCGTGAAGGGCGTCCATTGCCTTCGCACCGTCCTCTGGATCCTCATATAGGCCAAGAATGCTGGTTTTTGCCATGCCCGTTACTCCTGCTCCCGCAAGACTGCTGGAATCGTTGTGCGGCCGATCTTCATTTCAGTTGTGAAGACCATGCTCTCTTTACTTTCAAATAGAGGTATCAGTGGGAAGAACCTGGCGAAGAGCAACATGTTCATCGCCACGAATGCGAATGACCAGGCCATCATGGTGAACTCAACAATGCTTGGCTGGTAACTTCCCCACGTGTACACAAACGGCTGCTTTCGGGCCAGCGACGGTACGATAATGAGGAACCTCTCCAACCACATTCCAATGTTGACCAGAATCGAGGTCCAGAACATTAATACAATTGAGCTCCTGACGCTCTTGAACAGCCACATGGTGACTGGAATAAAGAACGCGCACAGAAGGAAAGTGACGAACATTCCTGACCATGGCCATTGGAATATTTGCATATCGCGGAAGGCCAGTTCAGGACCTTCCAGCGTGTAGAGGCTGAAGAGAATCTCCACTACGGTGAAGCCAAACCACGCGGTGGCCACCACGATTAGTAGTCTGGCCAGGGCATCGAAATGCTCAGGTCGGATGAAGTTGTCCCATTTCCACAGCCAGCGCATCAGGGCCATCATTGTGACCACAGCCGACACCCCGGAGTGGACAGCGCCAATCACGAAATAAGGTGCGAAGATTGTTGAGTTCCAACCCTCAACTCCGGGCGTCACAGCGAAGTCCCAGGACACTATGGAGTGGACGGATACGAAGATCGGCAGCATCAGGGCCGAGAGCAGCACTCCTGCAACCGTCTGCAAGCGCCACTGTCGTGGATTGCCACGCCAGCCCAGCGAGAGGGCGCCGTACATGGCGTGCCTCCAGCCGGTTGTCCGGTCTCGAAGTACGCCCAGGTCTGGCAGTAGTGCCACGTAGAGGAACAGGGTGCTTCCGGTCAGATACGTGCCGATAGCTGCCGGGTCCCAAATAAGCGGTGACCGGATATTTGGCCAGAGCCCCCTGGCGAAGTCATACGGGAAGATCCAGTAGATGATGCGCCATGGTCGGCCGGCGTGGATGACCGGAAACGACAACGCTGTCAAAAGCGAGAAGACCGTCAGTAGTTCGGCCGCTCTGGTAACGGGACGTCGCCACTCAGCCTGGGTAAGTCTGAGAATGGCAGAGATCATGATTCCGGCGTGGCTAATTCCAACCCAGAAAACGAAGGTGGTGATGTATGCACCCCAGAAGACCGGCCGGGATAGTCCCGTTACGCCAAGGCCCTTGTTGGTCTGGATGCCAAATACCACGAAACCAGTAACGACGATGGTGGCGAAGAAAAGGACGGCCCACTTCCACCACGCGGGTGTTTCAAGGGCTCCATTGAGGAGTTCCTTATTGACCCTGATCTCGTCTAGTTGTCTACCTTGTCGCATATTTAGCTAAGTACTCCGCGAGGCCTAGTCTGGCTTCCCAACAATTTCAACCTCGCTGCGCATGTACATGGCCGGCTTGGAAATTAGTCTTGATTGCTGAATTTCCCACAGTGAAACCGCGGGGATCAGTCGAGTAACTAACAGGAACAGGAACGCCGCTCCCGCAAACATCCCAAGGAACATGAAGATGTCCCACAGGTCGGGCCAGACTGTCTCCGGTACTACCTGGAGGAACTTGTCGTTTATTCCCTCCGTGGCCCACGCTCCAACGCCAAGTCGAATGCGATCGAGCAAGGTGCCGAAGATGATCACACCGGCAATGATTGCTGGACCGCGCATGCTGACGCGGATGAAGTTCCACATCAGTGTCCACATTGGAATGATGAAACAGAAGAACAACGCGCCCAGAAATGCCCACAGGTGTGGTCCCTGATCGAACAGCTCAATCACCTTTTCATTCTGCGGCGTACGGCTGTACCAGAACACAATAAATGCTGAGAAGAAGAAGTAGAACCAGAGCAGCGAAAGGGCGAACTGAAGCTTCGCCAGGTTCCAGATCTGGTTGATACCGATGTAGCGGTTGAATCCTCCATATCTCCAGAGGAAGTAGGAAGCCAGGATCACCGATGCCGTTCCTGCCTGCAGTGAGGTCAGGGCGTGGTACATCGGGAAGATAGCGTCTTTGTAGCCCGGTACCAGTGCGTGGATATAGTCGGAGGCAAACAGGACGTGCGTGAAGATCAGGAACAGGAAGTAGAACGCACTCAGCACACCTATGCGGATACGTAGCGCCTTCCACTGACCCGATGTGCCAATGAATCCGGGCGCCAATCGCCGCGCCCACTGTTGGCGTCGCCCACTTCCGCTCTCACGTATGGCGGCAAGATCAGGCATTGAGCTGGCCCAGAGCAGGGCCAGACCAAGGAACACCAGGCCGAAGATGGCAATCGTGTCCCAGATGTGCGGGAAGTAGGCAGGCGAGCCGAACCAGATGGAGCGACGTCGCACTTCATCCTCAACCAGCGGCGGTAGTAGAAAGATCAGAGGGATAGACATGATCGCGGTGAGCACGCCAATCGATGAGAACAGCTGAGAGACTCGCATCACCGGGCGGACCCAGTTGGCCTTGGCAAGGACTGGAGCGATGGAGAGCATTGGCGCGCCACCCGCGGTGGTGAGCAAGAATGAGACCATCGCAACGTAGTAACCCCACGCACGGCGATCATCCATGCCGTGGTCAGCAATCTTCAAGACGAATCCAACCACACCCAGGACCACGAAGGCTCCGAGGATCAGGAACCAGCGCGTGGTGGTTGAGCTAGCTGCGGTTGAAGGCGCGTTGACCAGATCAGCCGCAGCCTCCTGGAAGGTAGGGCGATCATCGTGAGCGGCCGCTGTTATGCGACTAGCCATGCGCTGCTAACGTCTCTTTTTCTTCAACCCTGGCCAGGTATACCACGTTCGGGTCGGTCCCTATCTTGTCGTCCAGTAGCTTGTAGTGCCGTTTGTCATTGAACATCTTGGAAACGCGGCTGTTTTCATCGTTGAGATTGCCGAACACAAGTGCGTCAGTCGGGCAGGCCTGTGAGCATGCGGACTGAATCTCGCCGTCATTTACCAATCGACCCTCGCTACGGGCATGGCGTTCTGCACGTCGAATCCGCTGAACACAGAAGCTGCACTTCTCCATGACGCCACGTGAGCGCACGGTTACATCCGGGTTCA
>DBZV01000152.1:3830-8120 GCA_002311865.1 Dehalococcoidia bacterium UBA1151
CTGGTTCCGAAGGCTCTCGGGCCACACCGGCTCCCAGTAGTTGAAGAATCGAACGTGGTAAGGGCAGCCGTTCGCGCAGTATCGTGTGCCAACGCAGCGGTTGTAGATCTGTACGTTCATGCCCTCGTTGTTGTGGTACGTCGCAAACACCGGGCAGACCGGCTCGCAAGGGGCATTTCCACACTGCTGACAGAGAATGGGAATGAAGCGAGCCTTCACGTCCGGGAATTCACCTTCCCAGTACCGCTCGACCCGAATCCATGCGTAGATTCGTTTCTGCTTGTAGAGGTTTTCAGTGTTCAAAGGAACGTTGTTCTCTACCTGGCAGGCAAGAACACACGCCTGACAACCGGTGCAGCGGTCGATGTCGACCACCATGCCCCATTTATATGGACTATCTTGTTGAGTGACCATCTACTTTGAGTTCCTGATTCCTGCGCTAGTGTTCATCTGGATCTGCGTAAACGTCGTGTTCTTCTTCAAGGTGGTGCAGCGTCTCTTTCGCGTTTCCACCCGGTTCTACAACGAGGATCGGGAAGCCCGGCTCCACCTGGAACGCTTCAACCGTACCTTCAGCCTTGGCGATCTCATGGTTCAGGCCAGTGTTGATCACCCGGACCTTTGTGGCTGCCCATGCCAGAGCGCCCGTTTCAGCGTCTTTTTTGTCAACGAGAATTGAGAGAACGTTTGCCCCTCGTCCTTCTGCCCAGCGACCACCATGTTCGTGACCCAGACCAATCGGCACGCCAATCATGTCCGGCGGGACGGCCCGATGAGGGTATGCAAGGGCTTCAATCTCACCAGTCGATGACTTGATAACCAGGCGGTCGCCCTCTGAAATCTTCAGTCGCGCCGCGGTTGCGTGGTTGATCTCAACCCATGTGGTCCATGCAGCAGACGTGATTGGGTCAGGTACTGATTGCGACCATGGAGACGCTGCAACTCGCCCATCAAGGAGAGCCTGTGAGGCAAACGGCATCAGAGAAAATACTTCGCCTTCCCCTTCGGTCGGTTCTGAGAACTCAGGAGTGGCGTGAAGGTTGGTCAGCGCTGGAGCGTTCTGTGGTCGCGTTCGGCCGCGGGCGTTCGTATCCCACCAGCCACCGCGCTGCAGAAGGCCGCGCATCAAAAGCGATGAATCTGGCGCCGTAACGGAGCCGCCGCCGTTATCCTGCAACGTCTCAGCTGCCGCGTCCACAAATGCCTTCATCGTGGTCGCACCAAGCTCGCCATTGGCAGTTCTGAGCAGCACATCCCCGAAGCCTCGGGCATCGGAGAGCACTCTGGAACCGTCACGTGTTCGCGCTGGGGTGGTTACCGGCTGCTGGAACCCGATCGTCTGGTAGCCGGGAGCAGGCTCTGGGACTTCGATGCCCCAAGTCTCAAGATATGAAGCTTCCGGCAGAACGAGGTCTGCCATCGCAGAGGTATCGTCCAGGACATCGGCGAACGCAACCACGTGCGGCACGTTGTCCAGCGCTTGTTGAACATTCACCGAGCGTGGCAGGCCGTGAACGATGTTTGCACCACGAAGGATTACCGTGTTGACGTTGCCAGCTCGCCACTCAGCAAGCTCAGCTTCCCAGTCTGCGAACGATGCGCCAGTTGCGCTGGATGGCAGACCGTCAATTGGTGAATCCGGGTTTAGAAACACGCCACCTTTGGCGCCAACTGAGCCGAGAAGAATATTCAGTGAGTAGATTGCATTCAGGTTGAACGTGCCGTTGGTGTGAGCGCCAGCAGATCCGCCACCGATCACCAGGCTGGGACCTTCTTCCGCGAGGGCGTGTGCAAGATCCTTGATCGTGTCTTCAGATACGCCTGCTCGGGCCGCAACTTTGGAGGTGTTGAACACGTCCAGTGCGCCCTCCGGTAGATTGGCCGTAAAACGCGCGATGTTGTCGTCGGAGACGAGTTCGCCATCCACGATGACTCCCGCAATGGCTAGGGCAATCTCGCCCTCCATGCCCGGTCGGTTCGGGATCCACTTGTCAGCCGATGCTGCCGTAATCGACATGCGAGGCTCGATTTGGTAGAGATTCCCGCGGCCGGGGCCGGTTGCGGCGTTCCGGAATTCACCGTACTTGGTGGAGTAACGGGTTGGTGATATCCAGGTGCCAAGGAAATCGGCGCCGAAGCTGACCACCGTTTTGGCATTGCCCAGGTCAAACTCGGGGAGCCTGTCGGTGCCGAAGACGGACTTCATTGCACCGTGCAGCACACCCTGCTCCAGAGCCTGGAACGGGATGTGTTTTCCGTTGAAGTGATCTGCGAAATCGGCGGCAACCTTGCCAAGTTGTCCGCGAATTGGGTTTGTGGCAACGGTTACCCTGCCGCCGCCAGCCCAGCTCTGAAGCATCGTTTCGGCTTCGCCCCAGGAAATCGGTGTGAATCCAGATCCTTTGGAGGACTTGGCCATTGGCTGGGCGATCCGGTCCGGGTGGTACAGCATCTGAAGAGCTGAATCACACCGCACGTTCTGCTTGCCGAGGTTTATCGGGAAGTCAGGGTTGCCAGCGATCTTCTTCGCCCGGCCTTCCATGACACGGACCACGATACCCTCGCCGCCATCGCAGACGCCGCAGGTGGTTGCAAACCAGTTATCGCGACCCTTAACAAGGTCCTCTGGCAACTCAACCGGAGCCTGGATGATGAACTCTTCGTCTGGAATGCTGCTGCAGGCAACAAACAAAACCGCTCCGGTGGTGGATGCGCCCACCATCGTTAGGAATTTTCTTCTTGAAACCTGATCCATCATACCCGTAATTGAACTCACTAAATTTCCAGACTTAGAAGTGGCAGGTTGAACAGTCAACCGGAGCGTTGTTATCTCGATGGCAATTCACACACTGGCCCATCTTGAGCGGCTCAACCTGCTTTACCTTTTCCATTGTGGCAACGTTGCCATGGCAGGTGGAACAGACCTGTGAAGGACTTACCGATGCCAGGCCGGTCACAGCGTCATTGTTGCCAATTGCTGAAGGATGGTCAGAGAGGAATCGGATGTGTGGATCGTGAACAAACCGGACGCTATCTGGCAAGCGATGAACGCGTTGCCAGTTGATGGCGTCAACAAATGGTTCAAGGAAAGTTATATCTCTGAGTTGCGTCAGCCCGACTTTATCTTCAGACCCCACCACGCGATGGCAGAAGGAACAGAGCTGCACGGGTGGTACGCCTGCGGTGCCTGAAGTTGTTACCGTGCGGTGACAGAACGTGCAATCGAGGCCAAGGCCGGTTAGCTGAGATCCATCAGGGGCGATTCGCGCCGCGCCATTGATATCCAGAAGCACGTCGGTTCCGGCATGCACTGTGTGCGGGAATGTGATTGGTTGTTCTGGAGGGTCGTCGAAACCGAATAAGGGGAGAGGAAGATTGAGCCATGCCGTAAGAATAAAGACAAGGATTGTAACTGCCACTCCAGTGACAGCAAGGCCTCCGAGACCAACTATCGGTACGAGAACCTTTACCCAGGTGGGAAGGCCGCTTTTGGGCGATGGCGGTTCGGTTGGAGCTGTACTCAATCGTCTTTCGTTTTCAACATTCGACCAACGGTGTCTGATCGAGCGCTTATTGGTTGGTCCGGAGAATTACCGGTATCGAGCGGGATAAACATCGTCGAGGTATTCGAGAAATCCGATCATGAAGAATACGTTCACTGCAATCGCTGCGACCGTGGCAAACCCCAGCAGGTAAAGAGGAATTCGCAGCCGATTAAACTTTGCCGGAAGGTGGCCCGTGGAAATAGCTGACGGGATCATGGCATGCGCGGTAACAAAAGCCCCGCTACCGGTTACAGCAAAGAGGAGAGACAGCCAGAGAAGTTTGATCGCATTCCCGCCGTCGCCCCACTGCTCAGCTGTCAGTGGGATGAGATCCATCCGCTAGTGAGGCCCCCGTGTTAGTCGCCGGGAATTTGGTCCCAGTGAAAAGTTGTTTCAGACGCAAAAGCGGGCGTCGCTGACACCCGATATATCGATTGTGAAAACTATCATTTGCGTATTGGAGTGTCAAGTGAATCCCCAATGAAAACGCACCTTGTTTCAAGGCCTAAAATCGACCTCCTGTTTCCCATCGCAACCGGGTTAAATTAGATCTTGTGCTCACCCACGGCACCACACTTTCGATGCTTCGATATGGCTCTTGATATCGCCTGTTCAAATCGCAAAAACTCAGGTTCGGGTATCGCAAGACTGATTTTCACGTTGCCTTCACCGTCGATCCCTACACGCTCGAGGACCAGTTTCAGAACTTCCCTCCGCTCGTTATCTGTCAGGACATCGATACCGG
>DBZV01000152.1:8130-9482 GCA_002311865.1 Dehalococcoidia bacterium UBA1151
TCGAATACACAAACATTTTTTGTGGTTTAACAATTCGGTATGTTCTTAACGTGAGGTACACCACCACTCTGCGACAGCGCATTCGTTAGCCTGGCTGATAACATTCTGGATGCGGGGAAACCGATTCAGCGCCTGATCCGTTCATTGGACTGTGCACAATGCCAATCGACGCGCTATCATCGACAGAGCAAACTTTTCGTAGCTTCAAATGAGCCTACCGGGCAGGAAGTATCTGGAGGAACGGTGGCTGACAGCAAGTCATCAAAATCGACCGGCATAAGCCGCAAGAAGTTCATCGGAATTGCAGCACTGGGATCCGTCGGCGCATTTGCCGTTCTCGCATTGAAGAGCGGCATCCCGGGATTCAAGACTCGCAGGCAGAAGATCATCGTGTCGGACCTGCCCGGCGAGGGCTCAATCTTCCAGCCAAAGAACCCGCCTCGGGCGTAGTTCCCCAGGACGATAGCGGTGGGCCATCTGGCGCACATTGGCAATCGTTAGTGATGGCGCAGACTCGCCATCATCCCTGAGCAATCCTGATAGTCGTCTCCGGTGGAAGCAGTAGATACGGCTCTCCACGCTCGTCATCGTTATCCAGACTCCAGGGGCCGTTTGACGTCGCTGGCCTGATCCGCAATCCGTAATCGCCACCCACTACCAGCACCGATACCGCGGCGCCGGAATCCGTCACGTCACCAAACTGGATTCCCGTTGGTGTTCCATCTCCGTCAGACGACCATCCCACGATCGTTTCGGCGCCGCCGTCGGGCGACAGGCCCTCAACCTCAATTGAGTCGGCCTCCGTCACCTCGCCCTGGGTCTCAAACACCCGCATTGGCAGGTACTCGCTGTTTGGATTCTCTTCAACCTCAACCCAGAGTTGATCCACGATGTCACTCCGATCATGTGAATGGCCTTAAATCAGCCCTCTTGCCTTGTACGGATGGTACGATTCGAGGCCGCACTTAGCTTGGGCGGGCAGTAGATGCGGCCCCAGACAACAATTGTCAGAACTAAAGGGTATCTAAAGGACACTATTTGATGGCGGTTCCACAGGAAAAGCTCAGTTGGATGTACGAGACGATGTATCGGATTCGTCGCTTTGAGGAGAGGCTCCTTGAGGAGACCGCCAAGGGCAACGCAATGGGAGTGGCCCACACGTCCGATGGTGAGGAGGCCGGCCCGACCGGGATCTGCGCACACCTGGAAGACACCGACTGGATTTCATCCACTCACCGCGGCCACGGCCACTGCATCGCCAAGGGACTGGACACCAAAGGCATGATGGCTGAGATTTTTGGGCGGGCAACGGGTCTCTGCAAGGGCAAGGGCGGCTCGATGCACATCGCCGA
>DBZV01000152.1:9556-9888 GCA_002311865.1 Dehalococcoidia bacterium UBA1151
CTTGCAGTGGGCGCAGCATTCACGGCCAAATACAAGGGGACCGATGGCGTTGCAGTAGCATTCTTCGGTGATGGTGCAACCAACCAGGGCGTGTTCCATGAAAGCGTGAACCTGGCCGCTGTGTTCAATCTTCCGGTTATCTTTGCCTGCGAGAACAACGGATACGCCCAATCGACATCAGTCGAGTACGCGGTGCCCGTCAAGGACATCGCTGATCGCGCAACCTCCTACGCGATTCCAGGAGTCGTGGTGGATGGCATGGATGCGCTGGCCGTCTACGAAGCGGCTGGGGAGGCGATCGCCCGGGCACGAGCTGGCGAAGGTCCCACGCT
>DBZV01000152.1:9909-11213 GCA_002311865.1 Dehalococcoidia bacterium UBA1151
GGCGAGCAGGGGCTCATGGAAGCTTCCGAGTTTGAGGCCATTCGCGACGCCATCGAGGTGGAGATCGACGAAGCGGTCCAGTTCGCTCTTGATAGTCCAATGCCGGACCCCGAAGAGCTCTACACGGACGTCTATGTGGAATACTCAAACCCGCTCCAGGGCCTCCGCTAATCGATCTCTTTCCGTTTCCGGCATCCCCACTCAGGAGATTCACACCAATATGACGACAGCATCGAAAAACCCACTTGGTCCCGGCTTCGACGTTCCCGGACGAGAAGAGCGCTACCGAGATTCGTTCCAGCGCACACTAAGGGATGAACTCAACCGTGATGAGAACGTCTACATCATGGGCGAGGATGTGGCCGGTGGGCCGGGTCGTGAGGACCAGGGCATAATCGACTCATGGGGTGGTCCGTTTGCCGCCACCAAAGGACTCATCCAGGACTTTGGCGCTAGGCGAATCGTCGATACGCCGATTTCAGAAGCCGGGTTCCTTGGTGCAGCCATCGGGTCGGCTCTAACCGGTCTGCGACCGGTGGTTGACCTGATGTATTTTGACTTCATTGGCGTGGCGATGGACCAGATCATTTCCAACGCAACCAAGAGCCGCTACATGTTTGGCGGACAGACTCGAATTCCGCTGACGATGTTTGCCCGCTCCGGCGGCGGCACCGGACATGCAGCCCAGCACTCATCAAACTTCTACTCGATACTTGCGCACCTGCCGGGAATGAAGGTGGTAGTACCATCGGACCCTTACTCAGTCCGCGGCCTCCTCGCCGCATCGATTCGCGATGACGACCCGGTGATGGTCTGCAATCACAAGAAGCTCATCAACCTCAGCGGCTTCGTGCCGGATGAGGAGTACATCATCAAGCTGGGCAAAGGCCGAATCACCCGGGAAGGCACGGACGTCACGCTGGTTGGCATGTCGTGGACCACAGAGGTCTGCAACAACGCCGCGGATCTGCTCAAGAATGACGGCATCTCCGCCGAGGTCGTGGATCTGCTCAGTCTTTCACCGCTGGACGAGGATATCTTTCTCGAATCCGTGGCCAAGACGAACAAAGTGATAATCGTCGATGAAGACAGCCCTCGTGCCTCCATGGCATCCGAAGTCTCAGCCGTGATCGCCGAAAAGGCCTTCGACCTGCTGGACGCCCCTATCAAGCGGGTAACCGGTCCCCACACGCCTGTCCCGTACAGCCGCGATCTGGAGAACCTTTTCCTCCCGGACGAGGCAGACGTAATCGCCACAACAAAGACGCTGCTGGGCGAGTAGCGCGCAGTTAACGATCTGACGC